>CAZKLM010000001.1:0-187694 GCA_964553755.1 uncultured Acholeplasmataceae bacterium
ACATACATTTAATGATTTATATAAAGGGTGAGACATTTTTGGAAAAGCATACGCAACCGTGTATAGAAACGATTTGCATGATCAAGATTCGGTTGACTATAAACTGTTAGAAAACATGATCCTTTTAAACAAAAAGTCTTATAATTTTCTATGCGATGATTACTTGCCAAATGTCAATTAGAATATTAAGTTGCATGAGGTGTACGCTTTTGCACAAAAATTTAAAACTGATCATGATATAAAAACGATCGAGAATGTTCTTTCTTTCACTAAAGATATTGTTGAAACAGTTAATGTGCCTTTCAACGATATGTTTTTCGGTGGAACTGAAAAGAAAATCATTGATCGAGGGGCTGATTGGTGTACCGATATATCAAGGGTTGGTTGTGTTTTATTACAATGTTTAAGCATTCCATGTAGAATGGTTTATCTGGCAAACACGAAATATGCCTATAATGGACATGCTGTTTGTGAATCGTTTGTGAACAATGAATTTTTTGTATGTGATTTCACTTATGGCGTACACGGTGTAATAGGGAAAAATCATTCCATATTTAACTTGATAAGTAATCAAAAGAATGCTAAACAAATATATAATGACTTTTGTATATCGCAAGAAATGACAGACTATTTTGTCGGTATGTTTTCAAGCGCAGGGATAAGCCATTATGATGCGATGGGAAATTATCTTTAAAAAACTACAAAAGCTAATGAGTATTATAAAAAATTGATGACTATTGAGCAGAAGGGCAATGGATAATGGGAGAAGACAAATAGCCTTAAATCTTGATTATGTGTATCAAATGTGATACAATATTAATGAGGTGAATTGTATGAGAAATGATGTTATTCATGTCAGAGTTTCTGATGATTTAAAGAACGATGTTGAATCAATTTTAAGTGATCTCGGAATTACTTTATCCTATGCCGTTAATATATACTTAAAGCAAATAGTATCTAGAAGAGGTATTCCTTTTGATGTAGTTTTACCAAGTCAAGAGAAAGCTAAAGAAATTGAAATGCTAGCAAACGCGATTAATTTAACTGGGGGAAAAGAAGTATCTTCTTATGCAAATCGGATATTAAGTTTATATGCTCAAGACTTAATCGATTATGAGACAGCAGTATTTGCACTTGGAAGAAACTTATAATGAAAGATCCATATATTTACAAAGACTCTGATGTTTTAATCGACAAAGCTAACATTAAAGATAAAGACAAACTCGATGAGTTTGAGAACCGTATGACAAAACTTGCTTTGATTTCATTAATCAAAACTCCATTAAAGATTAGCACATCAAAAGATGTCTTGAAAATCCATAAGAAATTGTTTGAGAATGTTTATGATTGGGCGGGTGTACCAAGAAAAATTGATATTTATAAAGAAGAGCCTATCATTAATGGTAAGAGCGTTGAATATACAACGCATCAGAGTATTATCAACGAACTGATTCATATAGATCGTCAATACCTTAAAACTGAGTGGATATTACTGAAGAAAGAAGACTTCATTCATTTATTTACTCGAATGATTGCGGATGTTTGGAAAGTACACCCGTTTAGAGAAGGGAACACAAGAACAGTTGCAGCGCTTGCTTATCTATTTTTAAAGCAATATGGGTATGATTTCAATACCGGTCTAGTTTCTCATCACGCTAAGTATTTTAGGAATGCCCTTGTGATGGCTTCATTAGGACAGTATGCAGAGTATAATTATTTACAAAGCATATTAATGGATGCTGTGTCAAACAAAGAAGATATTGACAATAAAGAAAAATATACCCAAATTAAAGATTACCACATGAATCAATACAAATATGCTTATCACAAGGCAAAGTGATGAAAATATATGTATAAACTTCGGGTTTTCTTTTCGGCACCCATCGTTAATTTTTTTTAGACAAAGGCTATCCTTTGATAGCCTTTTCTATTATTTTTTTAAAAGGCGCTTGATTCGATCCGATGCGATTTTTGCTGTTACAATCGAGGTGGGGAATCCGGAAGGTGAAAATGACCACTGACTGGATTGATAAATGTTCGAAAAAGGCGTTTGAATGGACTTGGCAATTTTGAAGAGCTTGTTCTCGACTGGAATGTCATGAGAGAACGACCATCCAGTTATCGCGCCACCGGTGTTGTTAAGTCGATTTTCAATCGTCAAAGGTGTGGCATCAAACGAATGAAGAATTTGGCTTTTCCATCCATGGAAGAGTGTTTTATCTAACGTCTCAATCACCTGATTTGATAACTCATGTCTAAAAAAAGTGTCTAAATGATGCGCTTTAAGCCATTTGGATAGACGGTAACCAAACAAGGTGCTAATGATGACAGCGGATTGATTTTCGGGCGCTAAAGAAAGGTCTCTACAAACTGGGACAGAAATCTCATACGTTGTATAACGAGCAAATTGGCTCAACCAGTCTGTTAATGTTGTTTTTTGCTGATTAGGATTCTGCTTCTCCAACACATCGATTAATTGATTCTCATCAACGGTCAATCGACTTAACCCCTTTTGAGTGGGCATGTAAAAGAGGTGACCTGAGAATTTTGATTTAAAATAGTCACTCGGCAAATCAACCGCAAGATAGAGCTGAAACAACGAATCATTCCCATTAGAGGCACGTAACTTGTTTTGAATGGGTTTAAAATCAATTGATGTGTTTGACACACTTCGGTAAAACGCGTTTAAATCACCACACCAAAGAAGAGCATCATAGGGAAACGAAAGATCCTTGTGATAGGCGATTTGATGATCGACATCGATTTTATCGACTTCACATTCAGTTTTGATCTTCCCGCCATGCTTTAAAATAAACGCTTTAAGGGCCAAAACAATGGATTGAGTTCCGCCTAATGGATAATAGTAATCGCTATGCATCTTTAAGTAGCTTAATGCAAAAAAAGAGGGAGTATCGGTAAAAAAATGCTGACAGATGGCGTCGATCAAATCTGAGTTTTGCGTGTATCGACTAAGATAGAGTCGAATGGGTGTTTTTAACTTTTCGATTTTGCCAATCGTAAAGGTATATTTGAACATCCAAGGCAAAATCGTTTTCATCAAATACTTGGCATCTGTTTTAGGATCTAGAAAAAGAGGGTTATCGATATCATAGAGCACTTCCATGTACTTAGACACTTTTTGAATATCCTTGAATATGGCTTCGATTTCATCTGTGTTATCAGGATAGACGCGTTTGAGTTGTTCTTTGTAACTCCCGTAGTTATGAGCGGGGTGAATCGATACAATGTCATCGCCAATTCCCATATCCACCACATTCGGAAGAAACGTAAGCTCAATACCCAGTTGCTTGAGCATGGGGAAAAGCGTGCCAGAATTTTCTACACCACGAATGCCGTGATCATACGTAAAGCCGTCACGCGTGAAACTTCCAATCAGTCCTCCCAAGGTTTCAGATTTTTCAAGTAAGGTCACATCGAAGCCTTCCTTAGATAAATAAGCGGCTGCTGTCAAGCCGGAGATTCCTGCTCCAACAATCACAACTTTTTTAGGCATTATGATTTTCCTCTTTTCTCCGTTTTTTCAGTTGCTGATGAATTCGATCGGCAGCAAGTTTACCCGTGATCACCGAAATAGGGACTCCAGCAGGACTAAAGGACCATTGACCTGCCTGATACGTGTCTGGTAAAGGCGTTTTGATCGATTGCGTGATTCGAGACATTTTGTGTTCTGAAGGCATGGTTTTATTCAGAAAACTAAAACCAAAGATTGCTCCATCTTTATTGCCTGTTCGTTTTTCAAAGGTAACCGGAGTGGAACAAAACGCCTCAATGACATGCGTTTTTAATTTTGGATAAATGGAATTTGATAAAGCATCGATAAACGATGTTATCGTAAACGATTTAAAAGCTTCATAGTACCCACAATTCAAAACATGCTTAACAAAAGGGTAATCCATTAATACAGAGATAATTAACCCCGTTTGATTGGGGGGCGCCAATTGGTCCCCCTTCAAGGTGGGAATGGATATTTCATAGGTGTTTAAGGCATAGAAACGTCTCAAATGGTCCTTTACATCATCCATGGAATCGACTAAAGGCAGTTCGATATGATTGAGACCTTGAGGCTTTGGGGTATAGAAGAAGTGACCAGTCGCTATCGCTTTAAAGTAATCTGGGGGTAAATCGACAGTCAAATAGACGGTTAATACCGATTCAGCCGATATCGATTGATGAAGAACATCTTTTTTCTTTTGGATGATGGAACGAAGTCGATTAGACGTGATAAGTTCCATATCAATCGACTGATACATGTGGTGAATATCAGATGCCCATATCAGCTTTCGATAGCGGTAAGATTGGTTATGGCTATCATAAAGTGTTTTGGACTCCAAGTCCCACCGCACGATACGGGTCTTAAGGAGGATGTTTCCTCCTAAGGATTCGATTTTTTCTTTCATGGAAATCGGAAGACGACCCGTTCCTTGACTGGGATAATGATAATCTAGGTAAAGACTAAAGTAACCCAAAGCGAAAAAGGTGGGTGTGTTTTTAAAAAAGTGTTGAGCAATCATATCAATCAACGCTTGGTTTTGGGTGAAACGCTTCAGGTACGTTTCGACAGGAAGATTGAATCGTTCAATCTGAATCAATGTCGGAATAAACTTAAAAAACCAAGGGAGTAACACGTTGAAAAGGTATCGTTTATTTGTTTTCCAGTCCATGAGCATCGGATTATCGATGCCATAAAGCACATTCATCATGCCAAGAATACGCTTCATGCGAAGGACAATACGACGTATTTCTTTTGTATTTTGAGGAAAATGGCTGCATAATAACGTTTCATAGCGGCCTAAATCATGAGCAGTCTTTAAGGTGATGACGTCTTTGCCGATTCCCATGCTAACATCAATCTTTTTAAAATCGACATTGAGCCCCATATCGCGGATCAAAGGCTTTAAAACACCGGAGTTTTCTATAGACCGTATGCCACCATCGAATAAAAAACCTTCATAATCAAATGCGTTAACTAATCCACCCACTTGGTCATTTTGCTCAACAAGTAATGTCCGATAACCGTATTGGCTAAGGTATAAAGAAGCGGTTAAACCCGCCATTCCTGCACCCACAACGAGGACATCAAAAGGGCCATCCATCTGCTTCATTGTGTTAAACCTACTAGCTCTAAACTCTTTTTATAAACGACGTGGCTTAACTTAGGATCGCGCGCATGTTTCGCAGGAACTTCATCAATCGTCAAATTGAAGAAGCGTCCCGTAACACCTTCCATTTTAGGGTCTGAGGCTAAATAATAGAGGGCTTTTCCGGATATAATGGGATCTTTAAGAAACTTAGAGGTCACATGTTTAAAAAAGAAACGATACAAAAAACCATTGTTGCTACCAATGGCGGTTTTGACACCTCCTGGATGGCAAGCGTTGATGGTCACTTTAGTTCCTTCAAGTTGTTTGCTTGTTTCCATCATGGAAAGCAATTGAGCGGTTTTGGATTGACCGTAACTTCTTAATCCTGTATAGAGTCTTTTTTTAAAGTGAAGGTCGTTGAGATGAACTGAACTGAATCGGTGCCCTTCTGAATTCACTTGGATAATACGAGAAGGTGCACTTTCTTTCATTTTAGGAAGAAGAAGTTCAGTCAGCAAAAATGGACCTAAATGATTCACGACAAAACACAGTTCCATCCCATCTTTGTTCAATCGTTTTCTAGTTGAGTGAATCCCGACACTGTTGATAAGCACATCAATGCGTTCATAAGCTTTAAGGATGTGGTGAGCCGCTTTTGAGACAGCATCCAAGTCGCTAAAATCAGCGACGACAATGTCCACTTGGACACCAAATTGATTAATCAGTTTTTCTTGGATAGGTAAAGCCTTTTCGTGGTTTCGGCATAACAAAATAAGATCGGAACCGGCTTCAGCTAACACAAAAGCAGCCGATAAACCCACTCCAGAGGTTGCTCCTGAGATCAGGGTTCGTTTTCCTTTCATTGATGTTGTGCTTTCTTTTTGAACCGCGTTACGGTTTTTCATGAAATTGAGTTCTTCAGGCCACTTCATGGTATGCTCACCTCAATATTATCCGAAAAAGACGCGCATAAACCAGCGATAAAAGCGTCGATAAATCGGAATCCCGTTGTTTATATCTCCCCAGATATCGTAGTAATCTCGTTGTTCAATAATCAACCCTTCATGATTCAGCGTTAACCGGGAAGAACCATACATCGGGGTGCTTGGAAAAATACGAAATTTCATGGTCATGATCCATTCGAACATGATGATGTTATCGGTCATGGTCACATTTAAGATGTTCATATGAAGGCTTCGACAGCGCTTTGTCAGTCTGTTGCACATCGCTTTGAAAGGGACAATGCCTTCAATTTTTTGAATGGAATCTTGAAACACGATTTGGTCAGTATAATACGGAAAAATATGAGACCAATCGGGTTTACCTTCTTTATTGTAGGTTTTGGACCATTGACGTTTAATGGTTTCAATGTTTAAAGGATCAACAGCATGGGATGGGTTATTTTTAGTCATGAGATACTCCTTGTTGGGCAAGTTGACATTTAACTGTATTATAACATAAGAAAAGCATGTAACGATAGCATATGCAAAACTTAAAAAACACCCATTAACACGGTGTGAGTTAACTAGTGGGTGTTGAAAGCTTAGTATGAAGGGTTGAGTCAAAGACTTAATCGATTGATACGGTTTTTCCTTTGTGGGTATAATCCATCTCAAGATGATAATGAGGAGCCGACCAAACAATAGAAAAATCGATTAATGATTCGTGTTGATCATAAAATACGTTTTCAAAGCGTAGGATGGGCTCATCTAAAGGAACATTTAAAATTTTAGAAATGGAAGCAGTCGGCTTATCGACATAAACCAATCGGTGTGCATTCTTTAGGATTATTTGATGTTGATCGGCCAATCGGGGATAAATCAAATCACGGGTCAATACGTCCGTTGTTAATCCAAAAGCATCCATATCGATATAAGAATCCATGATAAAAGCAGGAATATCGTTGGCAAAATAGACTCTTCGACAATGCGTAATGGATGCGGTTTTTGAAAATAGTTCCGGGAGTCGAGGATGAGCTTTTAGATGAGATTTATGAACAAAAAGGGTTTCAAATCGAGCGGATAATCCAGCATTTTCAATCGTTTGAATCAAAGATTTCATTGAATAAAACGATGTCTCACGAATGACCTTTTGGATGACCCGATGCACACGGGTCTCATCGATAATCAAAAACCCCGATTCCATCAATTTTTGATACGCGAGTTCAACATCCTTTGACGAGACGTTTAAAAAGGAAGATAACCAATCATATGAAGGCAACGGGTGGCCTGCAGGAATGTCTCCACTGGATATCTTTTTAATCAAAGCATGTTCGATTTGAGCGGATAAACTTGCCTTTTTTCTGCGATCTAAATCCACAAAATATAAATTTTTATCTGGTTTCATAAGCGGGCCTCAAGTTCGATATAATCGCTTGGAAAATAGCTATCAACCCAAAAAGTGACGGTCTCAAAATCAATTCGTTCAGATAGATGATAAAAGGGGGTGCGTTCATCCACGTGAAGCAATTTGCATAAACCAACCCCTGGCGAATAAGCTTTCAATGTGGCTTTATGGATCTTTGGGTTCCCCCTTTTGAACAGGTTTATCGACGTGTATGGACTTTCAGGAACAATAACTTTCAAAGCGCTAATGTTTGCTGATTGAGCAACAACGTTTTTTAAATAGGTCGGCATGTGATCGACATGAACCACGCATTTCATCGTGACTTGAAAAATGGAATTTTGTTCAATTGGACGAGAAAGAAGCATCCATTTTTCTTCTAATAGATGATTTTTCCGAATCTCACTTTCCAAGACTTGAAGATGATTTAAGGGCAACCGTATCGGTTTAATCAAATCGACAAAGGTTCCTTTTCCTTGAATCTTTTTAATGTACCTTTTTTCTGCCAATCCGTCATAGGCTTTTCGGATGATGACAACACTAATATCAAAAAAGGATGCTAGTTCAGCTTCCGTCGGTAATTGATCACCATGTTTGAGAACGCGATGATGGATAGCATCGGTTATGGCAACTTCTAATTGTTTATAGATTGGTTTTTTGAGTGTTTTATCAATCGTTATATAATGCATAAGATCACCTAATCTTATTATAATACACAATTCTACAACGTAAAAAAATTAACAAATAATTAAGGATTCGTTAATGTTTTTGAAACGGAAACTGAGATAATATGAATAAAAGCAAAAACATATTAATCCGGGAGAGGTAACCAGTTTAGTAGGAGGAAAACCATGGGACAAACACAAAAGTCTTTGCGAAATATCGGCCTTAAAGGGCTTTTTGTAATCGTTTTGATAGCAAGCGTGTGGATGCTTTCATTTTCGAAAATCGAAGCCAAATCCATTTGGAATGAATCATTAGCACCAAGTGTTCAGTTGGATGAAAATGAGAAAATTATTCAAGTGTCTCTTGGCGCTTATCACACAGTTGTTCTGACCGATAAAGGAAGAGTGTTCAATTGGGGTTATAATTTTTGGGGGAATTTAGGCATCAATGATGCATCTGTTTTTAGTACCGAAATACCAAGAGAATTGACATTTCCTCTTGTAGGTTCCGAAAAGATTATTCAAATATCAGCGGGTGGAAACAATAGCGCCGCATTGACGGATACAGGGCGAGTCTTTACATGGGGAATCAATTATACCGGTCAATTGGGAATCGGAACAACCAACACCAGCGTTCCACAACAAAGTGTACCCGGAGAAGTGACAAATTGGCCCTCAAAGACTGGGACAATTATCCAAGTCTGCATAGGCGGGAGTCATTCTTCAGCATTAACGGATCAAGGGGAGGTCTACACGTGGGGGAATAATGATAGAGGGCAGTTAGGAATCGGCTCAACGCTCAACCAAAGTTCACCTAAAAAAGTCACCAATTTCCCAGGAAAAATGGGCAAGATAGTTCAAGTCAGTTTAGGGGATAGCCACACCGGTGTTTTGACCGATCAAAACGAAGTATATCTGTAGGGATATAACTACTCTTATCAACTAGGAAATTCTACGGTGACTCACTCAACCAATCCGACTAAAGTGACTAACATACCGTATTCTGTTGGAGGTGTTTCCAGCATACACCTAGGAAGAAATGTAACCTCTGTCATTTTGGACCATCACTCTTCATACGAAATCTTTTTTTGGGGCAGTAATCATTCTAAAGCGATTTCATCTTCGGCTCATGAACTGAGTTCCATCGAAACACCGACTTCGAGCAAAGTCGCCAGGGACTGGTATGTTAACGTGGCGATTTCTACCCATTTTTCCATATTAAGAACCGACGGCACGGTTCTAACATGGGGTTCAAACGCGTATGGAGAGATTGGTAATGGACTCATTCAAAACACCATTCCAACCTACACATTGACGCCTTCGACTCCCACTTTTACGGGGCTTAATGGAAAAATAATCATGATTTCAAATGGCTACAATCATTCTGCTGCTTTATCCGATAGTGGACAACTTTATTTATGGGGAAGCAATGAATATCATCAATTGGGTATTGCGAATACAAGCAATCAAAGCACACCGCAATTGTTGAGTTCATTATCCCCAGTAGTTGATCCAATTGTAAGTTTTCAATCCAATGGAGGATCAAGTGTAGCTGATATCCAACAAGCAGCTGGTACAGACCTCACAGCGCCTAGTGCACCCACGAAGACGGGATACACGTTTGGAGGATGGTATTCAGATAGTGGCCTATCGCAAAGTTATACGTTTGATAAGATGCCAGCAAGCAACACAACGTTATATGCGAAATGGAACACCGTGACCTATAATATTAGCTATACCTTAAATGGGGGAACCAATCATGGATCCAATCCAGCCACGTATCATATTGAAACAGCCACGATCACATTAGGAAATCCGACCAAGACCGGACATACCTTTGCAGGATGGTATGAAACAAACGACTTTACAGGAAGTGCGATCACCCAAATCGCGTTAGGTTCTCATGGCAACCAATCGCTTTATGCCAAATGGACGATTAACGAGTATTCGATTGATTTCACATCAAATGGAGGCAGTGCGGTCACAACCATCACGCAAGACTATGATACATCGGTCAGTGCGCCTAGTGCACCCACGAAGACGGGATACACGTTTGGAGGATGGTATTCAGATAGTGGCCTATCGCAAAGTTATACGTTTGATAAGATGCCAGCAAGCAACACAACGTTATATGCGAAATGGAACACCGTGACCTATAATATTAGCTATACCTTAAATGGGGGAACCAATCATGGATCCAATCCAGCCACGTATCATATTGAAACAGCCACGATCACATTAGGAAATCCGACCAAGACCGGACATACCTTTGCAGGATGGTATGAAACAAACGACTTTACAGGAAGTGCGATCACCCAAATCGCGTTAGGTTCTCATGGCAATCAATCGCTTTATGCTAAATGGACAATTAATACATATTCCATCCGTTTTGATTCAAGTGGTGGAAGTGCGGTCACAACCATAATTCAAGAGTATGATACCCCAGTTGTTCCACCTAATCACCCAACTAAAATGGGATACACCTTTACAGGATGGAGCCAAACTTTACCTTCAACCATGCCAGCAGAAAATCTTGAACTCATCGCACAATGGACGCCCACTTTGTTCACCATAACGTATCATTTGAATGAAGGAACTCAATCAAGTTTAAATCCTTCCAGTTATCATATTGAATCAGCCACCATTTTGCTATCAAACCCAACGAAAATGGGTCATACGTTTGATGGATGGTTTGGAACTCCTGGGTTTACAGGAAACAAAATAACAAGCATTCCAAACGGCAGCCATCAAAACATCACCCTTTACGCAAAATGGATCGTAAACAATTATGCGATTAGTTTTAGAACACACGGGGGCTCCTTAATGGATAATGTGACACTCAATTATGGAGATCCATTTACACCACCAGCTGAGCCAAAACGAGAAGGCTATCTATTCAATGGTTGGTGTTCACCTATGCCTCAAACGATGCCAGATAAGAACCTCACATTCAATGCCTTTTGGTTGAAGATAGAGGAAGAACAAGAAACCATTGATGTGAAAAAGGATGATATTTTGGAAGCGATTGACCCTGAATTGGTTCATGGGAAAAATGTCAATCTTTTGCTGAAAACCAACTATCAGATTAAAGATGAAATGGATGATGATGTGGTAAACGACCAACTCACTCTGCTTCAAAACCACCTAAAAACTAGTCGATTAAGCAGTTTCTATTTAAATATTGGGCTAACGCTTGATGAGGAAGGTGTTGCTTCTTATGACATCGACCGATTGAACCAATCCGTAAAAATGACCATTCAAGTACCCGAAGAACATCAAGGGTTCAAGGACTATCGAATCCTTAGGATTGTAGACGGACAGGTCATTTCATATGATGCAGTGTATGACCCTCTGACGCAAACACTCACGTTTGAAACAGATGTTCTAGGAACCTTTATCATTGCCTATGAACCCAATCATGGTTTTGGGTTATGGTGGTTATGGTTATTGATTGTACTAGTAGTAGGTTATGGAACATTTCGCTTCATTCGCTATCGCCTAAAAAACCAGCAAAAGAAAAACCAGAACACACCAGCTCATCAAATCTAGCCTAAACAACGATTCAAATAAGGGTCTGTGTCTTCACTCAATCGGTGATGACGCAGACTTTTTTTCAATCAAAACCTATTTATGTTAAAATAGTATCAAACCATCGTTTCTTTTATCATGCTTTTCTCATCTATTGACTGTATCAGATCAAAAATCGATTTTAATATGAAAGGAGCATACCCAAAATTTCGGGTAAACAAACCATGGAAGAGATTAAACGACACGTTCTTGCAGATTGCTACATTAAAGAGGGGCTATTCAAGACACAAGCCTATTATGTCATTGTTACCGACAAACGATTGGTATTTGCGAAATTAACCAAAGCGATTCGCAAAGAAGAACAAGAAAAACTTAAGAAGCAACTGATAGGAAAAAGCTTCAAAGAACGCATGATGGCTGTCATGATGCAAAACCAATACGCCTTTGAGCGCTATCGCGACTTAGACATTTCTGCTATTTTGAATGAAACTCAAGGCAATTTCTTCATCTTGAAAAAAGACATCCAAAAAATCAAGACATCTTTAGGGCAAGCCTATGACGAGAATCACCAACCGATTGCTAAAAGAGTGAAAATCATTACCGCTCAAAACAAGATTGAACTTCGATTTCATTACGCCAATCAATCGGATGATGCTTATCGCTATCTTAAGTCTTATATCAACGAATAGCCATAACAAAAAACATGCAGTCAAGCGTTTTATAAACTGCATGTTTTTTTGATGCATCTTAACGATTTTTATCTATTTAAGAGGGGCTTTTTTTTGATTGCAGTAAGGAGCATCACTAGGATTAGAACAACGATGCTGATTAAGGTTGCTTGTATAATAGAAGGATAGCCACGATCAAAGGCATTGGGGTTAATATGCTTTAGATAAATGCCAAGGTAAGCCCACACAATGACAGACCCATAATAGAGATCTTTTTGACGATAGATGGTAAGCGAAGCAATCAAAAGGCCGATAAAGAGTATCAACACGGTTTGAAGATTCATCGCAACGTTTGTATACCCTCTTATGGAAACCAAAAAGATGGTGATATTGGCAATCGTTGCAACCGTAATCCATCCGAAATAAATCCCAAAAGTCGCTTTAATAAGCCCTTTTTCGTGTTTGATTAGAATGGAAATTGCAGCAAGACAGCCTAGGATGATCAGCATAAGAAGAACGGATAGAAAAATACTGTAGCGATGCCAAGCAAAAATCCATAAACCATTAGCGAATGATGATAAAGCAAACAATAGATTCACAGAGTCTCTTTTTCTTTGATTTAGGGGCGAGTACACGGTAGAAACAACGGTAACGATGTAAAGAAAAAGCAAAAGATAAATCAGTCCCCAAATCGAAAAAGTCAATCCGATAGGAGCAAACAAGTTAAAGTAACGATCCGATACTTGTCCGGTTGTGACACCGTATAACGGAAGCGCATTGGCAAGCACATTTGCGACCATCATCCATCCGTAGGTGACCACCATCACCCCATTGATGATCCAACTTTTTTTCATAACAAGTCCTCCTAAAACGCCTTTTTTAGGCTTTTGCAAGCAAAATCAAGCACTTGAACCTTATTTGTTATACGTGGTTGATGATGTTTTCCCACCACGTCCCGTCCAGTTTGTATGAAAAAACTCACCTCTTTTTCGATCCACACGTTCGTACGTGTGAGCACCAAAATAATCCCTTTGGGCTTGAATCAAATTAGCTGGAAGAGACATCGATCGATACGAATCGAAGTAACTTAAAGCTGAAGACATAGCTGGAACAGGAATGCCATTTAATATGGCGGTAGCGACCACCTTTCGAAAAGATGGTAGACTTTCTTGAATGGTCTTCCTAAAGTAAGGATCCAAAAGAAGATTGTTTAGTTTAGGGCTCTTCATATAAGCGGCTTTAATTTTATCAAGGAAAGTGGAACGGATGATGCATCCACCTCTCCAGATCATGGCAATATTCCCATAATCCATATTCCACGAATAGTGATTTCCAGCAGCGGTTAAAAGAGCAAATCCTTGAGCATATGACATAATCTTAGAGGCGTATAAGGCCTGTCTCAAGGCTTCAATAAAATCGCTTTGATTTTGAGGAATCTCCACATCTTCATGACCATAAGCTTTGGAAGCCAGGATGCGTTCGTCTTTGAGATAAGAGAGTGATCGAGCATAAACGGATTCGGCAATCAAGGTCAAAGGAACGCCTTGTTCCATCGAAGCGGTTACCGTCCATTTCCCTGTTCCTTTTTGTCCTGCCGTATCTAAGATGTGATCAATCAAATGTGAACCATCATCTTCCTTAAAATCAAGAATATCAGCGGTTATTTCGATCAAATAGCTTTCAAGTTCCGTTTGATTCCACGCCTTAAAAAGTTTAGCCATCGTTTCATTCGATAAACGAAGATAGGATTTCATGATGTGATAGGCTTCGGAAATCAGTTGCATGTCGCCATATTCAATGCCATTATGAACCATTTTTACAAAATGCCCTGCTCCTTCAGGACCCATCCATTCGCAACACACCTGTCCATCGTTTGCTTGGGCGGCTATTTTTTTGAAGATGGGTTCAAGATGAGGCCAGGCTTCTTTTGCTCCACCAGGCATGATGGAAGGCCCTGTTAGTGCACCCTCTTCACCCCCAGATACACCTGTTCCAACAAAAAGAATGCCTCTTTCAAATAAAGCATGCATGCGACGTGTTGAGTCTTCAAAATGGGAGTTACCACCATCAATGATAATGTCTCCGGGTTCCAGCTTATCGATTAATGCACGGATGACTTGATCAACGGGCTCTCCCGCTTTAATCATCAACATGATTTTCCTTGGTTTATCCAAATCATTGATTAGCTCATTAAGGTCGCTAGTTCCCCGAATGGGTTTCCCTTGTGCCCGGCTGCTTAAAAACTGGTGAACAGTTTCTTCATTTCTAGAATATACGATGACTTGAAACCCTTTTGATGCCAAATTAAGAGCCAAATTTTCTCCCATGACAGCGATGCCAATTAAGGCGATATCAGACTTATGTTTCATTAAAGTATCCTCTCTCTTTTTTATCACTTAACGTTGTTTGATAGAAGGGGTTGTGCATTAGTTCCTTACATCCACATGTTACCACATATTATCCGTCCCACGTAGTGTTTTGTTTTCTAGTGATAAATTGACTTTTCCTAAACAGAGCGTAATTTTTACTCGTGGTTCATTCTCTTTTTACGGTTTTGTTGTATAATAAGATTGATGTTAAACAATAGGAGGCATAAACATGAATATCACGTCATTCTTAAAACCATTCTATGAAGTCATTTTAGTCTACGAAGATCAACCCCTAACCGAGGCCCTATCGATTATCACAGAACACCGATATAGTTCCATTCCAATCATTACACGCGACCAACTCTACTTTGGTACCCTCACCGAAGGGGACATCCTTCATTTCTTATTAAACCATACCGAATGCATCCATCCTGAGCACTTAAGTCAGTACAAGGTTTCCGACGTAAAAAGGCATCGCGATTATGAAGCGGTCCAAGTGGATTCTTCGATGACCACCTTGCTTGCTAAGGCCTCAAATGAAAATTTTGTTCCTGTCGTGAATACCAATCACCAGTTTGTTGGGATTATCACAAGAAAAACGTTGTTGGACTATTTTTTTGAACACAATTTCATGGTCCTTTAAGTTAACAAAAGACGAAACTTCTGAGCATAAATGTGCTTGGAAGTTTTTTTGTTTTACAAAAAATCGTGTTAAAATAAGACTAATCAAACACATGGAGGACACGTTATGAAATGGGCAATTAAAATGTTATGGGGCTTTTTATTAGCGGTTTTTTTAATAGGAGTTCCTAAGATAGGAGGATGGATAGCAAGCCTGCTTGATCAATCCAAAATCGATCCTGATGGTGCATTCATGTGGATTAGCATTCACCACATCGTTCAGATGTTAGTCGTTTTTATCGTTATGATCGTTTTAACAAAAATCTTCAAGATTGATTTCAAACTTGGGCTTGGTCATAAAGAAAAGGGTATAAAACTAACAAAATGGTTCATTTTTGGCTTTACCCTTTATACGGTGATTGCGTTTGGAATCACCATCATATTGGGTGCGTTTCAATCCTTTCCGTATCCGTTAAACGCTAGAAACATCACCGGGTATTTAGGTTTTCAACTCCTGTTATCGGGGCCTTCTGAAGAACTTATTTTTCGAGCTTTTTCAATGACCATGTTTATGGTTTTAATCAAGAGTAACAAGCACTTTAAACACATAAGCAGTGCGAATCTATACGCTGCGGTGATTTTTATGTTAGCGCATGTTGGGTTTTCATTACTCCCATTGAGTATCAGTTATTCTCTTCCACAACTCGTCTTATCGTTTGTTCTTGGACTCTTTTATGGATACGCGTATGAGAAAACGGAAAGTGTCGTCTACCCCATGATTTGGCATAGTTTTTCGAATGTTATGATGGTCGGACTCACCGTTGTTTTGTCTTATATACTCTAAAAATTTATAAAGTCATTGTGAAGTTAGGAGTGGGCACATGGAAAAAGACATGGGACCTGTTATTCAGCTCTTTTTTGAAAACCAAGGATACACGATTCAATCCGAGATTGAACACATCGACATGGTTGCTAGGAAAGAAGACACCCTTATAGCCATTGAGATGAAAAACACATTGAGTGTTTCCTTGATGCATCAAGGCCTCAAACGCCTCTCGTTTACGGATCATGTTTTTCTTGCGATTCCCAAACCGTCTTCAACCGTGATTTCTTCGCGAACCTTCAAGGAAAAGAAGACCATCGTTAGACGATTGGAATTGGGATTGCTATGGGTTGACCTTAAACAGCAAAAGGTGGATGTAATCTTTGAGCCAGGACCGTACGCACTGAAAAAAATCACCAAGAAAAAAATCAAACTTCTCCATGAATTCAATGAACGGAAAACCCATCTTAATCAAGCCGGGAGTTCTAAAACCCCTCTTATGACAGCGTACCGAGAAAAAGCCATTCGGATATTACTTTATCTTTCTTCGGGCCCTAAATCGACCCAAGAGATTCGCACGCATCTTCGATCAGAATGCACCTCTTTGCTCCAAAAGAACTATTATGGTTGGTTCCAACGTGTAAAAAAAGGAGTCTATACCAAGACGGATCTTGGCGATCTTTATCTATCACAAAACCACGCGATACTCCATCTGTTTCAAAACACATGACCGGGTGAAACTTTACATAAAATTGACAAGAAATGGACAGAACCCGTGATATAATATAGATGTCTATCAATATAGATAAAATTCGATATTAAAGGTGAATCTATGGAAAAGCATATCGTCAACGTGTTCAAAACACTGGCGGATGAAAATCGCTTGAAGATTTTGAGATTACTTATTCAAGGACAGTCCTGTGGGTGTGTCTTAATTGATCAACTAACCATTACACAACCCACATTATCCTATCATTTAAAAGCATTAAGGAAAGCGGGTTTGGTTTCACCCAAAAAGGAAGGAACCAAAATCAATTATCTTGTCAATAGAGATGTGCTGGATGAAATCATCGGATTTTTTCTCGAATTAAAACAGACCCAATTTCACTGCGAATCATCGCCAAATATAGAAATGAAGAAGGAAATCAACCATGAAAATTCGGTTTTTTGAGAAATATTTGACCGTCTTTGTTTTGTTGTGTATGATCGTTGGGGTTTTAATCGGTCAGTATTTGGCGTTTATTCCTGAATGGCTAAAAAAGGCCGAAATCCAAAGCGTCAATATTCCCATTGGTGTATTAATTTGGGTGATGATCTATCCCATGATGTTGAAGGTTGATTTTACATCCGTGAAGCACGTTGGAAAGAATCCGAAAGGACTCTATCTTACATGGGTTGTCAATTGGCTGATTAAACCCTTTACCATGTTTGCTATTGCGTACTTTTTCTTCCATGTTGTGTTTGATAACTGGATTCCTGAGGCCCTTCAAACCGATTACCTTGCTGGAGCCGTTTTACTTGGTGCAGCCCCCTGCACGGCCATGGTGTTTGTTTGGAGCAGTCTAACAAGAGGTAACCCAGCGTATACTTTGGTGCAGGTGGCGACTAACGACTTGATTATTTTGCTCTTGTTTGTGCCAATTGTTGGGTTTTTGTTGGGACTTAGTGGCATTAGTGTGCCATGGATAACCCTCTTTTTATCGGTTTTTCTATTTGTGGTTATTCCGCTTGTTCTAGCGTCACTGACACGCTGGTGGATTGTTAAGAAAAACGGGTTAGATTATTTAAATAACGTTTTCATTCCCAAATTTAGTGCCTTTACTTTATCCGGTTTGCTGCTGACTCTGATTTTAATCTTTTCATTGCAAAGCGAACTTATTTTAAGCAATCCAATTCATATCCTCTTAATCAGTGTACCGTTAATCATTCAAACTTTTCTCATTTTCTTTATCGCATACGGTGCAGCAAGAAAACTAAATCTTTCACACGACATTGCAGCCCCTGCAGGAATGATAGGAGCTAGCAATTTCTTTGAATTAGCGGTTGCAGTTGCGGTTGCGTTGTTTCCGCTAAATCCTGGAGTTGCCTTAGCCACTATTGTAGGCGTTCTTGTGGAAGTTCCCATTATGTTAGTGCTTGTAAAAATAGCCAATCAAACCAAATCATGGTTTAAAAAAGGAGAATGGGCATGAAAAAATTCAACATTGCGTTTGTTTGTGTGCATAACAGTTGCAGAAGTCAAATGGCAGAAGCCATTACCAAAACGTTAGCTTCACATCTTTTTGAAGCCTACAGTGCGGGGACACATACCAAACCTGCCATCAATTCCGATGCGGTTCGCATCATTGAAGCGTTATATGGTGTGAACATGAATGAAACACAATATTCCAAAGTGCTGGATGATATTCCAGCTGAACTGGATATCTTAGTGACCATGGGATGTAACGTAGAATGCCCGTTTATCCCGACCAAGCACCGCGAAGATTGGGGACTAGATGATCCTACTGGTTTAGGGGATGAAGCCTTTTATCATACCGCTGATCTGATTAAAGAAAAACTGCTTTTGCTGATTCATCGGATTGAATCAGGGGAGATTAAGCTGACATAAAAAAAGCCTGTTCCATGATGATGGAGCAGGCTTATATGGATTAATATGTGGCGATTTTCCCATCACATCGTTTTTCGGTTCCACCAAAATAGTCACGATGAATGGGGTCTCGGATAATGATTTGTCCTCTTCCAAATGAACCGATATTAGGGTCTACCACCATGTGGTGCCCTTTTTTAATTAAACCATCCCTCCATTCTTCTGGAAAGTTTGGTTCACAGGTGAGATTGATTTGATCCATCCATTGGTACCGTGGTTGATCTAAAGCGGCTTGTGGATCAAGACCGTTATCAAGCATATGAGAGATGACTTGAAAATGACCTTGAGGTTGCATGAATCCGCCCATGACACCAAAAGGGCCTAACGCAACCTTATCTTTGGTTATAAACCCCGGTATAATGGTGTGATAAGGCCTTTTTAGAGGTTCAAGGCGATTATCATGATTTGGCTGAAGTGAAAAATTGTGCCCCCGGTTATGAAGAGCAATTCCAGTATTGGGAACGACTATACCCGATCCGAACCCCATGTAATTGGATTGAATCATGGACACCATGTTTCCATCAGAATCGGCTGTGGCCAAATAAACGGTCCCATAATCTTCCGGTCGTCCCTCCTTAGGGAGCAGGGCATGTTCACCGATGAGGCTTGCACGATTTTTGGCATAAGAAGGACTCAATAGGGAACTTACACCTGTTTTCATAAAGGCTGGATCGCTGATGTATTCGAGTCCATCTGAAAAAGCCAGTTTGATGGATTCGATGCTTTTGTGCAGATAATCCACTTTATCGGTTAAATCAATCGTGAGTTCTTGAAAGATATTTAAAGCAAGAAGCGCGACTAACCCTTGTCCGTTTGGAGGAAGTTCATGAATCGCATACCCTCTGTAGATGGTTTTTAGAGGCTTAACCCATTCGACGTCAAACAAACGTAAATCTTCTTTTGTTAAAAATCCACCAATCTTTTTAAGATGGGAATCGATTTTATTGGCAAGTTCACCAGTATAAAAGGATGCTCCTTGGGTGTTGGCGATGTCTTCTAGCGTTTTAGCGTGATCAAGTAGCCGAACCACCTGATCTTCAAAAGGTGGCAATCCATCGATTAAAAACGTGTCTAACCAGGGTTTTATGTCATCGGGATGCATTTCTTTTTGATAGGTTTTCGCGGCTATTTTCCAATATTTCGCGATGGTCTTTTGAACTTTAAATCCCTGGGTTGCTAAATCAATTGCGGGTCTTAAGACGTCAGCAAAAGGCAATTTTCCAAACCGTTGATGCAAGGCTACCCACCCTTTAACGGCTCCTGGAACCGTGATTGGAACGCATCCAAATTTTGGTATTTCATGGATATTTCGCTCTTTCAATGCATCTAAAGATAATGCTTTTGGTGAAAAACCGCTTGCATTCATCCCATGAAGTTCGCCATTCATCCAAACCATAGCAAAATTATCACCGCCAATCCCATTTGATGTGGGTTCGGTGACAGTCAGGCAAGCGGCTACTGCAATCGCAGCATCCACTGCATTGCCCCCTTTTTTCAATACCTCGAGACCTCGATCAGCTGCTTGGGGCTCCGAGGTGGCTACCATACCATTTTTTGCAGAAATGGCCGAACGTTTAATCATCTAGATCCCTCATTTCACCCTTCATTATAACAAGAGAAGGTTTGATTCATGAATGAAATTAACCTTTAAAAAAAAAATCGCTTCGAATTAATCAATTTATGTTATCCTATGAGCAAATAGATCGGAGTTGTAACGATGTTTAATAAACCACAAATCAGCCAAAAAATTTTCGATCTGGCGACGCATTGGGATTTTAGTGGTGGGCTTTCGATTACCCACCAAAATGAGACCGTTTATGAAGGGTTTTTCGGTCATAAAGAAGCGAATCAAAAAGTCATTTCAAAGGAAGATACCTATTTAATTCACGCAACATCAACGTTCTTGCTGGCTTTATCCATCCTTGTTTTGGTCAAGCAAAAGAAGCTTTCCATCGATGATACACTGGATCGATTCATTCCGGAGTACGACAAGGGGAAAAACATCACCATTAGACATCTCCTTTATAACAAAAGCAGCATCCCGTGTTATTTTTATGAAATCATGATGGTTGAACGTCAAAAAGACCCTAAACACCAAGCTTTGTCAGATGAAGAACGGTTTAAAAAGGAACGCCTCCTCTATCATTCGGGGGTCACTTTTAACGATTTTTTCAGGATGATTAAAGATTGTGCTTTGTATCAAGAGCCCGGTATCAAAAGCGAACACAGTGAGTCCAATCGAATGTTTCTGCTTGAAATTATTGAACGGGTTTCTAATCAAACCATCACAGAGTTTCAGTTGGAACACATTTTCAAACCGCTCGGAACTAAAAACACAAAAGCAGGGATCCAGGCTTCTACCGATTCGTATGAGGTCATGAAAGACACTATTTATATTGAAATGCCCAAACCTAAAAACTTGCTTTACACTCTGGTAACCACAGCCGATGACATGCGTCTTGTTTTAATGGGGTTGGTGAATCAAAAGATCTTATCCAAAAAAGAGTGGAATCTTGGTTTAAGTGTGAATGGAGAAGGAGACTTTATCCTTTCTAGAAACATCAACGGAATTTATTATGGGGATACCGATGTTTTGGGCTATAACACGGTGTTTTATTTCGATCCACTATCGAAAACGGGCATTCTTTTTCTTTCAAACAAAGCGCCCAAAATGGCATTAATCGATGGCGAATGGTGGTACCTTGAAAAAGAGGTACGTTCCTTAATTGAACAAGCCGTCACATACCCCTCAAAACACACACGATTGGTCCCCTATCACAAAAACAACATGTGGTCAGCAATTCAATTGAAGGTCGATAAAGATCAAGAGCGATTTGTTCTAGATGCCAAACAATCGATTTGTATGGTGGCTGGATATTCGAGTAAAAAAGCCTATGTGTTAATGGAAAGTAAGCGGGCTGTGGGGCTTTTAGTGCTAGATTGTGATCCAAAGAAAAACCTTTTCAATGTGGATATCTTGTTGGTTGATAAACGGTATCAGCATCGTGGTTATGGCAAGATTATGCTACAAAAAGGATTAGAGATTCTCAAGAAAAAAGGGGCTAAAGCCATCGAAATAGGGGTTAGCAGGTACAACATTCCTGCACAAAAACTCTATCGTTCGTTAGGATTTAAAGAAGTGGCCATTTATCCTGAAGGCATGGCGCTCAAAATCGAATGGAAAGAAGAACCAACTGTTCTTAAGGAGGAACTATGAAAAAGTGGATCATGTCGTTGATGGTATTCCTGTTCATCATCGTGCTTTTTGGGTGTCGGGCATCAGAGATTGATTTTGATCAAAACCCATCACTCAATGATGGGGATGACGTTATTTTGTTATCAGATACTACGCCATTAAGAAAGATTATCTACAAGGTGGATAGTCAATTTGACGTGCAAAATTTAACAGAAGCTAGCCAGTTTGTAAAAGCGAACATGCGAGCAGATGAATGGCTTGACCGAGAAGTGATATCGCGATCATCCATTTCCATGCGAGCCCGAATTAAAACTGAACGATTGGATGCGTTTATGACCCTTTTAATGGATGAGTATCAAGTCAGAAGTTATTCCAAAGAAGGCACGGATATTTCACTCAGGTATCAAGATGCTCAGCAAAAATTGATGGCCTTAACGCTTCAAAAAGAACGCTTAATCACGCTTTATCAAGAAGCGACCTTGACGGATCTAATTATCATTAATCAACAACTCTCTTATTTGGAAATTGAAATGGCTTCGCTTCAAGGTCAACTCAATGTGTTTGATAGTTTAGTGGACTATAGTGAAGTGAATATCATCTTTTATGGAAGCGAGATTGTAACACAATCACCTTTTTTCAATCGCTTGATTAACGCTTTTGTTAACGGATTTCATGCGTTATTTGGCTTTCTAGACGGCCTTATGATTGTCTTAGCAAGCAGCATTCCGTTTTTATTGGTCTTTGTTCCTTTGGGATACGGCGCTTACCGATTAAGAAAAAAGATAAAATCCAAGAAACGCCAATAAATAAAAGCACATCATTCCAATCTAATCGGAAGATGTGCTTTTTTTAGTTGGGTTAGAAAAACATTGAAGCATGTCGTCATGAAGGGTTTTTAAGTGACTCTTTTTTAAAAGCAACACTTCAATTTGGACGCGAGAGCCTTTCATTGGTTGTAAAACGACAGTAAGCTTTTTATAACCAAAAAACCCATAAAAAGCATGATCCACTCTCAATCTGATTAACATATGAAGGGGATAGGTTCGTACCAATTGGTTATCCTGAAAGACTTGAAAATGTGTTTTGCTAAACACATAAGTGTTTTTTCGAAACGAAGCAAACTCATTTTTATAATAGAATAGGGACATAATCATGCTGGCTACCCAAATAAACACAAGATTAACCCAAATGCCACCGGTGACGATATGCCAATCGCGACCATCAAAGACAACCATAATAATAATCACTAAGAGGGATACCCCAAGACTCGCTAGAAGAACAAGCGCTATCTTCATCCATAAGGGGAGGTTGTCGCTTTTAAATACGTGGGGTTGGTTCACCATAAGTGATGGACCGAATCCTTAATGTAGGTTTCATAAATGGTTTTGACGCCTTCCATCTCTTCATCAGTTAGAGGAGGAAGATTCATTGCAGTCACATTATGCACCACTTGGTCGGGATGGCTAGCACCTGGAATAACTGTGCTAACGGCATCAAACATTAAAATCCAACGCAAAGCGATGGGAGCCAGGTTTTCTGTCTTAAACAACGCCTTTAAAGAATTGACTGCTTTTAATCCGAGATGGTAATCGACACCAGAAAAAGTCTCACCCTTGTCAAACGCTTCACCGTTTCGGTTATAGGTACGGTGGTCATTGGGATTAAAAGTCGTATTCTCATGGTACTTTCCAGTTAACAAGCCACTTGCAAGTGGAACGCGAACGATAATCCCGACCTTTTTTTCTTTTGCTTTTTCAAAAAAGAGTTCAGTAGGCTTGAGACGAAACATGTTGAAAATGACTTCAATCGCCTCTACCCCATCATACGCTAAAGCTTTCATGCCTTCCTCAATGGTTTCAACACTGACCCCATAATGGGATATCCTTTTTTCTTTTTTGAGTTGATCAAGCAAGTGAAAAACGGTAGGATCATCATAAAGATCGGTGGGTGGGCAGTGCAACAAGACCATATCTAAGGTGTCAACACCTAAGTTTTTCCTTGAATCATCAATAAACGCTCGTATGTTAGCTTCGCTGTAGCCTTCTTTAACTTGTTTTGGAAGCTTTCTTCCTATTTTGGTGATCACGAAAGCTTTTGATGGTTGGCTGTTATTATATAAACCAATCGTTTTCTCGCTCAGTCCCCCTTGGTAGACGTCTGCAGTATCAAAACAGTTGATGCCACAATCTGTGGCTGTTTTTAAGGTTTCAAACGCTATTTTTTCATCAAAAGGCATTCCCCACACGCTACCGAGTTGCCACGTGCCTAATGCGATTTCAGAGACTAAGAAACCTGTTTTTCCAAATGGACGATACTTCATCATAATCACCTTTTATGCGCTTTCTCTAAAAATAAGTTCGTATGGAACCTGAACACTCAGTTTGAGTTCACGGTCGTTTTGAATTTGTTCAATGAGCAATCTAACAGCGATGACCCCCATGAACTCTGAGTAAATCTTCACGGTTGACAAAGAAGGAGACGTATATTGTAAGGTCGGAATATCGTTTACGCTGAAAATTGAAATATCCTCAGGGATCTTAATTTTGTGTTCTTGAATGGCACGGCATGTTCCAATGGCAATGCTGTCGTTTCCACAAAAAATTGCTGTTGGAAGGTTATCGTGATTTTCACTGATCATTTGCATGGCCAACTTATACCCGCTTTCAATGGTATAATCGCCAATTTTATAAAATTTAGATTGGAAAAGATTCTTTTGATACATGACTTCTTGAAACTCTAACTCTCTTGGATCAATGAAGCGCTCCTTGGTTGAACGCACGTATTCTCGACCGCCGATGTATCCGATTTTTTTATGGCCTTTAGAGGTCAAATAGTGAATCACATCCCGGGTTAGTGCACGAAAATCGGCATGGACTGAATCGTATAAAAAGCCATCTTCACGGGCATGAGCATAAACCACATTTTCGTAAAGAGAATGAACAAGGGCTTTGATGCTTTTATCAAGTCTACCTAAAAGAATGATCCCATGATAGGGTTTTGCTGCAATATTTTTTCGAATGTTTGAGTCGTTATAAATGATATCAAAATCAATGTTGTTTTCTTGACATTCGTGCTGGATTCCCATTCGAATGGAAATGAAATACGGGTCATTGATTTCTTGTTCGATGGTGTACCAATGCACCACGGCTATGGTTTTACGGTCCCCTTTGGCCCGTCTTTTATTTTTATGTTTGGTGTATTCCAGCTTTTCTGCAGCTTCAAAAATCTGCTGTTTGGTCTTAGCGGGGATGCTAATGGTATCATCGTTGTTTAAGACTCTTGAAACCGTAGTCGGGGATACATTGGCCAGTTTGGCGATATCACGAATGGTTGGCATTATACGTCACCTCATCCCCATTATATCACATTTCAGTTTGAATAACATCCTCAAAATATTTACTAAACAAAAATTGAGAAACCATAGAAAAACAACGGGAAATTAAGCGATAAACCCGAATAAAAGGTCATGTTTTAAAGTGATTTTAATATTTAATGATGAATTGTATATATAATATACAAAAAAATATTAACAAAATAACACTAAAAAAACGTTGATAATTCACTAAACAAATGATAGAATAAAAATAAGAAAGCGGTTTCATAAAGGAGCATACTATGCCATATTATACAATCGGAGTCGATTTTGGAACACTATCTGGACGTGCTGTTTTGGTTGACATATCAAATGGTCATGTGTGCGCCTCAAGTGTGCTTAACTATGCTCACAAAGTCATCGATAAAGTCATCCCGAAAACCGATATCGAATTAGAACACGATTTTGCTCTTCAAGATCCGCA
Source organism: uncultured Acholeplasmataceae bacterium (assembly GCA_964553755.1). Taxonomy (GTDB): domain Bacteria; phylum Bacillota_I; class Bacilli_A; order Acholeplasmatales; family Acholeplasmataceae; genus Peloplasma. The sequence goes on from CAZKLM010000001.1 coordinate 25,760, forward strand.
AGACTATTTAACAGTTTTACAACATACAGTCAAAGAAGTCGTGGTTGCATCTGGAATCCACCCAGACTTAATTATTGCCATGGCCATTGATTTTACAGCGTGCACACTGGTTCCAGTCGATGCAAATAACATTCCCATGTCCTTTTATCCAGAGTTTCGGGAAAACCCGCATGCTTGGGTCAAACTATGGAAGCATCATGCCGCTCAAAAGTATGCTGACGAACTTAATCACTTGGCGCATCAAGAACGCACATCATGGATTGATCGTTACGGTGGAAAAATATCAAGCGAATGGCTATTTCCGAAATTACTCCAAGTTTTAAGAGAGGATTATAACCTGTATCAAAAGATCGATAATTTCCTGGAAGCAACCGATTGGGTGACTTCGCAACTAACAGGAAACATCGTGCGCAGCACATGCACATTGGGCTACAAAGCCATTTATCATCACGAAGAAGGGTTTCCATCCTCATCGTTTTTCAAAAAACTGGATGAACGAATGGAACATGTGATTGACGAAAAAATTAAAGGCGTTTTCAAAAATGTAGGCGAATCTGCGGGCACGTTAAACCAAAAATGGGCTACCCTCTTAGGGTTGTCTGAAAAAACGATTGTTGCGGTAGGAAATGTCGATGCGCATGTCAGCGCACCCGCTGTTCAAGTGACAAAACCCGGGCAAATGTTGATGATTATGGGAACATCTACGTGCGATATCCTATTATCAACCATCGAAAAGAAAGTGCCTGGGATGTGTGGTGTGGTTTATAACGGAGCGATACCAGGATATTATGCCTATGAATCCGGTCAATCGGCTGTCGGTGATATCTTCGCCTGGTTTGTTGATCATTATATTTCCAAAGAAACACATGAAGATGCTGCCCGTGAAGGTTTGGATATTCATACCTATCTAGAAAAGAAAGCATCACAAATGACGGTAGGCGAATCAGGGCTACTGGCCTTGGATTGGTTTGGCGGAAATCGCTCGATCTTGGTGGATGCAGATGTCCAAGGGATGATTCTTGGTATGACCCTTCAAACGAAACCTGAAGAAATCTATCGCGCGTTAATCGAATCTACCGCCTTTGGAAAACGAATGATTATTGAAAACTACTTGAACAACGGTGTTGAAGTCAATGAACTCTTTGTTTGTGGCGGATTAGCCAATAAAAACCAAATGCTCCTCCAAATTTATGCGGATGTGTTGAACAAAGAGATTAAAATGGCCGATTCAGAGCACACACCTGCACTCGGTTCAGCTATCTTTGCTGCAGTCGCTGCTAAAGAAATGAGTGGATATCAAGATGTTTTAAAAGCCAGTCAACACATGGCTAGAATTAAAGATTACGTGATAAAACCCATTCCTGAAAATGTGGAACGATACCATCAACTATACGCTGAGTTCGTCACGCTCCATGATTATTTTGGTCGTGGAACCAATGCGGTCATGAAACGACTCAAGCGAATGAAAGGAAATCATCAATGATGAAAAAATACAACTTCTGGTTTGTTGTGGGCACACAGCATCTATATGGAGAAGACATCTTTGCTACGATCGAATCCCGAGCGCAACACATGGTGGCTTTCATGAACCAACATGTCCAACCGTTTGCGCACATCGAGTTTAAGTGCCTCTTAAAAACTCAAGATGAAATAACGCAATGCATGATTGAAGCCAATCGTACAGAAAATCTGGCTGGGATCATTACATGGATGCACACCTTTAGTCCTTCTAAGATGTGGATTAATGGGTTGAAACTTTTATCAAAGCCTATTTTGCATCTTCACACCCAGTTTAATCAAGAGATCCCATGGAATGACATCGATATGGATTTCATGAACTTAAACCAAGCGGCTCACGGCGACCGCGAACATGGACACATTTTTACAAAGATGCGGAAAAATCGCAAAATTGTCACTGGCTATTATCAAGACGCAAGCGTCATTCGTAAAATTCTCAACTGGACGCGAAGCGCCGCTGGGGTTATGGAATCCAAGCAAATCAACGTGGTTCGATTTGGAGATAACATGCGCAATGTTGCTGTAACCGATGGGGATAAAGTGTCTGCACAAATCACATTTGGATGGTCTGTTAACACGTTTGGAATTGGCGATTTAGCGCACTACGTTAACCATGTGACCCAAAATGAACTAAGAGAACAAATGGCGATTTATGAGATGCGTTACGATTTGAATAAACAACCCATCTCATCGATCGAATACCAAGCAAAGATTGAAATTGCGATTAAGAATCTTTTGAATCAACAAAAAGCAAAAGCATTCACGACCACCTTTGAAGATTTACATGGACTGGATCAGTTGCCAGGACTCGCTGTTCAAGATCTCATGGCGGAAGGTTACGGATTTGGTGCAGAAGGTGATTGGAAAACGGCCGCACTGCTTAGAATCGTCAAACTCATGGCAAACGGAACATCAAAAGGGGTTTCGTTCATGGAAGACTACACCTATCATTTTGATCATGAGGAAGGCTATGTATTGGGATCTCACATGTTAGAAGTGTGTCCTTCCATTGCTTCTCATAAACCTCATTTACTCGTAAAACCCCTATCTATAGGAGGGAAAAACCCACCAGCTAGAGCCGTGTTTGATGCAAAAACAGGCCAAGCGTTGCAACTCAGTATCGTTGATTTGGGCAATCGTTTCCGAATGATTGCGACCGAATGTGAAGCGATTTTACCTGAAAAGCAAATGCCTAATCTTCCAGTCGCCAGAGCGATGTGGAAACTTCTCCCAAACTTTGAAGTCGCAACAGAAGCGTGGCTTTTAGCAGGAGGGGCGCATCATACGGTGATGGTCTACGATTTGGATGTCCAAATTTTTCAAGACTTTGCTGAAATCCTTGGTATTGAGTTTGTTCACATCGGACAACACACGCAAATATCAGATTTGAAGCGTGATTTAGCCATCAATGACATCCTTTTTGGGTTAAAATCATTATGAGTCCTGAAATGAAGAAACTCGTATTTGAAGCCAACTTTTCACTAAAGAAGCATGAACTTGTCCTATTGACCTGGGGAAACGTTTCGGTTTATGATCCTAGTTTAGGTCAAGTGGTGATTAAACCATCGGGTGTGGCTTATGAAACCATGAAACCAGACGATATGGTCGTATTAGATTTAGATGGAAACATTTTAGAAGGAGCCTTAAAACCGAGCAGCGATACGCTTACCCATTTAGAAATCTATAAACACTTTAAGGACGTGAGAGCCATCGTCCATACGCATTCCAAATGGGCAACAATCTTTTGCCAATCGAAACTAGACATTCCGATTTTTGGAACAACCCATGCTGACTATTTTAGTCAACCGATTCCTTTAACAAGGGATATGAAAGCAGAAGAGATTGAAACGGATTATGAGAAAAACACAGGAAAAGTCATTGTTGAAACGTTTCAAAGTCGAAACATCTCCCCAACGGAATGTCCAGCTGTACTTGTTTCAGAACACGGCCCCTTTGTTTGGGGAAAAACTGTTAAGGTAGCCATAGAACATGCGATTGTTTTGGAAACGATTGCGGAGATGGCGTATCACACGATGTGTCTTAGAAAAGAAAAAAATGGGTTTAACCAAGCTTTGCTGAAAAAGCATTACGAAAGAAAGCATGGTCAAACCGCGTATTATGGTCAAAAAAAATAGGATATTGCAATTTCAGAGAAATTGTGAAGATAAAAGGAGAATAAAATGAAAAAAGTATTGACATTGTTAGTATTCATGACTGTTGTAGTGCTTTCTCTTGCAGCGTGTCAAAGAACTGATGCACCAGATATCGGTATTTTGATGCCAACAACTTCATCAACCCGTTGGATCTCAGATGGAGAATCCATGAAGGAACAGTTTGAAGAAAAGGGCTACAAGGTTGAGCTTGAGTACGCTCAAGACAACATTGCAACACAGGTTTCTCAAGTTGAGAACATGGTTACAAAAGGCGTTAAGGTTCTTATCATTGCAGCGATTGACAACCAATCATTGACCAACGTGCTTCAACAAGCTGCTGATCAAGGCATCAAGGTTATCGCTTATGACCGTTTGATTCTTAACTCAGAGCACGTCAGTTATTACGCAACTTTTGATAACTTTGGCGTAGGCGTCTTAATGGGACAAGGCATTGTAGATGGACTTGATCTTAAGAATCAAGCAGGCCCATTCAACATTGAATTGTTTGCTGGATCTCCAGATGATTCCAACACATTCTTCTTCTTTAATGGCGCGATGAGCATCTTGAATCCTTACATCCAAAGTGGTAAACTAATCGTGCGTTCTGGTCAAACAGACGTCAACCAAGTGGCCACACTTCGTTGGGATGGACAAGTGGCACAATCCAGAATGGAAGACTTGATTACCGCTCATTATTCAAGCGGACAAGTGGTTCATGCTGTGTTATCGCCTTATGATGGATTGAGCATCGGTATCATTTCTGCCCTTAGATCCAATGGTTATGGTTTAGGTGCTAACGACACACCAATGCCTTACATCACAGGTCAAGACGCTGAAAAAGCTTCTGTTCAACAAATTATTAACGGATTCCAAAGTTCAACCGTATTTAAAGACACACGTACATTAGCGGGTGTGGCTGTCAGCATGGCTGAAGCACTCATCAAGGGTCAAGAACCACAAATCAATGACACATCCACGTACCATAACGGCATCAAGATTATCCCATCCTATTTGTTAATTCCTGTCTTTGTTGACATCACAAATTGGAGAGAAGCATTAATTGACACCGGTTACTGGAAACTATCTGATTTCACTATTCCATCGAATTAACACGGAGTAATATGCATGAATGCTGGTGGCATTGCCACCAGCATATTCATTGCATTAGGAGGATACCATGCACGATTACATTTTAGAAATGAATCAAATCACCAAAGAATTCCCTGGTGTGATTGCATTAGACCAAGTCGATATTAAGGTCAAGCGTGGCGAAATCCATGCGCTTTGTGGCGAAAATGGTGCAGGGAAATCAACGCTCATGAAAATTCTTAGCGGTGTCTATCCTCATGGGACCTATTTAGGTGAGATTTTTTTTAACGCAGAAAAGTGTGAGTTTCATTCCATTAAGCAAAGTGAATCCAAAGGAATTGGGATTATCCATCAAGAACTTGCTTTAATTAAGTCATTATCGATTGCAGAAAATATTTTTATCGGTAACGAAATTGCCAAATACGGAATCATTGACTGGGATGAGACGTATAAGCGAACCAAAGAGGTATTAAAAAAAGTAGGATTAAATGAAAACCCTGCCACCTTAATCAAAGATTTAAGTGTCGGCAAACAACAACTCGTTGAAATTGCAAAAGCACTTTCAAAAGACATTACCTTACTTATATTGGATGAGCCCACAAGCGCATTGAATGAAGAGGATTCCAGCAATTTGCTGAATCTAATTCGTGATTTGAAAAAGCAAGGCGTTACATCCATCATCATTTCCCATAAACTCAAAGAAATCGAGGAAATTGGCGATTCTTTGACGGTTCTTCGTGACGGGAAAACAGTAGACTATTTGGATATGGTCGAGCAAAAGATCACAGAAGAGCGCATCATTAAAAGCATGGTCGGTCGTGAAATCAATGAACTTTATCCTGAAAGAAACGCAAAAATAGGAGATATCCTTTTAGAGGTAAGGCATTGGAGCGCTGATCACCCTCAAGTTGAAAGAAAAATCTTAAACGATATTAACATACATGTTAGAAGAGGTGAGGTTGTCGGAATTGCTGGACTCATGGGTTCTGGCCGAACGGAACTTGCACGAAGCATCTTTGGAAAATCGTATGGAAAGAACATTCGCGGTGATATCTATATCGACGGTAAGAAAGTGGCGATTCACTCGGTCACAGATGCGATCAAACATGGGATTGCCTATGTGACTGAAGATCGCAAAAACCTCGGACTTATCCTCATCAACAGCATCAAACATAATGTGGTTTTGGCCAATTTAAACCGGATTAGCAAACGCGGCATCATTGATGAGAACCGAGAAATCAAAGAAGTTGAAAAACAAGTTAATGCCTTGAAACTCAAGTATTCCAACATCATGCAAGAAACGAAAAACCTAAGCGGTGGCAATCAACAAAAAGTGGTGTTATCTAAGTGGATGTTTAGTAATCCGGATATTCTCATTTTAGATGAACCCACCCGGGGTATTGATGTAGGAGCGAAATATGAAATCTTCACCATTATTAATCAACTCGCTGAAATGGGGAAAGCGATTATCGTTATTTCGAGCGAGCTTCTTGAAGTTCTAGGGCTATCCGATCGCATCTATGTGATGTCCAAAGGTGAAATCAAAGCGGAACTACCCAAAGAAAAAGCATCTCAAGAAACGATTATGAAATACATTGTCTCTGAACAAGCGGAGGAACAAAGCGATGTCTAAATTATTATCAAAGATAAGCAATACCAAACTGGCTCGATTTTTAAAAACCAACGAGCAAATCACTGTATTAAAAAAACTCATTAAAGACAACATTAGACAATACGGAATGATGATGGCACTGGTCATCATTGTTATCTACTTTAGCATCGCAACCAATGGGATATCGATTTTGCCGTTGAATGTCAACAACATCATTTTGCAAAATGCGCACGTCATCATCTTGGCGGTTGGGATGCTGATTGTCATCTTGACCGGTAACATTGACTTATCGGTTGGATCTGTTGCCGCTTTTGTAGGGGCTATGGCCGGTATCATGATGGTCAACAACGGTGTTGCTTGGCAATTGGCTGTTGTCATCTGTCTTATCATTGGCTTATTAGCGGGTGCTTGGAATGGATTTTGGATTGCTTATATCCGCATTCCCGCCTTCATTGTTACCCTTGGTGGAATGTTGATTTTTAGAGGGTTGACACTGGTTGTCTTAAAGGGGATTACAATTGGACCCCTTCCAGATGGATTTAATCGGCTCAGTTCGGGATTCATGAATGATTTTTTAGGCGGTTTATTTGGACTTCATTTATTTACACTTGTCATTGGGTTTATCTTCAGTGCCATCTATGTGGTCTCAGTCATCCTAGCACGCAAAAAGAAAATCAAATACCAATTTGATGTAGCTCCCACATGGGTGACCATCTTATCATCTGTTTTGGTGGTTGGCGCCATTAATCTCTTTACCTTCACAATTGCGCAGCATCGTGGGTTACCCAATGTTTCAACCATTTTATTCATTGTGATACTTGTTTATTCGTTCATCACCAATAAAACAACCTTAGGTAGACATATTTACGCGCTTGGTGGCAACCAAGAAGCAGCTCGGTTATCTGGAATTAACACGAAAAGAACCATGTTTCTAGTCTATATGAACATGGGCCTCTTATCCGCACTAAGCGGCATCGTCTATTCAGCCCGCTTAAACGCTTCAACACCCAAAGCAGGAGAACTCTTTGAGTTGGATGCTATTGCGAGTTCGTTTATCGGTGGTGCCAGTGCATCTGGGGGTGTTGGAACCATTATCGGTGCGGTGATTGGCGCATTGGTTATGGGGGTTATCAACAACGGAATGTCTTTATTGGGGCTAGGAATTGATTATCAGCAGCTCGTTAAAGGCCTTGTCTTGTTGTTAGCTGTTTGGTTCGATATCGCAACCAAAAATAGAAGAAAGTAACGCATAGGATCTTCTCCTCCTATTTAACTTTTATTAAGCATGGATTAGGTTCAAACGAAAAGGCATTTTGGCGAGAGAATGCCTTTTTGTTTTAAAGTGGTCATGATCCAATGTGGAAGGATGCCATTCTTTCATATGGAAAAAATTGCATTTTCATAGCGCATCATCTATAATGAGCATAAAGGAGTTGGTTCTATGGCAAGCATCATCGAGGTGGCTAAAAAAGCCGGAGTCGGTATTGCAACCGTCTCACGTGTCATCAATAATTCAGGGTATGTAAAAAAAGAAACAAGAGAAAAAATAGAGCAAGTTATCCGAGAAATCGGGTATGTTCCAAACGAAATTGCCCGCAGCATGACCTTACAAAAAAACAATATTGTTGCATTTATTTTGCCTAACAGTACCCATCTTTTTTTTGGTGAGCTGCTTTACTATGTAGAACAAGAGCTCTTTAATAAAGGGTATAAAATGATGGTATGCAACTCAAGTATGCAAACTGAAAAAGATTTAGCATACATCGAACTGCTTAAGAAAAATAGAGTGGATGCGATAATATTGCTCACGAATAATGACGTTGAAGCGCATTTAGATAAATCGCTTCCAATTGTATCATTCGACCGTAAATTCGAGGGGGTTCCTTACGTAACCAGTGATAACTATGAGGGGGGTGTCATTGCAGCCAAACACCTTCTAAAAAAAGGGTGTCGAAAGATTATGTTCATTGGAGACGACGCGCAAGGTGTATATACCAAAGTTAACACCGAAGTCTCAAAAAGACGTTTAGGTTTTTTCGAAGAACTGAAGAAAAATGGGATAACGGATATCATCAATGTGGAATATCCACTGGGCAATTACATTTATATACCTGAATATGTCCACCAGATTATCCAATCTCATCCAGAGGTGGATGGGATCTTTTGCATTAGCGATGCAGTAGCAGCAGAAGTGATCTTAAATTTAGAAGCGCATGGCCGAAAAATACCGAAAGATGTCAAGGTCATGGGCTTTGACGGTGGACGTTCATTTATCAATTTGGGTAAAAAATTGACTTCCATTGGTCAATCACCAAAGTTGATTGCCGAAGCGATTTCTCAGATTATCGATAAATACTACATGAAAGAAACGGTCTCCAACATCATTGTTCCTGTTTATTTGCAGGAAGGTGACACGACTTAGGTGTTTTTTTATAACCTAATATTGACAGCGCTTTCAAACGGTGATATAATACAAATAACATCAATGGAAAGGTTTTCATAACCATCATTTAGACTAATTTCACCGTATCGCTGTTTCTTTTATTCAATAAGATGAAAAGGTTTCCACCTATAAAGGAGTGACTATGGACCGTTCAATAAAACCTTCATTGACCTTCCAAAAATTCTTAAAGAGTATCAGTTTGGTTGTGGTTACCATCCCAATCATCCTTCTTTTGCCTTTAATCTCTTTGATTCGGTTTTTAGGAAGGCTCAAGTCGAAAGATTTCATGACATTTAAGCAAACACATAAAACCTCTTATATCAAAACCTACCTCATTGATGAATGGCTGGGTGAAAAAGAACAAGCACAAAGCCGAAGAGTTTTTGTCTATTTCCTCTTTCCGGCTTTTTCGGCTTTCACCTTGTTTGTCATTTTCCCATTTGTTCACGGGGTGTTCCTTTCGTTTACGAATTGGGACGGGTTAAACACAGGACGTGAAACCTTTGTCGGGCTCTTAAATTATCAAACCATTTTTAAAGATTTGAATTTTCTCTATTCATTGTGGCGAACCGTCTTATATTCTGGGCTAAATATTGTAGCAATCAACGTGGTCGCTTTTAGCCTTGCCTTATTGGTGACCCAGCAATTGAAATTGAAAAACATCTATCGTGCAGGATTCTTTATGCCCAATTTGATTGGCGGACTGGTACTGGGCTATATTTGGCAGTTTATATTTAACCGTGCGGTTACCACATTTGGTCCCGGATTTGAAAACTCGCTTCTTGCTGATGGGTCAAAGGCTATGTTTGCTTTAATCTTTGTGGTGACTTGGCAGTATGCTGGTTATATCATGATGATATACATTGCCGCTATCCAAAACATTCCACAAGACTTAATCGAAGCGTCAACCATCGATGGTGCAAACGCGTTTCAGCGATTAAAGACCATCACGTTTCCAATGGTTGCTCAGGCGTTTACAGTCGCCATGTTTCTCACCTTAGTGACATCGTTTAAGCAATACGATACTGTCGTATCCCTCACACAAGGAGGACCGCCCCAAATCATGCCAGTTTGGTTTACCAACCTTTTTGGTCAAGGGGGCCAGGTGATTGCAAATTCAACTTCTTTGGTTTCCATGAACATCTATCAAACTGCTTTTACCCATTATCAACTTGGTATCGGTCAAGCAAAAGCGATTGTTTTCTTTGTGTTCCTTCTCATTATTTCCCTCTTACAAGTTTACTATAATAAGCGGAAGGAGATTGAACTATGACCAAAGCACCCACCCAAAACACCACGAAACATTTCATGACCAAAAAGACATTGATCATTGTGGCTGAAGTGTTTGCTATCTTGCTTTTGCTCGCGTTTTTCTTCCCGTTTTTCCTTGTCATTGTTAATGCCGCTAAACCCATGGTTGAGATTCGATTGAGACCGTTGGCGTTGCCCGATAATTGGCTTAACATCTATTACAACTTTGTTGAAATCCTAGGACGCCGAAACATTGACTACTTCCGATCCTTTTTCAACTCCTTTGTGATTACGTCCACCAGTTTGATTGCCATTGGGGTATTTAGTGCCATGGCGGCATGGGTGTTGGTTCGTACCAAAACGAAATATTCCTTTTGGATTTTCATGTTTTTCTTAGCTGGAATGGTCATCCCATTCCAGGTGGTCATGTTGCCATTAACTCGGTTGCTACAAACCCTTAAAAATATGACGGGTATTCCATTTAAAGACACATTCCACGGGGTACTGATTGCCTATGTTGGATTTGGTGCACCCTTATCTATTTTTCTCTTCCATGGGTTCATTAAATCGATTCCATTGGACATAGAAGAAGCCGCCATCATTGATGGATGCTCCAAAGCCCAAGTCTTCTTCAAAGTGGTTTTACCGATATTAAAACCCATCTTTGTTACCCTGCTCGTCCTCAACGGCATGTGGATTTGGAACGATTATCTGCTTCCTGTGTTAGTCATTGGATTAGGCGGTGACATGAAGACCTTACCACTATCGGTCGCCAATCTAGCAGGCAACTATGAGAAGGAATGGGGACTGATTTTAACATCCGTACTCATGGCCGCTCTTCCCATTCTCATTTTATTCTTCTTTGCTCAAAAACACATCATCAAAGGCATGACATCTGGAGCGATCAAATAATGCGTATAGCGCTTGTCATATTCGATATGGACGGTGTCATCACCGAAACGACACATGAGCACTACCAGGCTTGGACTCTCCTTTTTAAAAAGCATTTCAACATCAACTTGAATCCGGATTTTGAGACGTATACTCGGGGTGTATCGCGTCTCGAATCGCTTGAAATTCTACTCTCCAAGTCTGGTATCCATATCGCTTCACTCGATGTAAAAAAGGCACTGGCTAACGAAAAAAATCTCATGTATCAACAATTGATTCAGGCCTTTGATTCGTCTAAGGTATTACCAGGGGTTAAGGATCTCATTCGTTATTTGAAAGAAAGAAACATCAAAATTGCGCTAGGAAGCGCCTCTAAGAATGGGAGTTTTCTATTAGAACGTTTGGGTCTTAAAGATGCGTTTGACTATCATGTTGACCCCAGTCATCTAAGAAGCAAACCAAAACCAGATATTTTCTTAGATGCGATGCATCATTTCCGTCTTTCTCCTAAGGCATGCCTAGGAATCGAAGATGCGGAAGCCGGAATTCAAGCCATTAAGGCAGCAGGCATGTATGCCATTGGTGTCGGAAAAGAACCCTTAATTCAGGCGGATTGGAAACTTAACGACCTAGCTTCGTTAGATTATCAAAAACTTGAGGAGATATTGATGAACCCTTATGAAAAATGATCATTTTGACGACAAGTTCATTCTCCACCGAAATCAGCGTAAAAGTTTAGAAGAACTTTTCGTTGATGAAACCATCTTTAGTCAAGCCAACGGTGTCTTAGGGACACGGGGACATTTTGCAGAAGGATACGGTCTTTTTGATTATCCACAGACCTATATCAATGGGTTTTACAATCTATATCCATTAAGTTATGAAGAAAACTATCAACAGTTTCCTCAGTTTGGCCAAACGATAGTTAATCTTCCCGATGCGTCTCAAATTCGATTGGAGTCTGATGAAGGCCCTATCCATATGCATCATATGGCGCTGGTGGATCTAAAAAGAACCATGGACATGTCTAAAGGGATTACCACACGGATAGCCACGTATCAAAGCAAAAAAGGCACTCTATTTTTGGTGAAAGAAGAAAAAATCGTTCCTTCCAACACCATGATGATTGTCACCAAACTGAGTCTTTCATCCCCATCATATGAAGGGCCTATCCGCATGATATCAACCTTAACCATGCCGAAACCTAGACGACCACGAAACATGGATCCACGGTTGCCACATGCGCTTAAGCATTTGGATTTAGTGGAGTTGCACACATCAGAACATTATGGTTATCTAACAGCCATAACCACCCAATCTTTGCTTAAGATTCGCGTGGGTATGACACATGATGTGGCCTTTCAATACCGAGTTGAATATAACGACATCCTAGCAACCCGGGACGAAAACCTTAAGAAAAACCAAACACTTGAGGTCATTAAATATCAGATATATGATCCAAAGCCCGTTTTAGACACAGGCTTTGAAGCCGGTTTGAATCATTTGAAGGATTTTGAGACCTATGTGAACCAAGAACGTGTGGTTAAAAAACGATTTTGGGATCAAACCTATCTTGATTTAGACGATCCTCAATTGGCTCAAGCCTTACGGTATAACATCTATCAGTTAGACCAAAGCGGAGGCATCAAAGACACCATCAGCATTGCAGCAAAAGGGTTATCAGGAGATGGTTATGAAGGGCATTATTTTTGGGATACCGAAGTCTACATGTTGCCATTCTTTATTTTGACTCAACCCGAGAAGGCTAAACGCATGCTGACCTATCGTTACACCATTTTGGATGAAGCAAGAAAGGAAGCTAGGAACTTAGGAATCCAACGTGGAGCAAAAATTCCATGGCGAACAATCAACGGAAAAGAATCCTCTCCCTATTACCCAGCAGGAAGTGCACAAATTCACATCAATAGCGACATCGCGTTTTCGATTATCATGTATTATCGTATGACCCAAGATGATGAATTTATGATCCAATATGGAGTAGAACTGCTTTTGGAAACGGCCTTGTTTCTCTTGGATTGGGGACATTTTAAAGAGGGATCCTTCCATATTGATGGTGTGACTGGACCCGATGAATACACAGCAATCGTTAATGACAACTATCACACCAATAAAATGGCCCAAACCCATTTTGACTTCACCTATCGTTTTATTATGGATCACCTGGACCGATTGACTGCGTTACTTGAAAAGCTAAATGTAACCGAAGTTGATTTGCATCAACTGATGGAGGCGTCTCAAAAAATGACCCTTCTTTCAGACCCCAAAACAGGCATTATTCAACAGGATAAAACCTTTATGGAGAAAAAAGAATGGGATCTAGCAGCCATTCCAAAACATCATTTCCCGTTGTTGCTTCATTTTCACCCGCTGCACATCTATAAGCACCAAGTTCTCAAACAAGCAGACGCTTTAGTGGCGATGGTGTTGCACCAAGATTTAGACCAAGATACGTTTGAAAAAACACTTAACTACTACTTGAAACGGACGACACATGACTCAAGTTTATCCAAATGCATGTATGGCATCGCCTTATACCGAATGGGGCATGACGCGTTGGCTTATGACTACTTTCATTCAGTGGCCACATTAGACTTGTTAGATCATAAAAAACACACCACCTACGGCCTTCATTTAGCGAATTTAGGAGGCAGTTACTTGATGATGGTGTATGGACTGTTTGGTATGACTATCAAGGATCGGATTTGCATAAATCCGGTCAAACAAAACATGATAAAAAAAGCAGAGTTTCGGATGCGCTATAAAGATAGCACTATTCGAGTCTCTTTAGAGAAAGAAACGATTACCCTTTCTACAGATCGACCCATTGAACTCATGGTTCACGGCGTCTTAACGACTGTACAAAAGGACATCACGATTGGAGTCAAGAAAATTGACCATACACATTTCTTAAAAAATTAAGAAATAAAACGGAGGAGAAGGAATGAAAAAACTATTCTTACTTGTTTCATTGGTGATTGTTGCAGCATTAATCGCTGCTTGTCAACCAAAAGAAGACACTTTGGTTATTTTCCAAAATAAAATTGAAATTGACCAAGTGTTAAGAGATTATGCTGAAGCTTGGGGCGAAAAAAACAACGTCAAAGTGGAAGTGAAGAGTTGTGGTGGGGATACCTGTGCATACGGAACACAAATTTTAGCAGAGTTCCAATCCGATAAACAACCCGATATTTTTGTCATCGAAGGTATGGGTGGGTATAACATCTACAAAGACAAGATTCTTGAGTTCGGCAATGAACCCTGGTTAGCAGACACTGATTTAGCCTTTACGGTGGATGGAAAAGTGTACGGTTTCCCAGTAGCAGTCGAAGGATGGGGTATGGCGTATAACAAAGACCTTCTATTAGAAGTGGGCTTTACGCAAGCAGAAATCACTGCTTTGGAGAATGTTTCTCAAGCCCAAATGAGAGCAGCCTTCCAACGCGTTAAGACGGCTTTTCAAGCCAACGCCAAATATTCTGATTATGCGGTTGTTTCAATGGCCGCTGGTCCTGGTATGACTTGGGTAACAGGTCTTCATAATTTCAACGGATATTTATCTGCTGGTTTGGCTTATGATGACAATTCTGTTATAACCAAACTGTTAAACGGACAAGTGGATGCCCAACGATTGACTGAACTGGCTGATTGGGTTGAAATGCTATTCGAATTTGGTGATTCAGCAGTTCTTAGAACCGGTGGTTATGATGAGCAAGTGGGTATCTTTGCTGCGGGTAAAGCGGCTTTCTTACACCAAGGCAACTGGACAGATGGTTCTTATGCAAACTCGAATTTTGCTATGGGTTATTTGCCACATGCCACACGTGCAACAGGCAACGATAGCATCTACATTGGTGCACCATCGTTTTATGTTATCAACAAAGATTCACAAAACACCGATGCCGCTAAATTGTTCTTAAATGATTTAGCATTGACTCAAGAAGGTCATGATTACATGGTTAACAAAGCCAACATGGTACCTGCTTTCAATAGCGTTACTTTGAAACCATCAACACCGCTTTCAGCAGCTGTTATGGAATGGAATCAAAAAGGTAAGGCGTATGCTTGGTGGCAAAATGATATGCCAAGTGGATTCGGTATGGAAACATTAGGACCCATCTACACCCTCTTTGCACAACGTGTCGCAACCGGTAGTGGTGGTATTTCTAAAGCTGAGTTTATCCAACAAATCACACAAGCTATTCAAAATTTGAAATAGCACCCAACAATCAAAGGGGCAAAATTCACCATTTTGCCTCTTTTTTTTAAAAAAGGAAGTGTAAGCATGAGACACGTTGTGACCATGGGAGAAGTTCTGATTGACTTTATTCCAAATGAAAAGGGCATGGGGTTAAAAGGGGTAAAAGGATTTTCTAAAATGCCAGGAGGTGCTCCAGCCAATGTTGCGGCATGTGTCGCCAAACTTGGGGGATCGTCTTATTTCATGGGCATGGTTGGAAAGGACGGATTTGGCTCATTTTTAGTGGATGAACTGATTGCTAATGGCGTGAACACGTCACGCATTATACGAACATCTGAAAAAAACACAGGGCTCGCATTCGTTTCCTTGACGGAAAGCGGAGAAAGGGATTTTATTTTTTACCGTGACCCTTCAGCCGATCAACTGTTTTCTAAAAAAGATGTCGACGTTGAGGTGTTGGAACAGTCGATTTTACATTTTTGCTCGGTATCTCTCAAGGACTTTCCAATCAAAGAAGCCCATCTTTATGCGATTGAAGAAGCAAAAAAACGAAACGCCATCATCAGTTATGACCCTAATGTCCGTTTAGCGCTTTGGGAAGATCACCACCAATACCAAAAGGTCATTCAATCGTTTATTCCATATGCTGATGTTTTGAAAGTTTCAGATGATGAACTCTCATTCATAACAGGGATCGATCAAGAGGACGAAGCGATTGACTGGTTAAGAAAACAAGGCATTCGATACGTTATCGTGACACGCGGCAAAGAAGGCGTTAGCCTCTACAGCAAAAAAGGGATCTATGATGTCCCAGGTTTTAAGGTTGCTACGAGCGATACGACTGGAGCTGGAGATGCTTGGATTGGAGCTTTTTTATCAAAAATCGCATTAGATGAGATTCATGAAGGAAACGAACGAGAACTGATTCCGGCTTATCTGATATTTGCTAACGCAGCTGCTGCATTAACAACGACACGGTATGGAGCGATGAGTGCGTTACCCACACTTAAAGAAATCGACGACTTCATTAAGAAATCGTCGATGGTTCATTTGGTTTAAGAAGAGGGTTTAGGTTTAGCCCATACAAACGCATAGGGGTTTAGGGTGTAGTTCGGTTTGGTCAAATCTATTAACTCGTGATTCATCATGTTTTCATAATGGAGTGAAGAAGCGTTTTGTCTCAAATGATTGAGATCCAATGTTTGAATGTGTTCGGTAAAATTAAAGAGACCAAAACAGGTTTCATCGTTTAATCGTTTCACTAAAACTAAAATCCCGTTATGGTTGACATCCAAAGCGTACTGCATGACACGTCCATCAAAACATGGATGTGTTTTTCTTATTTGAATCAAATTTTTTAAGGTTTGAAACACGCGATATTCGTGGGTTTTAGGGACGTTTCGCTTCTGTGCGCGTTCCCAATCGAAGAGAGGACGATGAACCCAGCGACCGTCTTTTTTCTTTGACGAATCGGTTAGATAAGATTGATCATTAAGGGTAGCGATTTCATCGCCTGAGTAGATTAATGGAAACCCACGATAAAACATAATAAGAGCATGAGCGAGATTGATTCGGTTGATGGCGTGTTCCAGTTCAAGTGAATCATTGGCTTTTTTAGCTTTTTCTAGACCCAATAAACTGGCTAGCGTACCGTTGGTTCTTGCATCATTGTTCAAGGGATTATATTGATAATCCTCCCCATTCGAAAAACTATCTGGGAATCGTCCACCATAAAAAGAGATAAGAAATTGCTTGTGCATATAAGGGTCAAACCCCATCGATGAAATAGCATGCTCATTAAACCCCCATCCGATGTCATCATGGCATCGAACGTAGTTCATCCATGAACCGGTTGTTGGAATGTGATAAAGATTAGCATCGAGCATTAAAAGGCGGACATCACGGGCAGCAAACGAGTTAAAAATATCCACCATGAGATTGGCATTATACATGATTTCACATTCAACAGAATCGGATCGTCCGAAATATTTGACTATCTCGTGTGGTTCCACTATGGCTTCGCCTAATAAAGCAACGGATGGACAAGCCTCTTCCTTAATCAGGTGTAACATATGAATTAAGTGGTGAATTTGTGGCAGGTTGCGACACGTTGTTCCAAGTGTTTTCCACATAAAAGGGATCGCGTCCAATCGAATCATGTTAACACCCAAGTTAGCCAAGTAGAGCATGTTTTCAACCATACCCACGAATACCCGTGGGTTTTCAAAGTTGAGATCCCATTGAAAATCCGAGAAACTGGTGAACACGTATCGTTTGATTTCTGGATAATATGTGAAATTTCCTGGGCTTTTATCAGGAAGCACCTCTGGAACGGTTCGGTTAAACAATTGAGGAATATGATCCGAATCAAACATGATAAACATGTCTTGCATATCACGATCGCCTTTTAACGCCTTTTGAGCCCATTCATGTTCTTTAGCCACATGATTGATGACGTAGTCGATGCACACATAGATTCCATTTTCACGAAACGCCAAAAGAAGAGACTTGAAATCGTCCAATGAACCCAATTTTGGATCAATCGAACGATAATCTTCAACAGCATAACCGCCATCGTTCTCCCCGTCTCTGGATTTTAGCAAAGGCATAAGGTGAACAAAGGTGATTCCAAGCTCTTTAAAGTAATCCATTTTATTTTCCAAATCTTTAAGGGTACCACTAAACAAATCCACATAGAGTGTCATTCCAATCAAATTTGGCTGAAAAAACCATTCCTTTTGGGTTTGGTCGAGTTGAATCAGGGATTGAATGCGTTCGGCTTTGAAACACTTTATAGCCTTAATTAGGTGGTCAAAACACTCGGTTGATAGCGTGTGGTTCCCGTAAATTTCAAAAAAAGTGCTTCTTAACGAGTTGAGAGTCTTCAAAGGGCATCACCTCAGGAGAAATAGGTTATCTTTATTATATAGGATATATAATAAAAAACCTATGTGCAAACCATACATAATGCGACATGAAAACCAATAAACCTACTTTAACCAACCCTTTATTTCTTCGACTCTTGGGACACGACCTTCAACCAACAACGTTTCATCCATGATCAAGGCTGGAGTCCGCATGACACCGTGATCCAGTATGGCATCCATATCGGTCACCTTAACGATCTCAACCTCAAGGTTTAATTCTAAAGCCGCTTGCTGGGCCCGTTCAGCTAATAACAAGCAATTTTTACACCCTTTTCCTAATACTTTTAAAATCATTTTGTTTTTCTCCTTTTCTCTATTTATGGTTATGAAAACACCCAAATTCCAACCAATAGTCCTACCAAAGCCGATAAAACAATCACTAAAGCAATGTATGTAAATGCGCGCTTTATCCCTAAGACTTTGGAGATAATAATCATATTTGGCAAACTCAACGTAGGGCCCGCAAGCAATAAAGTAGTCGCAGGACCTAAATGCATGCCATTGGCCAATAATGTCTTAACAATGGGAATTTCCGTCATTGTTGCAAAATACATGGTTGCGCCTGTTACGGAGGCTAGCAAATTCGCTGAAAGCGTGTTTGATCCAACAAAACGCGATAACATATCAGGTTTAATCCAGGCATTTAATAAACCAGCAAGAAAAATACCAATGATAAATAGGGGAATAATCTTTTTAGTTAAAAACCATGTCTCAAGTGCCCACCTTTTGATGTGTTCCTTTTGAAAAAAGAACCCAACTTGAATCATTAACAAGACAACCAAAATAAGGGTTGGAATCGGACGATAAACACCAAAGATTAAGATCATAAATAGCGTCAAGAAAAACAAAGCCCTTTTCCAAGATTGCACCTTTATTTCTGAGTCATCTGTGCGATTAAAAACTCGGGTATCTTGTTGACGACTCTCTTTGTGATGGAAAACGATGTGCATCGTAAACCCAATGACGATTGCCAGTAGTATGGCACCCATTAAACGGGTTAGTGCCATGGAAAGACCTAAGTCAGATACGGTTAGTGTCAACGCTAGAAGATTGACAGCGGGTCCTGAAAACAAAAACGCGATTGCGGGTCCTATGCCGGCACCTTTTTTGCGGATGCTTGCAAAAACTGGTAAGATTGAACACGAGCACACAGCAAGAATGACCCCGGATACAGAAGCAACCATGTAAGCGAAAAAGGGCTTCGCATGGGGTCCCATATGTTTGAGAACGGCACGTTGAGACATAAAGACAACGATCGCTCCCGAAATACTAAAAGCAATCAATAAAGAAAGCAATCGAGATAACGAGAAGGTTACCCCATCCGACGGATAAAAAGCGTAATTTCTCAAGAAAATGAGCCCTTCAAGTAGGAAAGACCAGAGTTCAGCAATAAAAGTCATAAACGAGCATCCTTACTTTGACATGTTATGTTAATAGATTGGGTGGTTAAGCCATTTAGTTCAGGAAATTGAGACGCATGATTGAGTAACGCCCTGATGAAAGATTCTAATAGTGCATGGTCGTTATGTAAACTGTAGTAAATGAATTGACCGTTTCTTTCAGATTGAATAAACCCCAAATCTCTTAGTTTTGACAAGTGTTTCGAAATTTTCGATTGAGGTTCTTTTAAAAGCGCAGTTAACTCACAAACACAATGCGAAGACTGTGACAAGATGAACAGAATTTTGAGTCGTGTTGGATCACTCAAGGACTTAAAAAGGTCAGTCAAGGGTTTCATAGAAAACCTCCTTTATGAATATATGCGGATATAAGCATATATAGGATATCACGGTTTTTCATAGTAAACAAGACATAATGTGTTTTTTTTTGTTTTCCCCGTTATCCATCAATCCTGTTGAATCCCTATCGGTCAATGGTATAATGAAGCATGAACGAGGCAATAGTCATCTCGTTTTAAATTCTTAGAGGAGTCTGCCATGAAACGGTTTTTAGTGGGTTATGTCATTTTTAGCGTTTTTCTTTTAATTTTAGTGTATGGCATAACTTTCTTTCAAGAAACACAAAAGAGATCCAATCAAGTTTTGTTTAATCTAGTGACTTCGGCTGTTGATTCAAGGAATTTCGATGATTATATCCGCTATCAATCGTCATATTATCGTCATATTGGTGATTTTCAATCCGATTTCTATCAAATTAGTTTATACAGCATCTATTCGACTCGATCCGATCATCTTTACCATCAGTTTGTGGTTTTTATTTTGCCAACTGAACAAGTTCCATATGCGGAAAAACTTCAAGATAGCCAGGATCAGACGCGAATGATTTTGTGGGATGTCCAAAACGAACGACTTCTTTTGGACACCGCTTCAGCAAAAGAATACCAAGACATTGCGGTTAGTTATGGCATCGGGTACCTTGGGTTTTATTATTATACCCAAGACGTAACAGAATCGATGACGTTCGAGTTAACCTTATATGATTACACAGGACGTGTTTTTTTCCAAGATGTTCATCATGTAAAACATGTCTTATCCATGGAAGAAGATTTTTTATTTAAACCTGGATTCACGCAAGATCAAATTGAAGCCCTTTTGGATATAAACCGATATTTGATTAAACCGATGCTTATTAATATCGCACTCTTTTTAACGGTTGATATCCTCATCGGTGGAGTACTTATTTTATTTTTAAACAAGAAAAAACAATGATGAGAGGTTAAACATGAAGCATTTTCGAACCAGTCAATTGGGGAATGAAAGATGGAGAGAACTCCCCATTATTTACTTCGAGGGAAAGCCCCTGGAATCCATTCATATCGATTTAACTCAAAAAAAGCAAACCATCATTGGGTTTGGTGGCGCATTTACTGAAGCCAGTGCGTACAATTTAAGGCGTGTGGATTCATCCGTTCGGCAAGAAGCACTTAACGCCTATTTCGACCCAGAAAATGGATTAGGTTATCGACTTGGGAGAGTTTCCATCCACGGGTGTGATTTTAGTTTAGGAAGTTACCTTTATATTGATGATTTTGATGATTCGCTTGACTCTTTTTCCATTAAACGAGATGAACCGATTCTTCACATGATTAAGGATGCACAGGACATCGCGAAAACGCCATTGTTTCTTGTAGCATCCCCCTGGACACCTCCTTTTTGGATGAAAGACAATCAATCCCCTATTTTTGGAGGCAAACTCTTACCTAAATACGATCAAACATGGGCAAACTACTTTGTACGATTCATTAAAGCCTATCAAAACTACGGATTATCAGTTGATGCAGTGACCATTCAAAACGAACCCATGGCCGTTCAACGATGGGATTCCTGTATCTATGATAGCGAAGACGAATTGAGATTTCTCAAAGTTTTAGGTCCCACGCTTGAAAAAGAAGGGTTAAAAGACTGTAAAATTTTGATTTGGGATCATAATCGCGATCAAATGGTAGAGCGCGCTTCACACATTTATCAAGACAAAGAAGCGAGCCGCTATGTATGGGGTACAGCCTTTCATTGGTACGATCATCATGCGTTTGATGAAGTCAGAAAGCACCACGACCTTTTTCCAGATAAACACATGCTTTTCACCGAAGGGTGTCAAGAAAACGGACCCCACATCGGTAATTATCAGGTAGCAGAAAGGTATGGAAGAAACATGATTCACGATTTAAGGAATTGGACCATCGGGTACATCGATTGGAATTTATTCTTAGACGATACAGGTGGACCCAATCACGTCAACAACCTGTGTTCATCTCCGATTATTCTTCAAATCTTTCATCAACGCATCATTAAGAACCCGTCCTATTATTACATCGGGCATTTTTCAAAATTTATCCAACAAGGCGCCATTCAAGTGGCTAGCCATGGAACCGATAAATGTCTGTATTTGGCGTGCATCAATCCTGACGGTACCCAAGTTTTGATTGTTCAAAACGAATCAGAAGAAGACCACATGATTGAAGTAAATGGGTTAAAAGAAACGTTTCAGTCGTTAATCATCGCTCATAGCATTTCCACATTCATCATCGATTAGCTCTCTTTTGCTAAGAGGGTTCGAAGAAATAAGCACAGACAAGCCATTTTGAAAACCGTTTTCCTTTTATAAAGTAAGAAAGGCAATTTAAGGGGATTTTTTTACTAAAAGCCTTTACATTTTATCAAAATACACTATAATGAAATTAGGAAATCGGTTTCCAGAGGTGGCTTATGTCTTTACTCAAAAGTAAACAACTCACACGAAATGAAGGCTATTATTTCCCCTTATATAACACCAATGGTTTACGGGCATCGATCACCCCTTTTTTTGATGGAGATCTAAAACTTAGTCATCATCAATACGCATTAATGCCTGTTTCAGAAATGGACTTATTTACCCATCGCTACTCTCGAAATGTTGTTTTCAAACTAGATGGTGTGACCTACTACTTAAATGGTCAAACCGAGCACCAACAACGTGACGAGGTTTTTTATTCGACTGGACTGCTTTATCAACGCGTGTTAAGGAAAAATCCTCTTTTTGAACTGGATGTTTGGTCTTATGTAGCCAAAGATGCTAATTTGGAATTGCATCGCGTGAGCTTAAAAAATACGAAAGCTCAGGCTATTTTGTGTGACATACATACGGCTATTCCCATTTATGGAAGAAGCGCAGATCATTTAAGAGACCACCGACATGTAACGTCTTTGCTTAATCAAATCGAGGTTCACCCAGGCATCATCTCCGTAAAACCTACCCTTTCATTTGATGAACGAGGTCATCGGATTAACAAAACTCGATACAGTGTCGGTGTTTATAGCAACGATTTAACCGTCAAACATCATGTTCCTATTCTTGATGATTACATCGATGGAGGGTCCTTGGATTTTCCAAAAGGCCTGCATCGTCATTATCCTATTGGATCGAAACTCAATGGATATGAAGCAATTGGAGCCATTTGTTTTGAGCCTTTTTGGCTTCAACCAGGGGATACATTGACTTTTTTGGTCATGATTGGCATTCATGAAGAGGAGTCAACCTTTATGGCTGATTTCGTGAAATATCAATCACTCGATCAGTTTGAAAAAGGATTAAAAGAGGTTCAACACGATTTTCAAACCTACGTTTCTGGTTTGTCTTTTCAATGGGTCAATCCTGATGTTTCAAAGCAGTTGTCATGGGTAACCCTTCAACCGCTTTTAAGACGTGTTTATGGAAACTCCTTTTTACCCCATCACGATTATGGAAGAGGCGGTAAAGGTTGGCGAGATTTATGGCAAGATTTACTTGCGCTTATCTTTCATCACGATGCCGAAGTCAAAACGTTATTGCTGAACAACTTTGCAGGGGTTCGGTTGGATGGATCGAATGCCACCATCATTGGCGATAAGCCGGGAGAGTTCAAGGCGGATCGAAACAGCATTACCCGAGTCTGGTCTGATCATGGGGCATGGCCATTTCTAACCACCCAAATGTACGTTAATGAAACCGGTGATTTCGATTTTCTACTCCTTAAACAATCGTATTTCATGGATCACTTTACCCATTACACGCGTCAAACAAGAAAACCTAATCAAATCGTTACGTATCAAGGCACCGTTTTAGAACATCTATTGATTCAAAACCTAGTGGGTTTTCATCGTGTGGGCGAACACGGTTTCTTAAGACTTGAAGACGCAGATTGGAACGACGGTCTTGATATGGCTAATAGACGGGGAGAATCGGTCGCTTTTACTCATTTTTATGCGGCTAATTTACTTCAACTGTCTTATTTGGTTCAGCAATTAAACCAAGATCAACTTGAACTTCTTTCCCCAATAGAACTTCTTTTAACCCCGAATGCCGATCTAACCCCTTACTTCGACTGTGTTGCGAATTTTGATGGAACAACCCAAAAGTTTTCATCCTCTCAAATTGCTCAGGTTTTAAAAACAATGGCAAATGAAAAAATCGAATTTTTAAGAGAACGGGCATTTGATGGAGAACGCTATCTCAGTTATTATGACAATCAAGGCCAATCCATCGATAGTCATGCTACCGCCAATCTAACCGGTCAAGCCATCGCGCTACTTTCTCAAGTGCCGACACCTTCTCAAGCTCTGACCATGGCAAAACATACCAAAAAGTATCTTTTTGCACCCCATTTAGGGGGGTATAGGTTAAATACCGATTACCAAACCGTGCTAATGGACATGGGACGAGCCTTCGGCTTTGCATATGGCCATAAGGAAAATGGTGCCGTTTTCTCCCATATGGTCATGATGTATGCCTATGGCCTTTACCGGTACAACCTTGTTTTAGAAGGGCGAGAAGCAGTAATGACACTTCTTAATCAATCCATGAACGATTCATCTGAGGTTTGGGTGGGAATTCCTGAATACTTTAACGACAGAGGGAAGGGCAAATACAGCTATTTGACCGGATCGGCTAGTTGGCTTTTAAAACTGCTTCGCGATCAGGTTTTTGGCATTCACATGTCACAAGGGAAACTCAATTTGTTCCCTAAATTGATGCGAAACGACTTTATTAAACATCAAGCATCGATAACAACCTATATCTTTAATCGTTTGGTCACCCTTACTTATCATAATCCCAAAAATTTGGAATATGGAACCTATCGTATTCAAAAAGTGCTCATAAAACAGCATGAACATGCGCTTCCATTAAGCCAAACAGAGGGAGATATCGAGGTCTACTTAGATGAAATCGTATGATGTTTATCACGTGGATGATCAAGGTTACCACAAACTGTTTCACCACCAAAGTTGGCGGATTGCTATTTTAAACTACATCGAAGAACTTGAAGCAAAAGCGATTCAATATGTAGAAGCGCATGAAAAAACAGATGAAGTTTTTGTCTTGCTCCAAGGAAAATGCACCCTTATCTTAGCAGATGTCTTAAATCAACGCATCCTATCTTTTGATCGGGTTGAGATGGAACCTAACAAGATTTACCGCATTCCCAAAGGAATTTTCCACACTCATAGTTTGAGCAGAGATGCCAAGGTACTCATCATAGAAGAAGAGAACACCTCTTATGAAAACTCATTAAGAATTTACTTGGATTCCTGTCACAAGGAATGGCTTAATCAAAAAGAATAGAGGGTATTGACATGGATTATGAACTCGTTTGGCAAGACCTTTTTCAAACCGATGGAAAACCTGATCCCTCGATTTGGGTTTTTGAAACAGGCGGGCATGGCTTCGGTAATCACGAAGCCCAATATTATACGGATCGATTGAAGAATGCCTTTGTCAAAGATGGCATTTTATCGATTGTTGCCTATAAAGAGCCTTTTGAAAACTGCGCGTATACATCGGCGAAATTAACGACATATAACAAAAAACATATTCAACATGGACGCGTTGAAATTATGGCAAAAGTCCCCAAAGGCGAAGGGACTTGGCCCGCAATTTGGATGTTAAGCGAACGCTTTAAACAAGGTGTTCCTTGGCCTGATTGTGGAGAAATTGATCTTTTAGAGCATGTTGGGCATCATCCAGGGCATGTTCATTTCAGTTTGCACTCGAGCAAGTCGTATTTTCACTTAAACAATCAGTTAACCAAAGTTAGTCATGTTCCCGATGCACAAGATGAATTTCATGAATATCGGATGGATTGGGACCCAGACCATATCTCTTTTTATATCGATCAAAAACTGCAAGAGGTTTTTCATCGGTCGCCCGATGCAACCGATGAAACCTGGCCTTTCAATCAGCCATTTTATCTCATCTTAAACATTGCGCTAGGCGGGACTTGGGGAGGTCCTATTGACGATCAAATCTTTCCGACAGCGTTTCAGTTTAAATATGTCAAAGTCTATCAAAGGGGGACATCACATGTCTAAGAAAAGAACCATCTATACACTGGCTGAAGAGCTCCAATTGGCTCCGGGAACCATTTCGAAAGTCTTGAATAAGACAGGAAACGTGAGCGAATCGACGCGTAAGCGCGTGATGGATCACATTAAAGCGGTCGGGTATGTCCCAACAAGCAGTGCACGGATGCTCAAATCGAAACGAACGTACACCGTAGGCATCGTCTTTACGGAAGAACTTTCAATTGGTTTGGAACACTCTTTTTTCTCAAGCATTCTACAACATTTCAAGAACTATGTTGAAAAAGAAGGGTATGAACTGAGTTTCATTGTCAAACGGTTAGGCAAGAATGAGTTGTCCTATTACCAATGGTGCATGAATAAACGGATTGATGGTGTTTATATCGTGGTAGGAAACTACAACGACCAAGGGTTGTATGAACTGATTAATAGTCCAATCCCTTGTGTGTCCACAGACATGATTATGGATGGGTTGCATACCGTGATTTGCGATAACGACCAAGGCATTCGAATCTCCTTGGACTATGCTGTTTTCGAACTAAAACAAACACACATTGGCATGATCTCAGGACCGATATCGTCCAAAGCATTTAATGAACGGTATCTGGCATTTAAAAAATACATGAAGCACCACAACCTATCTTATCAAGAAGAAGACATTGTCTTTGCTGAGAGTTTTGGATTTACCAGTGGATACCGTGCGATGGAAAGCATGATTCAACAAAACCCTCATCTTCCCAATGTGCTTTTAGTCGGGAGCGATGATATCGCATTAGGCGTGCTAAAAGCTTGCAAAGACTATCATTTATCCATCCCTCAAGATATTCAAATCATTGGTTTTGATGATATTTCATTTGCCAAACATTTCACACCGCCTTTGACAACGATTGTGCAAGATCGAAAAATGCTTGGAGAAATAGCAGCCAAGCAACTCATTTCCTTAATGGAACATCCTGAGATTAAATTACCAGAGATTGTGAGATTACCGGTGTCGCTGATTGAACGTGATACCACCCAAAAAGCATCATCATAAGGAGATAGGTTATGTATCAGCCCTATGTTCATCGCATCAATAATTATCAAAAAGAAAAACCTTTTTCGTCCTTTTTATCAGGCGTGTCCGGAAAAATGGGCATTCCTATGTGGGCGTTTTACGTCAACAGAGGACAATTAATTTCATCCTTTGGTGTTCGTGATAAAAATGGCGCAATCGCCGAATTTTATCCTGCTAATTTAGCGTATCATTACACACCACTTTCGGGGTTTCGCACCTTTATTAAAGTCAATGAGAGGGTGTTCGAATGTTTCAAAGAATCTAACGTTCAACAAGAACTGGTTATTCGAAGAGAATCTGTTTCGATTATCGAAACGTTAGAAGAAATTGGATTGAAAATCATCGTGTCATATTTCACCCTCCCTCATGAAAAATTAGCTGGTTTGATCCGAAAAGTTGAACTCATTAATTTGAATACCACGCCACTCAAACTGGAAGTTTTGGATGGATTGGTTCAAATCTTACCTGCTGGTGTTGATTTTGGCTCGTATAAAGCCATGTCCAATTTGCTTCAAAGTTGGATGCAAAGCATCCATGAAAAAGGGTATGTGTTTTATAAGTTGCGCGCCTCTACCGATGATTCCGCAGAAGTCAAAGATGTTTTAGATGGCAATTTTTATGTTACCATTGGGGAAAAAGATCCTTTTTACATTAGCGATTACAAACTCATCTTTGATGAGGACACCTCTCTTCAAACCCCCTATGGGTTTGCTCAAAAGGGAGTAGAAGCATTTAAACATACGCAACAAGTCCATGTGAATCAAGTCCCTTGTGCTATGTCGGCTTTTGACATGATGGTGGATTCATCAACGTATTTTTACTCAATGATTGGCTATGCATCAGACAAAAAAATAATTGATACATGGGTGACATCCATTGATTTGACGTACTTTCAAGTAAAAGAAGAAGAAAACAAAAATCTTCACGAACGTCTTGTTAACCCCATTCAGACACGCACCGCACGTCCACTTTTTGACGGTTATTTAGAGCAATGCTTTTTGGATAATGTTTTAAGAGGCGGAACACCGGTTGTATTTGAAACGATGGATGGTCCAGTCAGTTACTATCTCTACTCCAGAAAGCATGGAGATTTAGAACGCGATTATAATTTTTTCCATCTGGAACCCAGCGTTTACTCACAAGGCAACGGAAATTTTAGGGATGTTCTGCAAAACCGGCGAAACGACATTTTCTTTCATCCCGAAATCAAAGATTTCAACATCGTTCAATTTGGTTCACTCATTCAAGCAGATGGGTACAACCCATTAGGGATTGAAGGGATTTCCTTTCTTTATCAAGGCGATATAGAGGCTTACCCAGAGGCAAAAGACATTCTTCAAAACGAGTTTACACCTGGAGGGCTTGCAACCAGACTGATGAGGCACTATCCAACGGTCGAAGATTCTTTAAAAGCGATTTTAAAAAAATCAAAACCGATTATTAAAGCCTCATTTGGCGAGGGCTATTGGGAGGATCATTTTACCTACCTAATGGATGTGATTGAAAGTTATATAGAAATCTATCCTGATCAACTAGAACAATTGATGTCAGCCCTTAAATATCCCTTTTATGTTTCACCAGCCATTGTTTTACCCCGAAAAGAAAAACACGTCATCACCAAAAGTAATACCGTTCGTCAATATGGCGCTATTCACCATATAGATGCCCCCTCTTCATGGTTGAAAAACGATGATGGCGTGATTTTAGTCAATCTATTTGGAAAACTGCTGACACTGGCATTGAATAAATTCGGGCATTTAGATTTTTTTGGAATAGGCCTATCCTATGAAGCAAACAAACCCGGTTGGAACGATGCAGCAAACGGTCTACCAGGCTTATTTGGCTCAGGTGTATCCGAAATGTTTGAGTTGATTCGAATTGTCCGCTTTTTGTCAAACTTGGCAGCTCAGTTCCCCCATATGAATGTTGCGATTCTTGAATCCACTGAGGGGTTAGTCAAACAGTTTGAGAAGCATCTTGATCAACTTGATTGGCATAAGCGTATGGGGTTTCTTGAAGATTATCGAGCGTTACTTAATCAGCCACAAAACCGCTTACTTATCGAGGCAAATCGGTATTCAGCTATCTTGGCTTACATGAATCAAGTCTTAGAAAAAGCAGTTGAAAAAGCCAAAACGATTTCCCCAATCTTTCCAACCTATCTGACTTACGAAGCGACCCAATATACGCCTTTAAGCGATGATTTAGGAAAACCCATCGTGGGCCATTATGGACTTCCATTGGTCGAGGTTCACGCCTTTTCACTTAAAGAAGTTCCGCTTTTTCTTGAAGCGCCGGCACGCTATTTAAAAGCATTAGCAAGCCCAAAAGAAGCATTTGATATCTATCAACTCGTCAAAAAGACAAGCCTTTACGATAAGGACTTACGCATGTATCAAACGTCTGAGTCTTTGGATTCTTGTTCGCATGAAATTGGACGTCTTCGTGCGTTTACACCTGGATGGTTGGAACGGGAATCTAACTTTCTTCATATGACTTACAAGTATCTATTAGGTTTACTAAAAGCAGGTCTTTACGACGTGTTTTATGAGGAGATTGAAACGAATTTTACCTGTTTCATGGATTCTAAACGCTATGGAAGATCTCCTCTTGAAAACTCTTCATTTATTGCTACATCCTCAAACCCAGATCCTAAGAAACATGGACAAGGTTTCGTCGCTCGTTTGAGCGGATCAACGGCTGAGGTATTATCGATGTGGAAACTCATGTTCATCGGAAAAACGGTGTTCAAACAGGAGAATAATGAACTCATTTTTAGTTTGTCTCCCCGCCTCCACCATCGCTTTTTTGAACATGGAACGGTAAAAACAACGCTTCTTGGAACGATTCCGTTAACGTATCACAATCCCACAGGAAAATCAACTTATTCTGATCAAATCAAAATAGCGAAGATGGTTCTACATATGAATGGGATGGCTAAAACCATCGAAGGATCGTGTGTTAAAGGCATAGATGCACAAGCCATTAGAAACAAAACGGTGAAGGCCATCGATGTCTATTATGAGGGGTAAAAAAAAGACCTACAAAGGTCTCTTTTGATAGATCTTAATCCAATCAATCTCAAATACAAATGGGAGGTCCTCATCCACGACTTCGCCTCCAAACATACCACCCACAGCCAAGTTAATGATGAGGTAAAAGGGCTGATCAAAAGGCCATTCAGATGCTGTGTCTTGAGGCTCTTTATGATAACACCCATAGCAGGTGTCGTCCACATAAAAGCAAATATGGTCCGGTGTCCATTCAACTTTGTATTCATGAAACACATCCGAAAGATCGTCAATTTCAGTTGTTAACGTTCTTTCGGTATTGATTTTATGGTTATAGGTCTTCGAGTGAAGGCTGCCATAAATGGTTTTGGGGCGCTGCCCTGCGTATTCCATTAGATCGATTTCTCCACAGGCAGGCCATCCGACTGTGTGTGATAAGTTCGAGCCTAAGAACCACAAAGCGGGCCAAGAGCCTCTCCCTTTCGGCATTTTAGCTTTAATCACAAACATTCCGTACATCCATGCATGTTTACCCCGTGTATTGATTCGAGCAGAACGATAACGACACCCATCACTATGATGCGTAGCGATCAACCTTAAAAGACTGTTGGAAATGTGAATGTTTGTCACATCGTTACGATAACATTGACGTTCCTGGTTGGCCCATTTGTCACCAACTTCAATGTTCCAATCCTGAGGATTAAGAGGTCCATCCTCTAAGAAATCTTCAAAAAAAACGAGTTCATAAGGGTTCATCAGCGTTCTTCCTTTGCTTAATGTAGGGCGTACACCCATCATCATAGCACAAAAAAAGAGTGGCATGAACGAAAAAGGTTCAAACAAACGAGGGAACATGAAAAAAAACATCACCCAGGTAGCCAAAGAACTCAATCTATCAGTAGGCACCATATCTAAAATCGTCAACAATAAGGGCAATGTCAGTGCGAAAACCAGAGCACGTGTTTTGGCTTATGTCAACGAGATAGGGTATGTCGCTGACAACAGTGCTCGCATTTTAAAATCGAAAAAGAGCTGGACAATTGGCGTCATTTATTCCGATATTTCATTGGTGGGTTTTGAGCATCCCTTTTTCTCCAAAATCTTACAAGCATTTAAAAGCCATGTGGAAAAAGAAGGCTACGATATCGTGTTAATCGTCAGTAAACTAGGAGACCATCAATTAACCTATCTTGAGTGGTGCCGTAATAAGAAAGTAGATGGTATTCTCATTGTTATGGGAAACATCAATAACCCAAACATCATCGAGGTGGTTAACAGTTCATATCCAACCGTTTCCACAGATATTGTCATGAAAAACCTGACATCCATTATCTCTGATGATGAAGAAGGTGTTCGTTTGGCCATTCAAGACGCTTATGACCATGGGGTTCGGAGCATTGCCATGTTCTCTGGTCCTACATCCTCACGTTCGTTTGTTCAACGGATTGAAGCGTATAAACGAGAGTTATCCCGTCTGAATCTCACGGTTCAGGAAGACGATATTTGGATTACTGACGGATTTGACGATCAACACGGTCTTACAGCAACCGTTCAATGGATTAAACAAAGAAAGCAATTACCAGAACTTATCCTAGTTACCAGCGATGTGCTGGCTTTTGGTGTTGTTAGAGGCCTCGAGCAGTTGGGTTATTGTGTGCCTAAAGATGTTAATGTCATTGGTTTTGATGATATTGATTTTTCTAAATATTTCGTACCTTCGTTATCAACTGTTCAACAAGATACCACGCAAATCGGTGTTGAAGCCGCGAAAGAACTGTTAAAATCAATCAAAATCAATCAAAAATCACCTAAAAAAATCATTAAAATACCAGTAAAACTGGTAAAAAGAGAAACGACCTGTTATTGATTTGATTCCCAATCATGATGGTTGACAATTGACAGACTTGTCGCTATAATTAAGAATGTAAACATATACATGATTGGATGACACCAGTGTTTAATTGATTAAAAGCAACTAAGCGCTCTATTTTTATAAACATAAGGAAATCGTTTTCCTTGTGGCCATCTCAACGCATGTTATATTTTTTTAATTCTTAGGAAATCGTTTTCCTAAATCAAGGAGCAAACCATGAAAAAATTCCTCATTCTCATTCTCATCTATTTTTTACTTCTTATTGGAGGTCCTGTTGAGGTTCATGCTCAAACAAGCATAAAAACCATTACAAACACTCGAAACACACTGTTAACGAATGTGGGAGAGCCCATGGATACCAGCATGATTCGGGTTAATGCGACTATCGGTGATCTCTTTCTCTATGAAGCAACCCTCACTTCACTTGATGAAGCGGTTGTTTTTAGTGAACGGTCGATCACGGTTCATCAAACGGGCGTGTTCTTGATTACCGCTACTCACGCTTCCAAACAAATGACCATCTATGTTATAGCAAAATTAGCAACAGAAGATAGTTTTACCCTTTTTGAAGAAGATTTTACTGGCCAATCCGGTAATATTGAAAACTATGGATACGCGATGTTAGATGGTTCAGGTCAACCGGGGGGATCTGCAGCCATCGCCACACAACGTTTGTTGTTAAGTGGAAACACCATTGTTTTGTTTCCGGCTTACCTACAAGGGTTTTCTAATTATATCATCGAGATGGATGTCAACATGACGCAGGCCAACGATCCATCCCGTTGGACGTCTGTTTTGTTCCGTTATGATACTGAAAATTATTTCCAAATGGCGGTTAGACAAAACGCAACAGCGGCTAATGGTATTGAGTTTGCCAAAAGGTTATCAGGACAATGGACTGTGCCTGCAACGGCTTCATTTTCAGAAACGTTAAGCCCTGCAAAGTCGTATCGCTTTAAACTTGATGTCAATGAAACCACCGTGAAGGAATACATTAATGACCAACTCATGATTACGTATGATAGTGCCTATGAGTTTACCCACGGACGAATAGGGGTACAAACCAATGGGTCAACGGTTTACTTTGATAATATTCGGATAACGTTACCTGAATCGTATATAACCGAGGAGCGATATGAGTTTAAGCCTGTGGTGGATGTTTATCAACCTCAAACGGGACTTGTTGCTCCAGCTACAGTGGTTGTCTGGGCAAACAGTCTAGAAGAACTTAGTTCATATGTAGGCGCTGTTCGTCCCGCGACTGTATTGATGCATGTGGATGATCAGCTCAACGTTGTTGACGCAAATGGCAATGTGATTTTGCCACTATTGGATGCTTTGATTCTTATGGATGGCAAAGTTATCCCTGCATTTTATGTGACCAACCAAGAGATAGCTAGATACTTGGGTCAAGCCCTCAAACAGTATCGGATCTTTGATGTGTTTGTTGCCTCATCTGAGGGAGCCGCTATTTTAGCTGCTCGAGAAGAGCATAGCCTTGTTAGGGGCCTCCTCTATTTAGACCAATTGGAACAAGAGACTTTGCAAAAAGAAGACTTAATCGAAATCCGCAAAATGACCAACCAAGCTCAGGCTGTAGCCGTGGTGTTACCGATTGAGAAACTAAACCGTGAGCTTGTTCACTATATGCAAGCACGTTTGATGACGGTCTGGGTCATCTCAGATCATCAACAAGGAAACCAATATCGTGCGATTCTTAGTGGAGCGAACGGCATCGTCACCCAAGATTATGCATCCATTTACTCGATTTATGCCACATTCGAACCCAATACACACGTCAGAAGACCGTTGATGATTGCGCATAGAGGGCTTTATAACGGAGGGCTGAGTTCTGCACCTGAAAACACCATTGAAGTGGCTTTAGAGGCTGCTGCAAAAGGTGCAGATATCATCGAGCTTGATGTCCATTTAACCTTGGATTTGGAAGTGGTTGTCATTCATGATGCCACAACCATACGAACAGCCCCCGCTTTTGCTAATCGGACCGTAGCACAAACGACACTCGCTCAACTCAAAGAACTCAATTTAGCCGATCCCATCGGACAAAGAGAAGCGCTGAAAATACCAACACTTAGGGAATTTATGGAAGCATTCAAAGGCAATGACGTGGTCTTATTTATTGAAATAAAACCTACTCAACCGCTCTTAGTGATGTTTGTCATGGATATCATCCAAGAGTTGGACATGTACGACCAATCCGTTGTCATTACCTTTAGTGCAAGCAACATAGTCTCAATGAATGAAGTCATGCCAGAGATGGCCAATGGACTTTTAACCGGAACCGTACTTAACGCTCAAAGTGTAGAAGCCTCATTGACTAATATGTTTGCCAATGTGGTCACCATTAATTCGACCTTAAATCCCAGTTTTGGTGCATTAAGACCCGAGTTTGCTAAAGCCATTATGCATCGTGGCGTAACGGTTTGGCCATGGACAATCAATGAATTCAGTATGCTTGCACAAGTTTACCACTACGGTGTAGGCGGGATCACGACCGACTTTTTCAGTTATTTTGACCAAACATTCAATCGTCTTGTCTTTGAGAATTATCGTTATGAACATGTTTTGGGTGAAAGCGAATGGTTGTCCATTCGAGGTCATATCGCAACGCAATCAGGCGTTTTGTATCCACTTATGCCTGAGATTCATGTGATCGATGACGGAAACACGGGAATCACTTTCTCCAACAATGGCACGATGCTTACCGTCAATCAAACAGGGACATTTTATGGCTATACGACGTTTTCTAGTAATCTCCCTGATGGAAGCCTGTTACATATGGTTAGCGATGTGTTTATCATTGATGTGGTCCAACCTCCAGCGATTGATGATCAACCAGGATCCGGTTCTATTTTATGGATTCTTGTTGTTTCTGGTTTTGGATTGGTGGCTGCCTGTGGATTGGGTTGGCTTCTTATTAGAAAGCAAAAAAAAGTCTCAATATAAACGAGTAACATTATCCCAAATAGGAGGAACTAAGAATGAAAAAAGCGATTTTTACCGTATTTCTTGTCTTGCTTGGTTTCATGCTGGTTGCGTGTAAACCGCAAGTTAGTGAACCAACAGAAACCGGAGAAACACCGGTTCCAACTGAAACACCGGTTATAGATACCATTGCTCCCATCTTTTTCGGGGTGGTTGATGTGGTTCTAAACATCGGCGATTCATTTGACCCATTGCAAGGCATCACAGCAATCGACGACATAGATGGCAACATTACCAGTCGTATTGTCGTTACAGGTGCATTCAATTTGAATGTTGCAGGAATCTATCAACTGACGTATTCTGTCTCTGATAGTGCGGGAAATACAGCAACGATGACCCGACAAGTTATCATCAGAGAAAAACCTCAAAGTGAACTTTTCATTACCAATGGAGATTTTTCAGAACCACTTTCTGGAACATGGACCCATTGGGCTGGTGAAGGGGGTTCCAGTACCGTCCAAATCATCGATGGCGTCTTGCATTATGTCATTACAGCCACGGGAAATCAGTGGTGGAGCAACCAGTTTTCACAACCCAATCTAACCATCCCACAAGGGAAAGGCTTTATCTTAGAGTTTGATGCTAAAGCGGATAGCCCAAGAGCTATGGTTGTTAAGTTGGAAAATGTGGTTTATTTCGGCTACATTGATGAAGCCGTCCAACTGACCACCGAATGGCAAACATTCCGGCTTGAATTTTTCATGACCGATCCCACCATTACGAACGGAAAACTCATTTTTGGTGGAGGAACCACCATTGGGTATACTGGAGAATCGGGTGCATTAACGACAATTTATATCGATAATGTCAAGTTTATTGAAAAAGAACCGGAACCTGACACAGTGCCCCCCACCATTATTGGAGCGACTGATAAAGTCATTTCCATCAACGAACCCTTTAATCCGCTTACAGGAATTACTGTTTCGGATAACATGGATATTCACTTGTCCATTGAAGATCTTGTCATCACCGGAACGGTGGATATCACCAAACCAGGTGAGTATGTATTAACCTACACATTGACAGATGCTTCTGGTAATCAAACGGTGGTTACACGAACCATTACGGTTCTATCCGGCCTTGCTCCCTCCACATGGCTTGTTGTTAATGGTGATTTTTCAACCGATCAATTAGCACCACTTCCACAACCCGCAGAAACGGGATGGGGATGGCATGGAAACGGCATATTTAGTGCTATCATCGAAAAAGGTGTGGCTAAAATTGATATTCGTGATCTAGGAACTACCGCATTTGGTGTGCAGTTTTATCAACAAAACCGCATCATCGAACAAGGCCGTATCTATCGAATCACGTTTGATGCTAAGGCGGATATACCAAGACCGATTCAAATTGCTTTAGAAAGCGGAACCTCTAGACGCTACGACGAAATCGTTAATTTAACCACAGAATGGGTTACATATGTGATTGAAATTGAGCATGTATTACCAGGCTATACCAACGGGAAGTTTGCTTTCTTCTTAGGCCTAGTAGGCACAACCAGTGTTCCAACAGTCGTCTACTTAGACAATGTGACGGTTGAAACCATTGGTGAGATTATCGACACTAAAGCACCTATGCTGTTTGGTGTGGATGATTTTGTGATGATGAAGAATGCTACATTTGATCCATTGTTGGGTGTGACTGTGTTTGATGCGTATGACAAACTGTTGACCAAAGATGATATTATCGTTGAAGGTACGGTTGATACGAGCACAGTTGGGAAGTACACATTGACCTATACCATTAAAGATGCTTCGATGAACGAAGCCACCTATACCAGAATTATCCATGTCAAAGAGAAAGAAGACATGCTCTCATCCACATTGGTACTTGTTAATAGCAATTTTTCAACCGATCAATCGATTCCCCATCCACAACCAGCGACAGCGGGTTGGGGTTGGCATGGAAACGGGGTCTTCTCTGTTGAAATTAAAGATGGCATCATGACCCAAATCATCACCAACGTTGGAACTGTACCTCATGGCACACAGTTTTACCAACAAAATTTGATTGTTGAGACACAGGCTTTATATCGCATACGTTTTGATGCGAAGATGGATATCGCACGTTCGATTCGTGTATCTCTTGAACGAGGAACAACGGCCGAAACTTGGCGTATCGTTCAAATCGGAACCGAATGGGCAACCTACGAAATATACATGGAAGTGCCCAATACCGGATATACCAATGCCAAATTCGCATTCTTTGCCGGTTTGGTTGAGCCTAGTAGCCCAGCTACCACGTTCTATTTGGATAATATCATCATCGAACTGGTTGGATACCCGCTCGACAAACAAGCGCCTCTAATTTTAGGTGTGAATGATGTCACCCTTCCTGTTGGCGATATGTTTAATCCCTTAGCGGGTGTCACACTCTTTGATCTTTATGACAAATCATTGTTGCTATCCGATATCGTCGTAACAGGTCAGGTGAATACAGCGGTTTCTGGGTTCTACATGCTTACGTATGAAGTGACCGATCGCAGTGGCAACAAAGCCACATATCAACGACAGGTAACGGTTGAAAAAGATGGTATTATTCAGTCTTCATGGACCGTCATTAATGGGGATTTTGAAGACGATCAACTTGAATCGGTTGCTGCTGGTTCAGTTGCGGGCTGGCGCTGGCACAATCACAACACAGGCGGTTCTTTTGTCGCTAAAATTGAAGATGGTGTGGCTCAAATTGATGTTCATCAAATCGGCCATCATCCCTATGGCGTTCAATTTTATCTCCAAAACAGAATCATTGAACAAGATCGCATATACCGAATTACATTTGATGCAAAAGCGGATGTTGCTCGTCCAATTCAAGTCATTCTTGAACAAGGCACGACCCGTCGATTTACCATCAATATTGATATCACCACTGAATGGAAAACGTATACAGTCGAATTTCAGCACACCATGCCGGGTTACTCAAACGGTAAGTTTGGTTTCTTCTTAGGCAATGCAGGTGCGGGCAGTGTGCCCACCATGATTTATTTGGATAATGTCAAAGTGGATGCGCTTCTTGAATTCTCCACAGATAAAGAAGCTCCAATCATTCGAGGTATCCATGATGCTGTCATGCTAAAAGATGCCCAGTTTGATCCACTATTAGGGTTAAGTGTGTTTGATAATCGTGATAACCTCTTATCGGTTTTAGACATCATTGTTACAGGCTCAGTCGATACCTCAACGGTTGGCCAGTATACACTGACCTATCAGATCACCGATCAAGCAGGCAACGAAGCAACCTATACTAGAATCATTCATGTAAGAGAAAAGGAAGATATGTTATCATCCACATGGATTTTGAAAAACCCTGAGTTCACAGAAGACCAATTGACCAGTGATTTAAACAACGGCTGGGACTGGAGAACATCAGGAACAGGAGCAGGCAGCACGTCAATCCAAAACGGCATCGCAACCGTTAATGTCACCAACATTGGAACGGTTCCTCACGGGTATCAGTTTAACCATTACTTTGGTATTACCGAGATGGGTGGTTATTACCGTATTACCTTTGTCGCAAAAGCGGATCAAGCGAGAAGCATCAAAGTGGTATTAGAGAATGCAGCCATCTTCACTCGTGAATTTGATGTTAATCTTGATTTAACCACCGAATGGGCGACCTATACCATTGAGTTTGTGCATATGGGAACAGGATTAACCAACGGCAAACTCGGATTCTTCTTAGGCAATGTGGATGCTCAGTCAGTGCCAACCACGTTTTATTTTGATTCCGTAACCATCGAACTGATTGGCTATCATTTGGATCAAACGAAACCACTCATTCTTAACGCACACCCCATCAACATCGAAGTAGGTACCCCATTTGATCCGCTTCAAGGGGTTCAAGTGTTTGATCTTTATGATCGTACATTAACCACAGCGGATCTTGAAGTAACGGGACTCATCAACACGCAAGCCATTGGCACGTATGAGTTAACGTACACGCTAAGTGATCGTCAAGGCAATGTGACAACATGGGTTCGTGTGATAACGGTATCTTAAAAAACACATTTTTCAATTGTCTTTATGGGTCATCCTTTGGGGTGGCCTTTTTGTTTATTCAAGGGCTATCCACTTAAGCTCGCCTGTTGCGGGGATGTAAGCGATTTACTTTTTTTGATTAAAAGACTTTACATTTCGAAAAAATCTTATATAATAAAGTTAGGAAACCGGTTTCCATGAGTGAAACAGGTGTTATTTCATTTGAAAAAGGAGAAAAACTATGAGCAAACGCGTTTTATCTTTGTTTGTCATCCTCGCATCGCTTTTTATACTGGTTGCATGCAAACCACAGCCTACTGAGGTGACAGAACCCGAAGATGAGTTAACGGCTATCACATTTACAGGAGCCGATGACATCACTTTGGAGTTTGAACAACCTTTTAATGTTCTTACTGGTGTTGCCGCATTAGGCAATGATGGAAAGGATTACACTTCGTTAATTACCTATCTATCAACCGCCCCAATTGATGCCAATGGTAACCTAGACACCACCCAAACCGGTGTTCATGCTGTGCGTTATCAAGTGAGCACACAAGGTGTTTTGGCACAAAGATGGCGTTACATCACGGTCAATACCCCTGAACGCCCCGATGGCCTTGTGGTCAATGGCGATTTCTCATTAGGAACTGTTTTCTGGGATGACTCCGCAAACGGTTTTTTCGTTGCTGATGGCGCATCGCTTACTTTGTCAATTGAAGATGGCGCTCTAAGAGCAGACGTGGTCGCGGGTTCAAACGTTTGGACACCCCGATTCGGTCAACAAAACATTCCTTTTGAACAAGGAAAGACCTATCAAGTGAGCTTTAGAGCCAAAGCATCCGTCCCTAAAACCATTAATCTTCAAGTGGGTGAGTTAATCCCTTATGATCCATGGTTTGTTGATTTCAAACCGATGCAAACAGAAAGAAGAACCATTACAACCGAATGGGCGACCTATAGTTATGTCTTCACCATGAACATGGATAACCCAAGAGGCGGTATTCTCTTTGAAATGGGCAACATGGGTGGATCAGAAGGACGTGTTGATGCGACCATTTGGTTTGATGATATCGATGTCATTGAAACCGAACTTGGTGACGATGTTATCGCTCCTGTTTTTGCAGGCATTAAACCAGAAGTTACGGTAGCGGTTGGCGATTCCTATAACCCACTTTCTGGCATTACCGCATATGACTTTGTCGATGGCGATGTGACCGCCTCGATTACTTACGTTGTTTATCAAATCATTGATGGCGTTGAAACCTTAGTTCCTGCTATTGATATGGAAAATGAAGGCACGTATCGTGTTGAATTTAGTGTCTCTGACAAAGCAGGTAATAAAGCAACTGAAGACATGCTAGTGACTGTTGTTTTGATCATTCCTGAGCCCGTCTTCCTTTACCCAGGTTGGAGAGGATTTAAAAACGATTGGGAAGGAACAGACGCTGTTCTTGAACTCGTTGATGGTCAATTGATTTACACGATGAATGCGCTTGTCGCTATGGATGCCAATTGGAAACTTCAAATCATCCAAGATGCATTTTCACTTGGTGTAGGCGAAGACAACGTGGGACACATGCTTCTTGAAGCGGGTAGAACCTATCGTGTTGTCTTTGATGCAAAAGCAACAACAGCAGGTGATATCACTTTAGCTATCGGTCACGCGGGTGGCGGATGGACTCCTTATTTTGTTAAAAATGATATTGCCATTACGACTGAAATGCAAACGTATACCATTATTTTCACTTTGGATGCTGAAGGCAACTTTGATGTTCCAGCCCAATTCAAACTCGAAATGGGATTGCTCTTTGCTGGACAAGAAGCACCTCAATCCTTTACGTTGGATAATGTTCGTATCGACATCCTTGATGGTGAAACGTATCAACCTACTCAGTTAATTTTCAACGGCACCATGGACGATGAACCACTCATGGTCTATGCCCTTCCTGAATGGCGCTACTTTGTTAACTTCTGGGAAGGCACAGAAGCGAAGATTCAAGGCGTTAACGGTCAACTGGTCTTAACCGTCATGACCATCAACGCGATGGATGCGAATTGGAAAATCCAAGTCATTCAAGATGCGTTTGCTCTTGGAACTGGCGATGACAATGTTGGACACATGATGATGGAAGCCGGTAAAACCTATCGCGTGACTTTTGATGCTAGAGCATCAGTTCTTGGAAATATTACGTTAGCGATTGGTCATGCAGGTGGTGGATGGACCCCATATTTTGTCCAAAACGATATCTTTGTTACAACCGTAATGCAAACCTTCTCATACACGTTTACATTGGATCAAGACATGGATTACTCCGTACCCGCTCAGTTCAAACTTGAAATGGGCATGCTCTTTGCAGGAAAAGACGCACCTCAAACCTTTATCCTTGATAATGTCAAGATTGAAGTGCTTGATGGGGAAACCTATGTGGATACCAAGTTCATTGAAAACGGCACCATGGAAGCACCAGTTCCCTATGTTTTGGAACAATGGAGAGCGTTCGTGAACTTCTGGGAAGGCACGACATACCAACTCGAAGGTCTTGCAGGTGAATTGGTTTTCACACTTCTTAACTTGAATGCGATTGATGCCAACTGGAAAATCCAAATCATTCAAGATGCGTTTGCTCTTGGAACAGGCGATGACAACGTTGGACACATGATGATGGAAGCTGGAAAAACTTACAAAGTGACCTTTGATGCACGCGCATCTGTATCCGGCATGATCACCCTAGCTATTGGTCATGCAGGGGGTGGATGGACGCCATACCATGTTGAAACCGATTTAGAAATTACGACTGAAATGAAGACGTTTGAGATCATCTTCACATTGGATGCTGCAGGCAATTACAGCACACCTGCTCAGTTTAAACTAGAAATGGGCATGTTGTTCGCAGGTCTAGAAGGACCTCAACAGTTTATCCTTGATAACGTTAAAATTGATGTTCTCGATGGAGAAAATTATGTCGATGCTGAACTCATTGAAAATGGAACCATGGAACCTCCTGTTCCTTATGCATTAAATCAATGGAGAAGTTTTGTCAACTTTTGGGAAGGCACAGAATACCAACTAAAAGGCGTTGCAGGACAACTTGTTATGACATTAACAAACATCAATGCCATGGATGCCAATTGGAAAATCCAAGTGATTCAAGATGCGTTTGCTCTTGGAACAGGCGAAGACAATGTTGGACACATGATCTTAGAAGCAGGCAAGACCTACAAAGTCATTTTTGATGCCAAAGCTTCGGTTGAAGGATTCATTACGCTAGCCATTGGTCATGCCGGTGGTGGATGGACCCCATACCATGTAGAAGCCGATTTAGAAATCACCACCGAAATGAAGACGTTTGAAATCATTTTCACGTTGGATGCTGCAGGAAACTACAGCACACCTGCTCAGTTTAAACTAGAAATGGGCATGTTGTTCGCAGGTTTATCCGCTCCACAAACCTTTGTGTTGGATAATGTTATGATTTTAGTCCTTGAAGGTGAAACGTATGTGGATGCTAATCTAATTGTCAATGGTGCGATGAATTCCATTCAAAATAGTAATTAAGAAAGGAGCATCTCATGAAAAAAATAGTAACCCTTTTATTGGTTTTACTCGCGGTGTTTTCATTGGTCGCATGTAATCCCAAGGAAAACAATAACAAAACGAAAGACCCCGCAAAGCAAACGATAGAATTGACGTATGCTGACTGGGCCAATCCAGCACTTAATCAAAGACTGATTGATGCTTTTATGGTAGAATACCCTCATATAAGAGTGACCCTGAGAAACGATATCGCTGGTAGCGGTGCTGAGTTTACGGGTAATCTTGTTACCGCTGCTCAAGCCGGTTTGTTGCCCGATGTCTTTGCAACCGATAACGTTCCAACCGTTATTAATGCAGGGTTAACACTTGATATTTCAGAATATTGGGATCAAGATGAAGATGCTGCTTTAGTGTTTGAAAACATCGCAGCAACTGGCGTTTATAACGGTAAACGCTATGCGTTGCCATCCTTCCAGTTTTTTAAAGGGATTTTCCTCAATATGGGTATTTTTGAAAGAGCCAACTTATCCACAGTAGCTGGAAAATATCGTATTGATAACGATGGATACCCCGTTAAGGATTGGACATTCAATGAGTTTGTCGAAATTGCTAAAGCCATTAAAAATTTTGACT
Organism: uncultured Acholeplasmataceae bacterium; assembly: GCA_964553755.1. Classification (GTDB taxonomy): domain Bacteria; phylum Bacillota_I; class Bacilli_A; order Acholeplasmatales; family Acholeplasmataceae; genus Peloplasma. Next base: position 68,727 of record CAZKLM010000001.1, read on the forward strand.
TGAATAACCCTGAAAATCTGGTCATTGGAATGGGAACATGGTTCGGCTCTCCTGATTTCCAACAAGTATGGCCAACCATGCAAAATGAAGCAACACAATACGACACGTGGGATGGAACCAAGTTCCATTACACCTCATCGGCTTGGATTTCAGCGATGCAAGCCAAAGTGTCTTTGCATCAACTCACCAATGGGACAACCACACGATTTACAGCAGAAGATTATGAAAACCACGCTGTGCTTCAGCAATACTTAACAGGAGCAGGATATGTGGCTATGGATATTGACGGTTCATGGCAATTTCATGTGATTGAAACGGCTCGCCAAAATGGCATAAGACTTGGTTTTTGGCCTTATCCACAAGGTCCCGCAGGCTTCTTCCCCCCCACCATTTTAGACTATGCAGCTGTCTCCAGCCAAACCGATCATCCAGAAGAAGCGTTCTTGCTTGCCAAATGGATGACCTATGGGCGACAAGGTTGGGATGTTCGTTTGAGCGTCATTGAAGAAAACAGCAACGCCGCAACACCTAATCCCGATTTACCACAACTTCTCGACCGTTTTCCAATTGCAGATTATCCAGGTATATGGGATCGCATTTACAATCTAGTAGAGTCCATTGAAGGCATCGATTACATTTTGAATCATGTTGACAAAGCGAAACCTGACCTTGATAAGTGGTTACCAGGATATAAAGATTTCTGGGCATGGGTCTATGATCCCGAAAATCCCTACAATTTTGATAACCTCATCTTAGCTGGACCCAACTCGGTTGCTGCATACGCTTTGGTTTGGGAGAACAAAATTAATGAGATTGTTCAAGCCCAAATGGCATCATTAGGCAATTAAACCATTTCTTCCATTTTAATATAGTTTAGAGAGGGGACTCGCTCCCCTCTCTTAAAAATTAAGGGGATGTCTTCAATGTTTAATGCGATCAAGCACCTGTTTACCGCGATTAGCCCAAAGAAATTGACGATGCTAGCGATCGGTTTTTTTGTCGTTTTGCTGGTGACTCTTTCCTTTTTTAGACCCCACAACAATTCAAGCTTTTTACCAACTAATCAACTTGCACATCATTACGATGATGTACGTCTTTCGGATGCGTTCATAGCCCCCCTTTATTCATCGCTTGTCAAAAACAGACAGGCAATCGGGATCACTGATTCTCATATTGAAGAAACCATATTACCGTATGACACACAAAGTGTTAAGATAGATCGGGATCATCAAGAGTTTGGCCATCTTGTCTCCACGTATCATCAGTCTCACGGTGTGACCACAGTATCCTTGCTCAATCGTGCAAACTCCATTACATTTAAGAACCCACACGATGTTGCAGGAATCTATTATTTAGCTTTAGACTATCACGAACTTGAAAATAACATTGATAACACCCAAATTGGCATTCGAATCAACCAACAAACGCCCTTCTATGAAAGCATGACATTGGTTTTACCCTCGGTTTGGACGTTTGCTTCGAGCACCTTTTTATTGGATCGTTATCAAAATGAAATACAACCGAGCTCTATCAAACAAAAAGCGTGGAAAACCCATGCCATAGACGACTACAAAGGCATGCATCCCGGTCTTTTTGGCTTTTATTTAGAAGGGCACGATGAGATAGAAATCTATCATGTCAATGGACATGTGTTGGTTGGGAATCTATATTTTGTTTTGCAACCAACGGTTCCCACCTATGAAGCGTATTTAAACACCCATGGCGATAAACCTGTTATCGATCAATTGACCATGATTTCAGCTCGCGACATGACGTATCGAAATGATCCTTCAATTCGATTGAGGTCAGAACAAGACCCCTCAAATCTCTATTATGATACGCAGTTTTTAAAACTGAATGTCATTTTTGGAGACTCATGGCAAAACAATGGACAAAGCATCAGCTACGACATTGAAGTTCCACAATCCGGATATTATCATGTTTCGTTTAAGTACCGACAATACTTGATTCGAGACATGTCTGTTTTTAGGAAAATTACCGTTAATGGACAGGTTCCTTTTGATTTGCTAGAGAGTTATGCATTTCCTTACACCACCTCGTTTATTAATCGGACGTTGGTTGATGAGGATGAAAAACCATTAAAGATCTATTTAAACGAAGGCATTAACGTCATCCGATTACAAGCGGTTAACTATCCTTACCGACAAACGATTGAAACCATTCAGTACGTTATGCGTGAGATCCAAGGACTGAGTTTAAACATTAAACGTTACACAAGCGGTGGAACCGATCGATACCGCGATTGGGATATCGATACTTATTTTCCAGAGGCTGCCAACCACATGCTTTTTTGGGCGGATCTACTCGAAGAAGAACAAAACCGTTTGCGTGTGGTCAGCACCATTCAAGATCCATCAGAGATTTCTAATTTGAGAGTCGCTTCCATTCGGTTAAGGGATATTGCGAAAGACATTAATAAACTCCCCGGCCGCATGGCTCAATTTTCTGATGGCGATGCGTCCATCAACCAGATGCTTGGAAACACCATGCAACGTCTTTTAAGGTCCAATCTAGAGTTGGAGCGTTTGATGTTTCATGGAGACCAACGGATTCCAAGACCCCATGCTCATGTTTTTGTGAATGCCTTTGAAGGCGTCAAGCGCCTCGTTTTGTCGTTTGTCAATAATCCTTATAGCGTATCAGCAAGACAGGAAGATGAGTTGATGGTCTGGGTCAATCACCCAAGGCAATACATAGAAATCATGCAAGCGTTGATTGATCAAAAATACAACGGACCTAAAAAAATAACGTTATCTCAAATGCCCGATCAGAACAAGCTCATTTTAGCTAATGCAAGCGGGCAAGCGCCGGATATTGCCATCGGTGTGAATCACTGGATACCGTATGAGTTCGCTATACGAGATGCTTCATTGGATTTGAGACAGTTTAGTGGATACGAAGAGTTGGTCCAAAATTTTACCAAAGGCGCCATGATTCCTTTTGTGTTTGAACAAGGTGTTTTTGGTTTGCCCGCAACCCAAAACTTTTGGGTGACCTATTATCGGAAGGACATTTTAGAAAGCATCGGAATCACGGAAATTCCTCAAACATGGGATGAAATTATCGCGATTTTACCGCTTTTGCAAAGTTATGGAATGAATTATTTCGTGCCATTAGCACAATTTAGTGGGCTGAAGCCGTTTGTTGCAACCCTACCGTTTATTTATCAGTTTGGTGGCGATCTTTACACCGAAGATGGAATGCGAACCAACATCAATAGCGATCAAACATTAAGAGGAATCCGATTGATGTCTGAGCTCTTTACGCTTTATAATTTACCGAAGTTTGTAGCCAGTTTTTATAATCATTTCCGATACGGCTTATTGCCCATTGGCATCAGTGATTTATCCACGTATTTGCTATTGCAAACGGCAGCTGTTGAACTAGACGGCCTATGGGGCATGGACTTGCACCCAGGGGTCTATCATCCCGAACGCGATGAAATCGTGCGTTACTCAGCCGTTGGGGGTCAAGCCAATATGATCCTTAGTGCAACCCGATATCCTGAAGAATCTTGGGATTTCCTCAAGTGGTGGATGTCAACCGAAATTCAAAGTGAGTTTGCGTTTGTTTTGCAAAGCACATACGGTAAAGCCTATTTTTGGAATACAGCCAACGTGAATGCATTTAAACAAATTCCCATGCCACAAGAATACAAAGACATTGTCTTAAGACAATGGGAGTTTGGCATTGAAGCTTCAAGAATCCCTGGAAACTACATGGTGGAAAGAGAACTATCGAATGCCTGGACCAAGATTGTGTTTGATGGAACCAACCCAAGACAGGCGTTGGATGAAGCCGTTCGGATATCCAATCGGGAAATCTTGTATAAAATGGCTGAGTTTGGGTATACACGACAAGGCGTCATCATTAAAGAATACATTGTTCCAAGCATCTATAACATTGATTTATGGCTGACGGAGGTTCGAAATGACTAAGTACATGAACCGACCCGCATGGTTTATCGTTCCTTATTGGACGCTCTTTGCGATTTTTGTTGTCATTCCAGTTTTAGCCGCGATTTTATTATCGTTTACGTATTTTAATGCGATTCAAGCCCCTCGTTTTATTGGGATTACCAATTACATTGAACTGGTAACCATGGATACGGTCTTTATGCAATTTGTACTTTCTAACACCTTACGATTTGCATTGATTGTGGGACCAGTGGGGTATTTACTGTCATTCATGTTAGCGTGGATGTTAGCCCAAGTTTCGCATAAGCCACGTACCATTTTAGCCATTATTTTGTACTCCCCTTCATTGACCATGGGGGTTGCCATGGCGGCCATGTGGCGCATCATCTTTTCGGATGACTCACAAGGCTACTTAAACAGCATTTTAATGAACTGGGGTGTGATTTTGGAACCCATTCAGTTTTTACAATCCCCACAATATCTGATGAGCATCATGATTATTGTCTCCTTATGGAGCAGCATGGGTGTCGGATTTTTAGCCATGCTTGCGGGTGTGTTAAACATCGATCAATCGCTTTATGAGGCGGCTTACGTTGATGGGATTCGCAATCGAGCCCAAGAGATTTTTTATATCACTATTCCATCGATGAAACCCCAAATGCTTTTTGGCGCAGTCATGGCGGTGGTCACCACCTTTCAAGCCGGTGGAATCGGTGTTGCCTTATCCGGATCCAATCCTACGCCACAATATGCGGGGCAACTGATTGTCAATCATATCGAGGATTTTGGATTCATTCGTTACATGATGGGATACGCTGCAGCCGTCAGTGTTGTTTTGCTGCTTTTGGTCTATTTCATCTCAAAAGTAACCTGGAAAATTTTAGGGGAAAGGGAGTGATCATATGGCTAAAGGATCCAGTTTTCAAGGGACTAAAATCAATCCTTCGCGATTTCATCGAAGCCAATTGAAATTTTACTCATTTCTTGTTCCTTTTTCGCTTCTGATGCTGATGCCGATTGTGTTTATTTTAAACCATGCCTTTAAACCGCAAAGCGAACTGTTTGCTTATCCACCTCGGTTTTTTGTTAGACGACCCACTTTGGATAATTTCATTGAACTCTCTCGCGTAGCAAGTGCGTCAGGGGTCCCTTTTTCACGGTATCTAGTTAACAGTTTAATGATTACATTGATTGGTGTCTTTGTTGCTATTTTCATTACGGCTTTTTCAGCGTATGCGTTATCGAAGCTAAAGTTCAAAGGGAAGAAGTTCCTCTTTGAAGTTAACACACTCGCTTTAATGTTTGTTCCGATTGCTGTCCAAATTCCCCGCTACTTGATCATTGCACAATCCGGCTTGATTGATACGTATTTTGCGCATATATTGCCGATGGTTGTCATGCCTGTTGCGATGTTTTTGATTAAGCAATTTATCGATCAAACCCCCAATGAGCTCATTGAATCCGCTAAAATCGATGGGGCATCTGAGATGCAAATTTTTCTAAAAATCGTATTTCCAATCATCTTGCCTGCGATTGCAACCGTTGGAATTTTAGCTTTTCAAGCGATTTGGAATGACACCACAACATCGGTGCTCTACATTAATGATGAGAGCAAACGAACGATTGCCTTTTACATGATGAGTCTCACATCCATGCAAGGAAACACCGTCGCAGGTCAAGGGATGGCTGCTGCTGCGGGGCTGATTATGTTCGTACCGAATCTGGTTTTGTTTATTGTGTTGCAAAGTAAAATTATGAACACAATGGCACATTCTGGTATCAAATGATGAAGAAAATCTGTCTATTTCTACTCATTCTCATGCTTTCAATCCTTGTCTCATCCCCCAAGATTGAAGCAAATGGACTTCCTTATGTGACCTATACGTATAGCAGTTCAACGCGGCGTTTTGTGTTTACACAAGATGCGTATTTGCCTTTATCCGTCACGGATAATTTAGGCGGTTTAACGCTCAACAATCCACAAGATATTACCATTGACCGCGAAGACAACGTTTACATCGCGGATCAAGGGAACTCGCGCATCATCAAATACGAACTAAGAACGGATCAAGTATGGATTATTGGAGAGGGCATTTTGGATCAGCCCAAAGGGGTTCATGTCGGAAATGACGGCCATCTTTATGTCGCCGATTTTGGCACACAAAAAGGGTATCAGTTCCTTTTTGACCGGATAACCAACACCTACACCTTAGGCTCAGTTTATGAAAAGCCAACCAATACCCCATTTTTTAAACCCAACGATCCGTTTGTTCCTACGAAGATTGTCACCGATCAAGGCAACAATGTTTACTTGCTCTTAGCAGGGAACATCAATGGATTGGTGGAATATGAAAACAATGGAACCTTTTTTGGATTCTTTGGAGGAAACCGCATTCCTAACACATGGGACAATATCCTGCGCTTCATGTTGTTTGATGAAAACCAACGACGCAATTGGTTTCAAATGATTCCTAAACCGGTTTACAATGTCGCTGTTGATCAAGACGGTTTGATTTTAACCACCACCAAAGGCGATATGGGCTATCTGAAACTCAACATTGCGAACTTCGTTTATAATCGATCTGTCTGGGGGTTCGATACCATCGAAGACCTCTTTGTAGGACCCTATCGAACCATTTTTACCATAACCTCAGATGGGTATATCACGGAGTATGGACCGGATGGTTCGGTCTTGTTTGTGTTCAGTGGTCCCGATCAATACAATCAAAAAGGCCTTTTTAAGTCACCGACGGGCATTGCGGTTGACCGCAAAAGCAACATCTATGTTGTTGATCAACAAACCAATGCGTTGCAAGTCTTTGTTCCTACCGATTTTGCCAATCTAGTGCATTATGCGATTGATTTATACCAAGACGGAAAATACGAAGAATCGTTAGAGCCTTGGAAAGAAGTATTGAAAATGAATAGCTTATTCGATTTAGCCAACAAAGGCTTAGCGGACGCCTATTTCGCACAAATGGATTATGAAATGGCGATGGTGTATTACCGAATTTCAAGAGACACACAAGGGTATTCAGAAGCGTTTTGGGAAGTAAGAAACACCTTTTTGCTCGGGTCTGGCAGCAACATCATCGCCATGTTGTTGGTGCTTATTGTTCTTTATTTCATCAATCAATTTACCCATTTTACCGATGGTTTAAAAAAACCGATTCGACGCATCAAAGTGTTTTTGTCTCGTTTCAAGTTGTACCATGAGATGGTTTTCCCATTTTATATTTTTAAGAATCCTGGTGATGGCTATTATGGCATCAAACGCGAAAATAAGGGATCGAACTTATCAGCAACCCTTTATGTCCTGCTGTTCTTCTTAGCGTATGTTTATTTCATTTTTGAAACGAGTTTTCTCTTTAACCCGTTTATTCCTACTGAAATCAATTTATTCCAGCAAGCCATCACGGTTTTCTTACCCTTTTATCTCTTTGTCTTATCCAATTATTTGGTGTGTAGCATAAGAGACGGTGAAGGTAAGTTAAGCGATGTGTATCAAGCCTCGGCATACACCTTGTTACCGATGATTATCACATTGCCGCTTGCGGCTATCGTGTCTAAAGGGTTGACTTACAATGAAGCCTTCATTTACCAAACGATTCTATTTGTTGGCTTATTCATTACTCTGCTCTATGTAATTATTATGGTAAAAGAAGTGCATTTCTATGACATGAAACCAACGATTGCCAATCTTTTCATCACGCTTTTCACAGGACTGATGATTTTGGTTGTTGTCTTTATCATCTATTTGTTACTTAGTGAGGTTGGTACGCTGCTAAGCGATATTGTAAGGGAGTTGATCACACGTGGTTAAAATACTCAAATATGCCGTGATCATCGCATTGTGCGGATTCATGACCGTATCCATTGTGGCACGCTCTAAAGGAAATTTGGTTGGAGACAAGGGCGACATCGAAAACTTCCCTTACATCAACCAAATGCTTTTGGAATCGTCTCGCTACACCCAAACAGATGATGTTCATCCCGATATCATGAAACGGTATCAGGAGCATTTCATATTATCCTTTTCTGAGGAAGAATTGAATGAACTGGGCTATGAACGCATGTTTAACACACCCAAACTAGCGGTTTACTTTGAGGTGAACTCGTTTTCCATGATGGTTCTCAACAAAGAGACCGGCTACCTGTGGTCGTCTCGACCCGAGTTTCAAGGTGTATCGGGTACGCGAGAAGACAACACGGCCAATCGAAACCTCATGAATTCTGGTTTATGGGTTGAATATATCCGTAACAACAATGTGTCCAATAGCACGATTACGACCGCATCAATCTACACGCTGGCTGGTGTGAGTTATGAAAACGATGGCTCTATCACAGAAGAAGAAAACGATCCATTAAGACCGTATCGCTTGAGTCCGGGTTCCTATAGCAAGATGCGAGTGGAAAACAGAATCACTTCGAAAAGTTCCCAGCATTTTGATGTTGATGTCCATTTGAAAACCATTAAAACACGGTTTAAAGTCGAATTTAAACTGGTTTCAGATGTTTTAACGGTTTCGATTCCAAACGACAGCATCCAAGAAGAGGATGACATCATTCGTTTGCTTGGCATTCAAATTTTTCCTTACTTTGGAGCATCAAGAGAAGATGTTATACCGGGGTATATCGTCATACCGGATGGTGTTGGGGCACTAGTCCGCACCAATCAACGGCATAATACTTCATTCCAGGCACGGTTTTTTGGAAGCGATCGTGGATATGGCCAAGTGACCATTCCACAATTATCTATCCCTATTTATGGATTGGTTCATGAAGTGGGTCAAAACGGATTTATGGTTGAAGTTGAGCAAGGTGCAGAAACGTCTCAGCTAAGAGCACAATTTTGGGGAACCGGAACACGGTATCATCGAATTGGAAGCCGCTACACATTGCGTTCAATTTACCGAAATGTCATCAATAAAGCGGGCGATGGTAGCGATGCCATCTTAGAGAGTATGACACAATCCAGTTATCAGCTTAATTATCACTTTTTGAGCCATGAAGAAGCAAGTTATTCTGGAATGGCCACCCTCTATCGAGACCAACTCATCAATCGAGGTGTATTAAAACCGCAAGAAAAAGAAAAGGATCAATCGATTCCAATTCAATTGAGTTACATCATGAGCGATTTGGAATCCTCGTTCTTAGGAACCTCTAGGGTGACCATGACCCATGCAGATGATGTTTACGATAGTTACCGCTATTTCTATGAACAAGGACTAAAAAATCAGCAAATTACCCTCTATGGATGGAGCCGTGACGGGTTTATGTATCGGGCTCCATATCGATTTAACCTTCCAGCAGCTCGCGCATTCAAAAACATGGTTCATCACATCACAGAGGAGGGCAACACGGTATATCTGGCTCAAGATTATGTTGTTTCTTCCGATTTATCGAAACGAGTGAATTTCAACCGTGATGTTGCTAGAAGCATCAATCGATTAAAAATAAGTGACCCCATTCGTTTTTTGAACGCACGTTCGATGAACATGTATTATCTCTTACCGGAACAAAGCTATCGAATGGCACAAGCCGATCTCGATAAGTTACTCAATCTTAACGTGTCCGGATTATCCATGAACGATTTAGGTCAAGTGGTGTTTAGTTACTATGAAGATGGGGTTCACGAACGGACTTCCAGTATCGAGACCTATCAACGGATTGCTAGCCTGTATCCTTCTTTGGTGATGGCTCAGCCCAATCACTACATGTTTGCTTATATTCAAGGATACATGGATTTACCCATTACCAACAGTCAGTACGACGACTATACCGATTTGATTCCACTCATCCCGATGATTCTGAAAGGATCAATCTCCTATTATACCCCTTACTTAAATTTCAATGCACTGGGCAAAGAACGTTTGTTAACCATGGTTGATTTCGGGATAAACCCAAGCTATGTCTTAACTGAAAAGCCAACCTATGAAATGCGTTATACACTGGCTAACCGGTTTTTCACCACGACACTGGCCAATTATCAAAATGAAATTGTGGACCATTATCACTACATCAATGAGGCGTTACGTCATGTCATTGGAGCGCAAATGGTTCATCGTCAAGTCATCGAGACCGGTTTGGTTAGCGTTCACTATTCTAATGGTGTTATCATTTATGTTAACTACACTGATCAAATCAAAACTCATGGCTCCCACACGATCCAACCCCGGGATTATAAGGTGGTGACATCATGAAAAAAAGGTTAGAAAAGATGAAACATGGTTTGGTAAAAACCATTGATTTTATTCAAAATTTTTACCGTCGTTATGTTGAGGGTGTGTTCGAAAAAGTAGGGTATGCCTTAACACACAACCCAGTCCTGCGGATCAAAGGGCAAAAACTGATGGTGTTTAGCTTCATACCCCTTCAAATCACACGTAAAAGACGCGATGCTTATTACGGTTACTTGTTTATTCTCTTGTGGTTGATTGGGTTTGCTCTATTTACCCTCTATCCGATGTTTTATTCCCTTTATTTAAGTTTTAATGTGGCGTATTATAGCCTTCAAACAGGGGTGGTTACCACCTTTAATGGATTTGGGAATTATTTAGCTATTTTTCGGTCTCAAGTGTTGATTCCGCTTTATGTAACCTATATTGGAAAAATGGTCTTAGCGGTTCCATTAATTATTGTCTTTTCGATTATGATTGCGGTTTTAATCAATAATCCGATCAAACTAAAAGGCTTTTGGCGAACCATCTTTTTCTTACCGGTTGTGATTTCAACCGGTCCCGTTATTGGGGAATTAACCAACCAAAACGCCACATCGCTTCCTTCGCTTTCCGATAGCGAGGTCTTGCTGTTTATTTCAGAAAACTTAGGAGACTGGCTTGCTAGACCTATTGAAGTCTTATTGACGTCGATGTTGTTGATTTTATGGTATGCCGGTATTCCGATATTGATTTTTCTTGCTGGCCTTCAAAAGATCGATATTTCGATCTATGAAGCAGCCTCCATTGATGGCGCATCCCCCTGGGATCGCTTTTGGAAGATTACACTTCCCTCTATCAAACCGCTCATTAGTGTCGCGATTATTTACGTGGTGGTCTCTATGTCGCTTTTCGTTGAACCAGGAGGCATTCTAGACATGACACGAACCCATATGCTCGTCGGTGCGCCGGATTCAAACTTTTGGTTTGGGTATGGCTATGCAGCAGCTATGGCGTGGATCTATTTTATCCTTATGGTCCTGATTATGGTGATTTTTATCGGATTACTTTCAATCAAAGGAAAGGAGCGATAAGATGAAACCAAAGAAAGATTACACACTAGTGAAACAAAAAGCACGGCGGTTTTTACTGGGAATGAACTTTGTTGATGGATTCATCTACAAAGCCGTCATTTACATCTTATTGATTAGTTTCAGTTACATCTATCTTTATCCGGTCTTGTTCATGCTTGTCAACAGTTTCATGTCTGTTGAGGATTTAATCAACCCCGGAATCAAATGGGTGCCAACATCGCTCCAATACTCGAATTATCAACGAGCGATGCAAGTACTTCAGTTTCCTGGATCGATTTTTGGAACCACCGAATATGTCTTAAAGGTGAGTGTATTGGTGACCTGTTCATCCGCATTGATAGGATACGGGTTTGCTCGATTTGAGTTTCCTTTGAAAAAAATCTTGTTTGGGCTCATGCTTGCAACCTTTATTTTGCCATCTCAAGTGACGATGGTGGCTAACATGCTTATTTACCGCAATCTAGGCATCATGAGTTCTCAGTGGTCCATGATTTTGCCCGCCATTTTCGGTCAAGGAATCAACGCAGCGATTTATATCCTCATCTTTTATCAGTTTTTTAAAACCATTCCGTTTGTGTTAATGGAATCGGCTGAAATTGATGGCGCCTCTCATTTTAGAATTTTCACTCGCATTGCGGTTCCCTTAGCCATTCCCTCGTTTATCATCGTGTTTTTGTTCAGCTTCGTTTGGTATTGGAATGAAACCTTTATTACGTCACTCTATGTGGGAGGGCAAATCACACTTCCATTGAAACTAGCAGCCTTTCGATCCAGTTACGATACCTTGTTTCCCCCAGGAACACCAGGAGCTGAACTTAACGAAGCCATCATGATGGCCGGCAATATGATGACCATTCTCCCCTTATTGGTTTTATATTTTGTTGCCCAACGCTATTTCACCGAAAGCATTGACCGAACAGGTATTACCGGTGAGTAAGGAGTTTTATGAAGAAAAGTCTTAGTTTATTTTTAGGGATTCTATTCATCGTTGTTCTAATGGGGTGTGAGCGGTCTTTGATCGATGAAACCGACATTCCTAACGGACTTGAGCCGATTGCTCCCTATCGGGATTGTGATGTTCCTATCCTTGATGATGTTTGGGTCTGCATTTGGGCCGATGAGTTCGATGGAACGGAAGTAGATGAAACCAAATGGACATTTGTTATTGATGGACAAGGTGGCGGAAACAATGAACTTCAATATTACCGCAAAGAAAATGCATCCGTCGAAAACGGCATACTGACCATCACAGCTAAGGCTGAGAGTTTCATGGGGAGAGCCTACACCTCAGCACGCCTTCATTCCCAGTATAAAGGCGATTTTCAATACGTTAGAGTATTGGTTCGTGCGAAAATGCCAAGCGGTAGAGGCACGTGGCCAGCCATTTGGATGATGCCGACGTTAAGTGTTTATGGAAGATGGCCGTTTAGTGGTGAAATCGATATTATGGAATATGTCGGTTATGATAAAGACCGCGTGCATTCAACCATTCATACACGGGCATTCAATCATTCTTTAGGAACTCAACTTGGAAACAGCCTTTTTGTTCCAAACATGGAGACCGAGTTTAAAGTTTATGAAATGATTTGGCGTCCTGGAAACATTCAAACGTTTGTTGATGGGTTAAAAATAGCTGAATTTGGGTATGCACCTCAGTTTAATCGTGCCATTCCTTATCATCACGCTTTTCCATTTGATCAATTGTTTCATATGATCTTAAACCTTGCTGTAGGTGGCAATTGGGGCGGTGTGATGGGCGTTGATGTCAATGCTTTTCCGACATCAATGGCGATTGATTATGTCAGAGTCTATCAAATCGATTATGCTACCTACGATAAAGAGCCGCCTAGCATTCCCACTCAGATTAGCCTAGCAGAGATGCCGAATACCCTTTATTGGCGTGCCTCCACCGACGATTATGGTGTTGAAAAATATGCCATTTATATTGATGGAGCATTTAGCCGGTATGCCACCCTTAATCAAATCACGTTAACGGACTTAGTCAAAGGTCAAACGTATCAAATCCAAATTGAGGCCATTGATTTTGTTGGCCGAACCTCGGGTCTTTCTGATTCCTTCAGTCTCACCATCCAATAAATGAAAAAATCCTGAATTTTCTCAGGATTTTTTGTTTCGATACCGTAAGAACATCGCATGAAAGAGGCCGAAAAAACCGCCATTCCATAGACTAAGGCTGACGTACCAAAGGGTTAAATCGGAAAACCCAATCACCAGCAACATAAACAAGATGAGCCCGATGACCATTAAGAAAATGGGTAAAGTAAAAAAACCCACACTTAACTTTTTAGTTAAATACGCATTCATCACACAGACTAAGGTCACCGATCCAAAAGTTAACAAACCCAATAAAGGATCATTCATAAAGCCTCACCCACCATCAGTATAACACAGGTGGATTTAAGTGGTTTTCATCATTTAACTTCATGGTATAATTAAGTAAACCCTAAAACTCACCCATACCTATACCTGATGGCATACGTGGTTATATCGTTTGAGTGAAAGGAACCGATGTTATGAAAAGAAATCGAATGAAGCTTTTGTTGATAGGGAGCCTCCTTTTTAGTTTAGTTGCGTGTCAATTGCCTCAAAGCCCTAAAGAAGAACCCCCTGCAAAAGATGAAACGCCAATTGTCAATCCGACGCCTTCAGACCCGACGCCATCGCCCGTTGAGACCCCTAGCGTCACAGATCGTTATGAAGCGATTGCGGCTCTTTTTGAACAAGCAAAAAATGAGTTAGTGACGCAGTTTCATCAAAAAGAACTCACCACATCGACCTATTTCCCCGCTTTTTCTTCCCAATGGGTGTATTATGAATACCAATCCAGTCACCCTGAGGTCTTAACTGAAGATGGATTGGTTACTCGCCCGCTGCCCAATCATGGGAATCAAGAGGTTGTTTTAACGGTCATCATGACCTACGGTGAATACCAAGAAACCATTTCCATCACCCTGACCGTCTTGGCGTATGTTTTAGAAAATAACATCTATTGGCTTCATCAAACCCACCAAGAAAAAACGACCCTTAGCGTAGAGGCACTGGGAATCATTTATGCGTTTCATGACTTTGGTTTTTTTATGACCGATGGAACAGCGAACATCAGTGTCGCTTATCCAGAGAATTTTCTCGATTTGGAACTGGGCGATTTGGTCTTAGTTCAAGCGACGTATTATGGTCGTCCTTATCTAAACTCAACCATGGGACGAGCGTTTCATTTGGATTGGACCCATCCGGTTACGGTACTATCCAAAGGCCATTCATTTGAACATGATATTCTTTCAATCACCTTTGAGGATTATCATCGATTGGATCAAGAAAATCCACTCAATATCGGAAAAGCCTATCGAATCTTTGGTCGTTTAACGGATTTTCCTTACGATAAAATCAACGACACCACCTCGTTTTTAGACCTTCATTTTCCGTATTTAGCGAGGATCTATTCAACCCCCCCACCCGGCAAAGCTTTTATCCATTCCCTGCTTGGCCAATACGTTGAACTGGTCATCTATTATTTTGACTACGATCCCCATGAAGGGTTTGTTGTTACACTCGTCAATCCACCTTATGAAGGGGTAGTTCATGATCTAAATCCGGTTTACACAAACATCGAAGCGCTTCATTATCGCGCATTTCCATATGAAGAAGTCACCTTAAAGGGCATTATTGTTCATCTTAGTTATAACGGGTATTACATCCATGATGGCGTTCGTCAAGTCTATGTCACTCATCCAGGTTATCAAAGAAATGTAACGGTGCAACTCGGGGATTTGGTTCAAGTTAAAGGACTTTATCAGCCTTATTACACCGGGTATCAATTGACTTATGTTTCTCAACTCGATGTTTTAGAATCCGATCGCAACTATACCCTTAACTATACGTTTGCGACACACGAACAATTGCACGCTTTGTTAAACGATGAAGCGATGTATTTTGATCAAAACCGTACGATTCGAATGGAGTATGGAAATCCTTATCAAGTCATTGGAACCATCATTGAGAAAGATGCGTTTAATCGACTTTATCTTAAGAGTCTTGATTCTGATTTGGATCTTTGGTTTCATCCATCGTATCATACCTATGAGTCGTATCAAGCATTAGAGTCCTTTTTGGGTGAAGATGTGATCTTGAATGTCGTTTACCATGCAAGCGATTCGAGTCAAGGCATTGTGGTGATTTTTGATGGAAATCCAGAGGACATTAGGCTTTATCATCGCCCTGAAGATCTGATGCAAAAAGACATCGATGAGGCTTTAAGTGGACCTAATGTTGCGTACAAGACCTCGCTTAACCTTCTAACACAAGGGTCTCGAGGTTCCATCATCTCTTGGGTATCCTCTCATCCTGAATATATAGGATCAGATGGTTCCTTCGTATCAATACCCGAGATGGATACCTGGGTTACGTTAACAGGAACCGTTATCTATAACGACCTCATCCGGATCATCGAACGACGTGTGTTGGCTAAAGCACAACCGGATCAAGTGACCGATTTGGTTCATTTAAATCCTGGAGATTGGGCCGTTATTGAAGGGGTTGTCATCGCACATGATTGGCATACGTATGGGTTTTTCATCCAAGCCGCAAACGGCCAAGGTTTATACATCGAATCCAATTCAAATGATTATTATGAGGTTGCTTGGCAAAAGACGGTCATTCTCTTGGGTCAATATGCAATCAACACAGAATCGGGTAACTACGAACCCATGTTAACCAACACATCCATCATTGAAATCGGACAAGACCTTCAAACCGTTTTTGTCTTTGAGATGGACGATGTTCAATCGCTTCTCAACCTATTTCCCAATCAATACGCCAAATCCTATGTGCTTTATGATCTCGTGATTGGGTTTTACTCAACGAATGGAACCATTGGGGTTTACTCAAAAAACGACCCCAACACCATGATCTATTTCGTCGACTGGTATTTACCCGATGTCAACTTGGAAACCTATCCTGTTGGAACCGCAATTGAAAAACTCGAATTTATCTATTGTAGAATTTATCACGGTGTTCATTATGTTATTGGTGTCCAGTTAACTTTCCAAAACTCGGGATCTTAATAAAATCTATCTTGACAAGGAAACATTTATCCATTATAATGATTGCAGATATTGTAAAAGGCAAAACTAGGGAAATCTAGTGACGCAAAACTAAAGGGCCAAAGAAATGGTAGCCAGCTGTCAATTAGACACTGGCTTTTTATTATTTATTAAGATTTCATAAACATTATCTTGGTTGTGTGTTAAGAAAAAATAATAACTCAATACTGTCATTTATAGAAAGAGTTCCATACGTTATAATAAATAATAAATCAATTAAACATGAATCAAAACTCATATTTTAAAGAGGAGACAGTTATGAATCAGGCAGAGTTCAAAACTATCGCAGTCATTGATGATGAAACGATTAATCTTAAACTTTTAAATCGATTGTTACAGCCTCACTACCAGCTTCAAACCTATAACAGCGGTGAAGCTTTCTTAGCGTCTCGTTCATCCATAACGCCTGACATTATCCTATTAGACATTTTAATGCCGAATCAAGATGGTTATGAAGTTCTCAAAGAAATCAAGCAAATCGAAGGATATGAAGATGTTCCAGTCATTTTTCTTACAGCCAAGCAAGACGATATGGATCACATTGAAGGCATGAAGCTTGGAGCGGTGGATTACATCATCAAACCGTTTTCTCCCGAGATTTTAAAAGAGCGCATAAGAAGTCATTTAGATACCATTGAAACCAAACGAAGGCTTCAAGATCAAAATGATATTTTAAACATTGAAGTTGAGAAACGACTTTTTGAATTTAAAGCGATTCAAGATATTTTATTTACATTGTTTGCTCAAATCGTTGAAAAACGCGATTTAGAAACCGGAAATCATATTGTTAGAACACAACATTATGTTCAAATCATTGCACAAACTATGAGCCAAAAAAAACCTTATGATCGCTTGTTAACGCCTAGCATGATTGAAACAATCACCAAAGGGTCAATGTTTCATGATTTAGGCAAAATCGCTATCCCAGATCACATATTGTTAAAAAATGGCACGTTAGATCAACATGAATGGGAGATAATGAAAAAACACGTTGATTATGGAAAACAGGTGATGGATCAAGCCATAAGCATGGTTGAACTTTCTGATTTATCTCAATCTGACAAAGCGTCTGATATCATTCGATTTTTCAAAACAACACAAGAAATTATTTTGTACCATCATGAAAAATACGATGGAACTGGCTATCTCGGAGGAATCAAAGGACAAGAAATTCCTGTGTCCGCAAGAATCATGGCGGTTGCGGATGTATTCGATGCACTGATTTCAAAACGGGTTTACAAAGAAGCTTGGGATTTTGATGATGCGGTCAATGAAATTATCCGCCAAAAAGGTCATCACTTCGATCCGGATGTCGTAGATGCCTTTGTTAATTCGCTTTCCCAAATCCGAAAAATTACCGAAGCCTATCAAGATTATTAGGAGAAACATGTGGAACAGTTAATTCGGCTTTTACGCAATAAAAAAATCATTCTGATTGGTCCTAAAAATGAGTTATGTGATCGGCTTTTCCAACTTTTTACAATGCACCATATCACCATAGATTACGTAGCATCCATGGTAGAAGGAATCAAAGCCACCGAAGCAGAGACATATGGTCTAATTTTTGTTGTTTCACATTTAAAGTCGTGTTCCAATACATCCATCTATCACTTGAATGATGCGTACAAACATATTCCCATTATTCGGGTAGAACATGATTTGGTTGATTCGACAGAACCCTGTCGCATATCATCACGACATGCAAATCATCATGTTTTGCTTTCTTCTATGTCAGATGATCAAATGCTTAATACCATTGGCCATGCTATCAATGAACCACCCATGATTCTTAAGCAAACCATCTCCTTATTAGATTGGCTTCATGATGCAGCCCAACTGGATGTTGATAGCGCGTTGGTATATTGTGGCCATCTTCAAGATCTCTATTTTGAACTGCTTGAAGAATTCTTATTAACCCACCGACACGATTTAAAACGGATTGCCAAAGCGTATTGGGATAACGATATGAATGCTATTAAGCGGTTAATTCACACGTTGTCATCATTGCTAAACACCTTAGGAATCGTCACCATATACAAACCGCTTTTGGTATTTGAGACCGCATTAAAGAATAACGAAATTAAGCAAATTGACTATGGAGACCTCATTTTTCATCTTGAGAAAGATTTTGAAGACCTCATTATCATATTGAATTATTTGCTTAAACACATTAGAAAAGAGGAAATAATATGAACGATCGAATATTACTCATAGAAGATAACATGGCCATTGCATCTTCCATAAAGACAAAACTTTTTGAAGAAAATTATCAAGTTAACATCGCATCTGATGGTAAACTAGCCCTTGATGAGTTTTATAAAAGCGAATATGACTTGGTCTTACTTGATTTGATGTTGCCGCAGTTAAGTGGTGAAGATGTTTTGTTCAATATTCGTAAGAAAAGTGATGTCCCAATCATCATCATTTCCATGAAGTCATCGGATATTGAAAAAGCGATTAACCTTGGTTCAGGTGCTGACGATTACTTATCCAAGCCTTTTTCTATGTTGGAGTTAATTGCTCGAATCAAAGCTAATTTGAGAAGGTATCGTTTAGCTCATAAAGTAGAAGAGCATCAAATGATTCAATTAGGGGATTTACGGGTTGATTTGGATAATTACACAGTCCAAAGAGAACAAGAAGTGATCAATTTAACAGTCAAAGAATTTCAGATTCTTAAAATTTTGATAGATCAACGTCATCGTGTGGTCTTAAAAGATGAATTGTATTATCGCATTTGGAAGGATGATGGGATTCGAAGTGAAAATGTCATCAATGTTCACATGAAAAACTTAAGGGATAAGATAGAAACAGACCCCACCAATCCGAAACATATCCTTACTGTTCGAGGATATGGCTATCGGATCGGAAATATGTCTATTTTAAATAACACTAGGGGGTAATGCGCATGATAGATCGTAGAAAACCCACACTTGAATCGGTTATCATGCATATAGCCACCCAATTCATTAACGTGTTACCTGAGGATTTCTCAAGTCAATTAAATGAATCTTTAGGCATTATCGGTGAGTTTCTTAAAGTCGATCGCGTTTATGTCTTTGAGTATGATTTCGATAACAACATAACCAATAACACATACGAATGGTGCGCCACCGATGTTGAACCGCAAATTGATTATCTTCAAAAAGTTCCCATTGATATGATTCTACATGACTGGGTTAATAGTCATCAAAATGGACAAATGGTGGTTCATGAAGATGTTATGGCATTGGATAAAGAAGACATGGTCTATAAAATACTTGAACCACAAGGGGTTTTATCCATTTGTACGGTTCCACTTCTTTATCAAAACGAGCTCTTGGGCTTTGTTGGATTCGATGATATTCGCATAAAAAGACATTGGGAAGATCATGAGTTCAAATTGCTCACTGTCCTAGCTGAACTCATGGTGAATGCCATGGTCAAGCAAAAAAAGGATCAAACCTTGATTTACTTAAGAGAAAAGGCACAACAAGCCAGTGAAGCTAAAGGAACCTTTTTAGCGCATATGAGTCACGAGATTCGAACACCATTAAATGGCATTTATAATGCGTTTTATTTATTGACACAAACCGAATACAGCGAAGAACAAAAGAAATACCTTGAAATTGCTGAAATTTCTTTAGGCGCGTTATCCTCGATTGTTAACAACATATTAGATATCTCCAAAATTGAAGCGGGAAAGATGGAGATTAACTATAAATCTGTCGACTTAGAATCCGAACTAATCAATATTTTTAAAACCATTTATCCAAGTATCCAAAAAAAGGGGCTTTCATGTTACTTTGACTACGATTTTTCAATTGCTAATGAAGTGATTGTTGATATGGATAAACTGAGACAAATTGTCATGAACCTCATGAACAATGCCGTTAAATACACAGAGGAAGGGTCCATCAGCGTTCGTGTAACCCTTATACAAAAAGATATGAACAATCACGTTATGATTACAGTTGAAGACACAGGCTATGGCATTGATCAAGATGACCTCAAGCATCTTATGGAATCGTTTTATCGTGCCAAGCAACAAGGTTCAGCAAGTGGAACAGGATTGGGTCTAAAAATCGTAAATGAACTTACGACGTTGTTAGGAGGAACCATTGAGATTAGTAGCGAGATTAAGAAAGGTTCTTCCTTTTGCGTTACCCTTCCCATCACGTCAGGAGATACCTTGATGTATGATCAATGCAATCTAAGACGCGCTTTGTTGTTTTGTTCCAATCATCATCAACATATGACACTCAAAAACATGTTTGATTCCATGTGTTTTGAAACCAAGTTTCACCAACCCGCTATGGCAATATCGTCGTTCGATCTTCTTGTTTTCGTAGATGAGACTATGGGGCTTTATAACATCAAAAACGCCCGAAAAACATTTGGATCAAAAGATGCAGTCACCATCTTAGTTTCTAACTCAAATAATCAAAACGAAGATGTAGATTACGTTTTTGATTACCCAATTTCTAGAAAAGCAATTATGCAACGTTTGATTCAAAATCAACCCAATCCAACGCATAAAAACACGAGTCGAAATCAATTTGTTGGACACGTGTTGGTTGTGGATGATCATCCATTGAATCGTGATGCACTCAAAACCATTTTAGAGAAACACGGATTATCAGCCGATCTTGCTGAAAATGGATTTCAAGCGTTGACTGCTGTCAAATCAAACCAGTATGATTTGATTTTCATGGACATTCAAATGCCGCAAATGGATGGATATGAGACATCAAGGAACATCAGAAGACATGGGGATATTAAGGCGAATACACCTATAATAGCTGTGACAGCTAACGCTTTTTTAAGCGATTACGATATCAAGATGTCTTCGTTTATCAACGATGTTTTATATAAGCCAGTCAGGATTGATGAATTGATAAGGGTCATGAAAAAGCATCTATCGAATGCTATCACAATCCCATCAGGGTTGAAAGTGTTTAACAAAGAAACGTTTGATTTGATTTTTAAAGACAGTTGGGATTCTGCTAGAGTCATGATTGAAAAATTTACTTCTGAATACGAAAACGATCTTAATCAATTAAAAGAAGCCATCCAAAAAGAGGACTTTCAGCTAACCAAGCAGAAGCTTCATTATATCAAAGGGCCTCTAACCTATATGGCAGCCGAACAATCGCTTTATCTTATTGATAAAGTGATGAATGCCAAAGCGAATCCAAGCATCATGGTTTTCAATCAACTCGATTCTTTAATTAAAGATTTGGTTAACGAATTGACTGTGATTGCGTTATGAAAATCGTTGTGGTCGATGACAATTCGTTTGGTCTATTGCTTCTAAAACGCTTTTTAAGTCCTTATCCCATCGAAATCACCCTGTTTGAGGATCCGGTTTTGGCCTTGAAACACTGTGAACATCATGATTTTGATATCTTAATGACGGACCATTACATGCCAAAAATCGATGGTTGTGAGTTGCTTCGATTACTGAAACAGTCAAAAAAGCACCCATTTGTTGGTGTTTTAATAACAGGCGATCCAACCATCCAGTCTGATGATGCAGACTTCAATATGACCAAACCCATTATGAGTGAACCGTTTCATGCCTTTATGCAAGAACACATGAAAAAGGAGTTATTAATTAAGTAGAACAGGACGTCTATCCGTCCTGTTTTTTATGCAATCTTTCGCTTGTTATTTCTAGAATCCTCAATGCGTTGGTAGAGAACTTTGATGATTTTACGGTACAGGTCATCGCCTAAGATTTGGTCCTCCATATGATAATCCACATTTGGGTTATCATTCACCTCAATCACATAAACCAACCCTTCTGACACTTTAAGGTCAACCCCATAAAACCCATCTCCCATGGCTTTGGAAGCGGCTAATGCGGTTTCCACAATAGAAGAAGGGACATCTTCGATACGAAACGCTTCAACTAACCCTGTTTTTTCGCGTTTCTTTTTGGATTGCCAGTTGATAATCTGCCAGTGATTTTTAGCCATATGGTATTTACACGCGAACAGAGGTTTCCCGTCTAAAACACCGATTCTCCAATCAAAACTGCTTTTGATGTATTCTTGAGCGACCACTAAGTCCGATAAATCGAAAAGGTAAGTCAATTTTTCTTCAAGCATTGCTTGGTCGTTAACTTTAAAAACGCCTAAAGAAAACGCACTATCGGGTTGTTTTAAAATGATAGGGAACGCTAACTCCTTCATTAAATGGTTGATGGATGTTGTTTTACTGACATACACCGTTTTAGGAATCGGAATCCCCATTTTTTTCATGCTTTCACTAAAAAAGAGTTTATTTGAGCACTTTAAGATGGACCATGGATCATCGATGACCACTAAACCCTCCGCATAAGCATATCGAGAAAAACGGTATGTATAATCATTCACGTTGGTGGTTGCTCGAATAAACAAAGCATCAAACTCATTGATTCGATGGTAATCGTTTTTGGTGATGAACTCTGAAAAGAACCCAACTTTATCGGCCGCAATCTTAAACTTTGATAACGCGATTTTATCCGAGGGTGGATAGATTTCATCTGGATCAATTAAAATAGCTAAATCGTAGGCATAATCTTTGAACCGTGAAATGTTAAAGCGTTTTTGTTTGAAAAACTGTACGGCAGCTTCTTCAATAAAAGCATCTTGATCGATGTCTGAGATCGCAATCGGTGTCGCTTTCGTTAAACGCCACTCCATGCTTTTTTCGAATGTAAATTCCAAAAAGGGTGATTCAAAGAGTTGGTAAAGGGTTTTAATCAGTTTTTGGTATTTTTTAATGGGTGTATGACCGAAATAAGAGACCAAAGTAAGGGTGTTTGATTTGTTGTTTTTTAGCGTCTTTTGAATGGCATTATGGGCCTCATCTCCGATGGACTCAATAATAAGTTGATCCGAAAAATCCTTGATGGTAGCCACATTCGGAATAACGCGTTGAAGACGTGCGGACGCTAATAACGATACATAATAACCCATGGATTGATACTGATAAGACGAACAAAGGTTAAAAATACGAACGCCTTTCATTTTTTGGTATTTTTCTTCGGTTAGATAGGCTTCAGCACGAATGATCTTTAATGTGTCAATGGCTTTTAGCCAAGGAAGATCTAAGTCGGTTACCACCCAGTTTGAAATGGCTCGTTTTTTTATTTGGGAGGATTTGTCGAGTATGAGTTCCATTTTGAATGCAGGCTGATCAGGACCGTAATAATCCTTTAACTCGCGAACCACAGCAAATCCAAAACTATCGTAGAATCGAATGAGATCCATGTTGGTTGCATCCGCTTCAAGGGTTAAGCGTGCTTGACCCCGTTGTTTGCTGGCATCAATCATATGATGCATGAGTGCTCTTCCGACCCCTTGGTTACGATAAGAAGGATCAACAGCTATCGAGTAGATCCGGTCCGATTTTGCATAGTGAAAACAAACGGAGTACCCTAAAACACCATCATCTTCACTAGCGATGGACACCGTTTGACTTGATGTGGTTAAACTGTGCTTAAACGATGCATAAGTAAAACGTCTTTTTACGTTAAAACTGGCTGTTTCAATGGCCCATATTGCGTTTAAATCATCGAGTGTTGCTTGGCGAATAATCATGGTCAATCCTCTCTTCATCTCTTCTAATTTCATCCTACCATAACCCACATAAAAAGAAACAGTTTTCATAAAATTCGTTGAAGCCCTTGATTCGAAACAACGTTTCCCATATAATGAAACCAAGCAAAGCGTACAAAAAAATAGAACCATGATGAGCGAGCACCATTCTTTTTTTACGTGCACCATCACCAGTCATTTTTTAGTAAAAGAGAAGGCTTTCTTTTCATTGATTCGAAAGGAGGCTTTTTGTGCTTGATGCATTGTTACAAACGTTTCCAAAGCGCGCGGATTCTATTTTAGAAATTTTGATCCAAATTCAAAAAGATAAACCGGATCACTTCATTTCAAAAGAGGAAATCCAAGCCATTGCACGGTATGTGAATGAACCTGAAAGTCGGGTGTATAGCGTGGTGTCTTTTTACACACTGCTGAAGACGAAACCCCAAGGAAAACATCTCATTCAGGTTTGCAAAGATGTTCCGTGTTTTATCAGTGACCAAATGGATTTGGTCAGCTATTTGAAAAAACTGTTATCGATTGAGATGAATCAAACGACAGAGGATGGGATGTTCACTTTGGAATTTACCAGCTGTCTTGGATGCTGTGAGCAGGGAATTGTGATGCGAATCGATGATAAGACCTATGGGAACTTAAACAAAAACAAGGTTAAAGTCATCCTCGCTTCCTATAAGGAGGGTAACCATGGGTGAAATGAAACTTGTCTCTAAACATGTGGGTCTTATTAATCCTCATGACATTAACTCCTATTTGATTCAAGGGGGCTACAAGGAGTTTCACAAGGCCATCAAAATGGACACCATCAGCATTATTGAAGAAATCGAGTATTCAAGGTTGCGTGGCAGAGGGGGAGCTGGTTTTCCAGTTTCAATTAAACTGATGAGTCTAGCAAAGGAAGAAGATCCAATTAAGTATGTCATTTGTAACGCAGATGAAGGCGAACCCGGTAACTTTAAAGATCGTTATTTGATGGAAAACAATCCCCATCAAATCATCGAAGGAATGCTCATTGCTGGCTATGCCACGCGGGCCCATCAAGGGTTTATTTATATTCGTGGTGAATATCAAAACGCCATTTTGATGATGCAACAAGCGATTGATCAAGCCACTGAAAAGGGATTTTTGAACAATCCGAAAGAGTTTTTATTCTCTCTTGAAATTAGACAAGGAGCAGGATCCTATGTTTGCGGTGAAGAGTTTGCACTCTTAGAATCCATCGAAGGAAAACCCGGAAGAACCCGAGTCAAACCGCCTTTTCCAACTCAAGTTGGACTGTTTGGTAAACCCACGTTGATTAACAATGTTGAAACGTTTTCGTGTATTCCTCACATTTTGAGTATGGGAGGAAAAAATTACGCAAAATTAGGAACTCAAAGTTCAACAGGAACCAAATTGATCAGTTTATCCGGCAATGTCAAAAACCGAGGGGTTTACGAGATTGAGTTTGGCACCACACTGCGTTATGTCATTGAGCAACTAGGCGGTGGGGTCCCAGAAGGACGAAAAATCGGCATGGTTCAACTGGGTGGGGCTTGCGGTCCGATTATTCCTGAATACATGCTGGACATGATGATTGATTTTGAACGTTTTGAGCAGTTCGAAAGTAAAACAGGATCTGGAGCCATCATTGTGATTGATGATCGCTTTGACATGTTTGATATCCTGATGCGGGTTGCTGAGTTCTTTGCTCATGAATCTTGTGGGAAATGCACCCCTTGTCGGGAAGGAAACATTCATTTGATGAACACCCTCAAACGATTTACCCAGTATCGAGCGACCCTATCGGACATGAACTCGTTGGAATCCCAAGCGTTTGTGATGCATCAAACATCCCTTTGTGGTTTAGGTCAAACATCACCCACAGCCATCATCTCAACGCTTCATTATTTCCGCTCGCAGTATACCAATCGAATCTATGAATCTATGGCGAAACAACAGGAGGCTTCCTAATGGCTAAATTAAAAATCAACCATATTGATGTAACTGTACCCGATGGAACCACCATTTTGAATGCCGCTAAAGCGTATCACATCAATATTCCAACCTTATGTTATTATCCAGATTTAAATATCAAGTCGGATTGTCGAATATGCGTCGTCGAAATTGTCGGGCAAAAAGGATTAGTCACATCATGTTCAACAGTGGTTAAAGACGGGATGGAAATCAAAACCAATTCTCCTCGCACACTCAATGCCCGTAAAACCATTGTTGAAATGATATTAGCTAACCATGATGCCAGTTGCACCGCTTGCGTTAGAAACATGCGATGCGAACTTCAAAAATTAGCCAACACCTTGGGCATCGATGAGAATCGTTTTGAGAACATTTTAAGTGTCCAACCCATTGATGATAACAATCCAGCCATCGTCCGAAATCCAAATCGATGCATTAAATGTGGACGATGCATCGATGTTTGCAAAAACATCCAAGGGGTTTCGGTTTTAGATACCATGGGGCGTGGCCATGATGCCGACATCGTGCCAGCGTATCACGCAACATTAGATCAGACGGATTGCACCTATTGCGGGCAATGTTCAAGTGTTTGCCCCGTTGGGGCCATTACTGAAAAAGATCATACCCATAAGGTGTGGGATGCCTTGCACGATGAATCCAAACACGTCATCGTTCAGGCTGCTCCAGCGGTCCGTGTTTCACTTGGGGATGAACTTGATATGGCACATGGTTCGATAGTGACCGGCAAGCTTGTTGCAGCTCTTAAAATGCTTGGATTCTCACGCGTTTTTGATACGAATTTCACAGCTGATCTTACGATCATCGAAGAAGGAAATGAACTCATTCATCGAATCGCACACGGTGGTTCGCTTCCGATGATTACGTCATGCTGCCCCGGTTGGATTAATTACGCGGAACGACATTATCCTGAGATTATCGATCATCTATCAACCTGTAAATCCCCTCAGCAAATGTTTGGGGCACTAGCGAAAACGTATTATGCCAAACGAGAAAACATTGATCCGAAAAACATTTACGTCGTTTCCATTATGCCCTGTACCGCTAAAAAGTATGAAGCAGAACGAGAAGAGATGACCGTTAATGGCATGGATCCGGATGTTGATGCGGTTTTAACTACGCGTGAACTGGCGAAAATGATTAAGCAAATGGGCATTCATTTTGATACACTCAAAGAAGAAAAATTTGATCGACCCGATGAATATACCAGTGGAGCAGCGGCTATTTTCGGTGCCACTGGGGGTGTGATGGAAGCGGCGTTAAGAACGGTTTCCGAAGTCTTAAATGGCCAACCCCTGGAAAAAATAGATTTTGAGTCCGTTCGCGGCTTAGACTACTATAAAGAAGCGGAAGTCATGATTAAAGGCGAACCGATTCGAGTCGCTGTTGTTCACACATTGAATCACGCGAAAAAGATTTGTGAGGACATTCTTCACCAACGTTCTCCTTACGCTTTCATTGAAGTCATGGCTTGCCCAGGTGGATGCATCGGTGGCGGGGGACAACCTTTTGGAACAACCAAAGAAGTACGGTTAGACCGAAGTCACGCCATCTATCAGGTTGACCGATTAAGCAAGTTCAGAAAATCTCATGAAAACTCCGCGATTTCAACCCTTTACTCGCAGTTTCTAGGAGAACCGTATGGTGAGTTATCGCACAAGCTCTTGCACACCCATTATCGTAACCTAAAATCGTCTTAACCAAAACCGCACGACCCCTTTGGACGTGCGGTTTTCTTAAGCGTTTTGACTTGTATATGAAAGCGCTTCAATGTTATAATGAAAAAAAGGCGCTTTTTTTAGAGCCTTGATTGGAGGATCTTGTGTCAAATTTTTTATGGCTAGCTTTTGTCTTCAGCATCATGGCATTGCTTTATGCGTTAGTACTGTATATTAAAATCAGAAAAATTCCGAAAGACAATGATCGTATCGAAGAAATATCAGGTTACATTCGCGAAGGTGCGAAAGCATTTTTAAGAAGAGAATACAAAATCCTGCTCATCTTTGTGGTCATTTTATTTTTCGCCATTGGATTGGCCATTGAATGGGCTACGGCGATTACATTTGCATTTGGAGCTTTACTCAGTGGTGTGGCTGGATTTGTCGGCATGCGCAGTGCGGTTTCAGCCAATTCAAGAGTGGCCGTTAGTGCCGAAAAAGAAGGCATGAACAAAGCGCTCGATATTGCATTTAGTGGCGGTGGTGTCATGGGAATGACCGTCGTTGGATTAGGATTAGGGGGCTTGATTATTTCTTATCTCATCGCAACCTATGTCTTTCATTTGGATTTAGACCATGTCACTCAAGTGTTGACTGGTTTTGGTTTAGGAGCCTCTCTAATCGCCTTATTCGCCCGTGTGGGCGGTGGGATTTACACCAAAGCAGCGGATATCGGTGCAGACTTAGTCGGTAAGATTGAAGCGGGTATTCCAGAAGATGATCCAAGAAACCCTGCCGTCATTGCCGATAATGTTGGTGATAACGTGGGAGATGTTGCCGGCATGGGGGCGGATCTTTTTGAATCTTATGTTGGATCGATTCTTGCAGCGATGACGCTCGGTGTTTTTGCCTATGGCATCGAAGGGGCGTTGTTTCCCTTGTTGTTGGCTTCCATCGGGATTATCGCGGCCATTATTGGGATTATGACCATACGAGTTAAAAAGGCCGATCAACCTCAAAAAGTCTTACGACAAGGCACCTATGTGGCCGGCATTTTCTTTTTTATCTTTACGATTGGATTAACGTGGGCTTTTGTTTATTTGGATATATTTACTAATTTTGGTCCATTTTTCGCCATTATCGCGGGCTTAGCGGTTGGTCTATTGATTGGTTTAGTCACTGAACTCTACACATCATCGGATTATAATCGGGTCAAAGGAATTGTTGATGAATCGGAAACCGGTCATGCGACAAACATCATTAGAGGATTATCGATTGGTATGGAATCAACTGCGATTCCAATACTTGCGATTGGAGCCGTGATTATCTTTTCTTTCATCGTTTCCGGAGGAAATGCAAATTTTGAACAAGGACTCTATGGCATTGCACTCGCTGCAGTGGGGATGCTTGCGACAACCGGTATGACCATCGCGATAGACGCTTATGGTCCGATTGCTGATAATGCCGGTGGTATTGCTCAAATGGCTGGTTTGGACCCTAAAGTCCGTGAAATCACTGATCTTTTAGACAGTGTTGGTAACACCACAGCCGCCATTGGAAAAGGATTTGCAATCGGTTCAGCCGCTTTAACATCCTTGGCTTTATTTGCTGTTTATGTCAAAGCATCTGGATTGACGGCCATCAATATCACTGACCCACAAGTGGTGGTAGGCATTTTAATCGGTGCGATGTTGCCTTATCTTTTCAGTTCATTAACAGTTGCTTCAGTCGGAAGAGCCGCATCCAAAATGATCGATGAAGTTAGAAGGCAGTTTAAAGAATATCCAGGCATCATGAAAGGAACAGAAAAACCCGATTATGCGCGATGTGTGGACATTTCCACCACAGCCGCCCTTAAGGAAATGGTTGTTCCTGGTATTCTTGCGGTCGTTTCTCCATTGCTCATCGGGTTTATCTTAGGAGCAGAAGCATTAGGCGGCATGCTTGCTGGATCGCTTGCTAGTGGTGTTGCCATGGCCATTTTTATGGCCAACGCTGGAGGAGCCTGGGATAATGCGAAGAAATACATCGAAGAAGGCAGTGCGAAATCTAAAAAGGGAAGCTTCGCCCATAAGGCTAGTGTTACAGGCGATACCGTTGGCGATCCTTTTAAAGACACATCGGGTCCTTCACTCAATATTTTAATCAAGCTGATGATGATTATCTCTTTGGTCTTCGCCGTTCTCTTTGGAAGTGGTTTGATTTAACAAGCAATGTTGTCAGTTTAGGTATTCTTTCTATTGAGAGGATACCTTTTTTTATCGAGATAGACGCCCTTGAAAGATTCTAATGTCGAAATTAAGAAATTTGTAAGGGTTTGTTGCTAGGGCGATGCACTAATAAAGGACAAATATGCTATGCTATAGATAAATCATGTCATCATTGTTTCGAAATTAGTGTGACGAAAGAGAAGCAATCTATGAACATTTATCCCATTGATGAGACGAATCGAATCAACCGTTTGGACGTCGTTTACTTAAGACGAATGTTTTTTGTTTTTGTCTTGCTTTACGCCTTTTTCGGCATCATCGATACGGTGCTATATCCCAACATGTGGCAAACCCTCATTATCATCCGATTTGGCATTGTCATTCCTTTCTTAATCCTAACCATGGTGTTAAGTTATGGAAAGTCCTTTTATAAGTTTTACCAAATCCCTGTTACGTTCAGTTTTTTTATCGGAGGATGCGGTATCGCTCACATGTTAATCTTAAAACCTGATAACATCATCTATTATGGTGGGTTATTTATGGTTTTATTCTCAGGGTTTTTACTCATCAAATTGCCATTGATTCCAGCAACCATCGCCGGTTGGATGATTGTGTTTTACTTACTTGCGGGCAGTTTGCTTTTTCATGGCGATATTCCATCTGATATTTTTTACGGTACCATTTTTTTGTGGGAGCTAATGTGATTGGCATGGCCGGCAATTACAATATTATGATGGCCAACAGACAGAATCTAATGTACTTAAAAGAGATTAAAGAAGTCAATCGAAAGTTGGGACTTCGCTACACTGAAAAAGCAAAACGTATTCACGAACTTGAAAGTCTTTTATCCGAGCATGAGACCCTTATTAAAACGAAGACCAAAAATAAGACCTTGACAGAAACCCTAATCAGTCTTGAGGATTTACTTCAATCCCATCTTCAAAATCAAGAACCCATGTTTATTATCGCAATCGATTTAAATTTTAATTACTTATACGTCAATGAACACTATCGGAAAGTGATGCTTGAACGTTATAAAAGGACCGTAACCATGGGAACATCCCTTTTAAGTGTGTTTAAGAATCCCGAAAACAGAGAAACAACTCAACGTCATTTTGAACTGGCTTTTAGGGGAACCAGCCACACTAAAGTTGAAACCTATCAAAAGAATGGGATTCGTCATTACGAAGTCCAGTATACGCCTTTATATAGCGAAGATCACCAAATTATTGGGGCGATTTCCTATTCCATTGACATCACCAAACGGATTCGAAATGAGATGATTATGGCTGAGATTGAAAACCGATTTAAGGAAACGACTGAACACAGCAGAACCTTCACTTATGATTTGGATTTACAAGGTTTATACACCTATGTATCACCTATGATTAAAGACATCTTGGGATACGATCCAGAAGAACTTGTCGGAAAAAAATACTATTATGATCTTTACCCAAATCTTCTAAAAGACAAGTATCATATGGATGCTGAAATAGAACTTAAAAAGAATAAAAAGTTGAATGGTTTTATCAATCCATTGTTAAACAAAATGGGAGAGACCCTTTGGTTTTCAACCAACCTCATTCCTATAATGGATGGTCACGAAAAAATCATTGCCTATCGTGGAAGTGATATGGATGTGACAGAACTAAAAAAATCAGAAGATACGCTTGATATGTTTAAAACTATGGCCGAACAAGCCGAATATGGGATAGCCATTTCAAACATGGAAGGCATTTTGGTGTACTTGAATGACACCTTTGCAAAACTTCATGGATGGCAAAAAAACGAATTATTGGGACAACCGATTTTGAGTGTTCATAATGAAGAACAACAAGAGCGAGTGATCTTGCTGTTGGATCACCTTCAGGAAAAGGGAGGATTCACATCCGAAGAAGTGTGGCATGTCACTAAGGATGGCCAACCCTTTCCAACCATCATGAGCGCTAAACGCATTAAAGGAAGCGATTTAGAAGACTATTTTGTAGCAACCATGATTGACATATCGCTTCAAAAAGAGATTCAAACCAGTTTATTTGAAAGTGAAAAACGGTACCGAATCGTTAGTGAAATATCGAATACCGGTGTTTGGGAATACGACATTAAGAATGAATTTTTGTGGTGCAGTCCTGAATATTTCAAGATGCTTGGCTACGACTATCATCAATTTCAGTTAAAACCACATAACGTTCAAGAAACTTGGGTCACCCTTATTCACGAAGACGATCGCGATCGAGCGCTTCAGACATTTGAAACGTTCTTCACCGAAAAACCGAATCGACTGTATGAGAATCATTTTAGGATGAGGTGCCAAGATGGAACGTATCGATGGATTTGGTCTAGAGGTCATTTCGTTCGAGACGAGCAAGGAAATCCAAAAGACATCGTTGTTGGAACACACATCGATATCACCGAGCAAAAAGAAAAACAAGACGAAATTGAGCACATTAGTTTTCATGATTTTATGACTCAAATACCGAATAGAAGGTATTTCCAAGAACGTCTCGAGCATTACGATCATTCGGATTATTATCCCATTGGCATCCTGATGATGGATTTTAATGGCCTCAAGGTCATTAATGATGCCTTTGGTCACCACACGGGAAATGTCGCGCTAAAACAAGTGGCTGCAATTTTGAAAAAACGGGTAACTCCCCCCAGTGTCTATGCCAGAATAGGAGGGGATGAGTTTGCAGTCATTTTTCCTCAAGCAACACAAGCCCAAATCGATGGCTTCATTGAAACGTTCAATAGGGACATCAGCCAAACCGATATTGAAGGCATTCATTACTCTCTAGCGATTGGCTCAGGCATGAAAACAAGCGTAGATGAAGAAATTAAAGACATTCTTATCTTAGCTGAAAATAGGATGTACAAAAACAAAGTCTTAGAAGGTTCAAGTATCCGAAATAAAGCGATTATGAGCATCTTAACGACATTAACGGATAAATACAAAGAAGAGAAAGTGCACTCAGAGCGAGTGAGTCGGTACTGTAGACTGATGGGTCAAGCCATGAAGTTAAAACCAGACGATATTAAAGAATTGGAGTTGGCGGGGCTGTTTCATGACATTGGAAAAATCTCTATTCCGGATCATATTTTAAATAAACCAGGTCGTCTAGATGAAAAAGAATGGGACATCATGCGGGAACACACCATTAATGGCTATCAAATCTTGCGTGCCGCAGATGAGTATTCTGATTTAGCGCTTTATGCTTTAACCCACCATGAGCGCTACGATGGAAAAGGTTATCCAAACGGGTTAAGTGGGCACAGCATTCCATTGTTTTCTAGAATCATCGGTGTGGTTGATGCCTATGAGGCCATGACGTCAGACCGTCCGTATCGGAAAGCGCTTAAAATAGATGACGCCATTTTAGAACTAAAAAGAAATAAAGACACCCAATTTGATGGTCAAATCGTGGATACATTCATTAAGAAAGTACTCAATAAAGAACTCTTAGAATAAGGATTTAAGGGTTCTTTTTTTTATTTTTTTTCCATCTTTACCATAAATTTGGAAAAATAAACCTGTCTTTTTATAGCAAGTGCTATAATACAAAGAGAGACAGTATAAAAGCGAGGTAAAACCCGATGAAAAAATCAAAGGCATCCATCATCATGTTTATTTTATTGCTGGCTTTTTGGATTATCTTAGCGACCCAAGTCAATTGGACCACCCTAATAATAGGGGTTTTGGCGTCTGGTTTGGTCGTTTTTTTGAATAGAGATCTTTTGTTTAAAACGAATGAAGCAACCCGTTTGAACGTAACATCAGTTCGAAAAGGATTCATCGTTTTTTATGTGCTTTTGGTCAATATCTTCAAATCGAATCTTCAGGTAGCCAAAATTGTTTTGAGCCGAAAAATGCCCATTGATCCTGGATTTGAAACCATTCGTCAGCCCTTAAAAAAAGAGCTTAACCAATCGCTTTATGCGAATGCTATTACGTTAACACCCGGCACATTAACCGTTGAAATGGACGACCGTCACATCTTGGTTCATGGATTAATCCATCATCAGGTTAAGGATTTAGAAGGCAGTTCAATGGAAAAAGCGTTTATCGGTTTAGAAGGAGATTTCTTATGATGATTACTGTGATTCTTATCTGCACCATCTTTTTGGTTATTCTTACGTTTGCAGGGTTATATCGAGCAGCCATTGGACCCACTGCAGCGGACCGAATTGTAGCCATCAACATGATATCAACCAAGGTAACAACCATCATTGTAATGATTGCACTCATGACATCACAAGAGTCTTACGTGAATGTGGCTTTGGTATATGCATTGCTCGGGTTTCTAGCCACCATAGGGCTATCGAAACTCCTACTGAAAGGACGGTTAGACAAATGAGTGTACTCGTCATGATCCAGCAAATTTTTGCCATTGCATGCCTTATAGGTGGCGCATTCTTTTATTTAGTCGGCGTCATTGGTTTGATACGCATGCCAGATGTCTATTGCAGAATGCATGCCACAACGAAATGCGATACAATGGGAGCTGGACTCATTTTTTTAGGATTAATCATCTGGCAAGGTTTATCTTTCATTTCAGTCAATATTTTAGTCATCTTGATTTTTATCTGGCTTACGAACCCTACAGCAGCTCACGCCATTGCTCAAGGAGCTTATCAACAAGAGAAAAACAAGAAAGAGGTGAGTGAAGATGGAATGGCTTAATGTCATTATCATTGTGTTTTTGGTCATTTGCGCGATTGCCATTGAGCGAACCAAAGACCTTTTAGGGGCCGTTATCATTTTTTCAGCCTATTCACTCATGATGTCTGTTTTATGGCTGATTTTAAAAACACCGGATGTTGCTCTTACTGAAGCTGCCATTGGAGCGGGCGTCACATCGCTTTTGTTTTTTGCTGTTATCAGCAAGACGGAGAGGTATGAAAAATGAAAAAGATCATCATCAAAGCCTTATTTTTCTTGTTGTTTGGAATTTTATCCCTAAGCATTTTACTCATGCCAACCGAACCTTCCATCCAAGCCCCTTCATACAACGATACCGTTAATCACTATCTTCAGCATAGCCTTTCAGAAACAGGAGCCACCAACATTGTCGCAGCGATTTTGGCCGATTACAGAGGGTTTGACACATTGGGTGAAACGATTGTCCTATTTACTTCCATTGTGGCTGTTGCTTCCGTTTTGAGAACTACAAAGAAAGGAAAAGAAGAACACCATGAATGATACCATCATCAAGACCATCACACGTATTGTGATTCCCTTTGTTCAACTTTACGGAATTTTTGTTATTTTACATGGGCACATCTCTCCAGGAGGAGGATTCTCTGGAGGGGCCTTGATTGGAACCAGTTTAATCCTTTATACCGTTGTCTTTGGCCTTGAAAAAGGAAAAAAGAAGTTTTCACATCGTCTGTCTGAGTTTGCAGAAAGCGGCGGTATATTGCTTTTTATTATGGTGGGTCTCATCGGATTGTTTTTAGGAGGAAGTTTTTTGACCAATCGTGACGCTGGGTTTCCGATGGGAGAACCGGGTTCACTTTTGTCTTCAGGGATGATTCCTATTTTGATGATTGGGATTGGAATCAAAGTGGCTTCCACCATGATTTCTCTTTTTCATATCTTGATTGAGGAGGGAGAAGAATGAATGTGATAAGATTGTTTATCGATAACATCAATTATATTGGTGCCATTGCTCTTTTTCTGATTGGTCTTCATACCGTGGTGACTCACAGCAACCTCATCAAGCGGATTATGGGGGTAAACATTATGGGAACGGGTGTTTTCCTGTTCTTTATTGCGATTGGAAATGTCACAGGCGGTGTTCCACCCATCATCGAACCTGGTTTGATTGATGTGGTTTACATTAATCCTTTGCCTTCGGTCCTCATCTTGACAGGGATTGTGGTGGTGGTTTCCATTACGGTTTATTCGCTGGCACTGGTCATTCGGATTTATCAAACCTATCGGACCATCGATCAAATCGAGTTATCAAGGATGATAAGTGAGGAAAGCGAACATGATTAATCATTTGCCCCTTGCTAATCTCATTCTCTTTATGAGCATGGCACTTGCCATCCCGCTTTTTAGGAAACGTTCATTTTCAAGAACACTCGTTCTTGGTTTTATCGTTTTGCTTCTTGCGATTATTTCCTCGGGGGTTATTTTATGGCATGTCAATCAACAAGGTCCCATCCATTATTTTATGGGGGGCCACGATGCTAGAATCGGGATTGAATTTGTGGTTGATTCTTTTTCGGCCTTTTTCACCTTATTTATTGTCTTGTTAGCGACCATCGTCTATGTGTATTCAAGCGGAGATGCCACAGAAGGCATTGAAGAAAAAGAATACGGACGCTATTATATTTTGCTTTTTATCCTTTTAATGTCCATGTTTGGCATCCTTTATACCAATGATTTGTTCAATACCTATGTGTTCATTGAGATATTGTCCATTACAACATGCAGTATCATTTCGATCAAACGGAAGAAGGACACGTATACATCAGCTTTTCGCTACGTCATGCTCAACGAAATTGGCTCACTTTCTTATTTATTTGGTGTTGCTTTAATCTACATGATGACGGGTTATACCAACATCGCTTTAGTCGGCGAACGATTAGGACACGTTTGGGAACTTTATCCCGCAAATACCATTATTGCACTTGGTTTCATGATTATTGGCATCGGCATCAAAGCAGCCATATTTCCCTTTCATATTTGGTTGCCTGATGCTCACTCCAGTGCACCGAGCACATCAAGCGCGATTCTTTCAGCGATTGTGGTCAAGGTCTACCTTCTCATTCTCATCAAAATCATTTACCGTGTTTTTGGAATGGACATTATTCTTGCACTGAATGTTAACTGGGTGCTTCTTGTGATGGCCGCTGTTGGAATGATTATGGGTTCTGTTTTTGCGATTGCCCAAAAAGATGTCAAACGCATGTTAGGGTATTCATCGGTTGCTCAAGTGGGATACATTGTGCTAGGCATTGGATTGCTTTCAATTGAAGGACTAAGAGCAGCCTTTTTCCATATCTTATCGCATGGAATCATGAAGACCGCACTGTTCCTCTCCGTAGGAGCCATCATATTTTACAAAAAGACACGGAAAGTTAATGACTTTGATGGGCTTGGATTTGCCATGCCTATCGCCATGGGCGTCTTTACCATTGCAGCCCTTGGTATGATTGGAATTCCATTGACCAGTGGATTTATTTCCAAATTCAAGTTGGGGATGGCGGTTTTAGAGGGGAACCAAATGATCTTACTGATTATCATCATGATGAGCAGTTTATTGAATGTTATTTATTACTTACCGATTATCATTTCTGCGTTTTTGAAAAACGAGAAGTTTCAATACCGGCTTCAAAGCGTTGAAAAAACACCCAAATTAATGATGCTTCCGCTTGTCTTATTGGGATTAACCATTCTCTTTTTAGGTGTTTTCCCAAACCTGATGGATGGGTTTTTAGATCAAGCAATCAAAAGCATTATCGGATGAGGTAGAACATCAATGAATAAAACACAAAGCACCATTCTCAATCACATCAACCGGTTTAACCTCGTTTTGGTTATTCTTTCGTTTTTTATGCTGTTCATTTTGATTACCTATACGCAAGATTGGTTTTCATTCACGACTTGGATTCGTTCTACGGGTTCGTTTTACACCTTTATCAATGATTTAACCCATTATCCATGGTTGCCCATAGTCGTTGTTTTTCTACCCATTCTAGGTGCATTTGCTGAGTTAATCCTTAAAGATCCGATTTCTCCAAGACAAAACACGTTTGTCTTAGTCTCGACGTTTTTGACCTTTGTGCTCATTCTGTTCATGTATCCCTCTGCACTTGATAACACCATGTCCATCGAGATTCTTGGACTTTTTGGTTTGAAACTGAGTTTTTATGTAGACATGTTGGCGTATACCGTCTTGGTTATTTCCTCTTTTATCTGGTTTATCGTAATGATTTATGCGCACGATTACATGAAACGGGAATCTCATGGCAAACGGTTTTTCTTTTTCCTAGCGTTGACCTATAGTGCCGTTCTTGGCACCATCATGTCAGGCGACTTATTGACGATGTTCTTGTTTTTTGAGTTAATGACGCTTACTTCCTATATGCTGGTGATTCATGGTCAAAAAGAAGAATCGTATCGTGCCGGTTACAATTACATCATCATGGGACTCATCGGAGGGTTTTTGATTTTAACCGCCATGATATTACTCTATTACCATTTGGGTGATTTAGGCTTTAGAAGCGCCATCGAACAACTAAACGCCTTAGGGTCTCTAAGGTATTGGATTATGGGATTATTGGTTTTAGGTTTTGGCATTAAAGCCGGTATGGCCCCGGTTCATGTTTGGCTCCCTCGAGCCCATCCGGTTGCTCCAACGCCAGCCAGCGCCTTGCTATCGGGGATCATGATCAAAGTCGGAGCATTTGGCATTATCCGTGTCGCAACCAGTTATTATTTTCCATCCAAAGAAAGCGTCACATCGTATTTAGATCCCATTTGGCAATCCAGTGAAAGGATTGGAGCGGCCATCATATGGTTAGGCATTATCACGATGACGATTGGGGTTTTTCTTGCACTTCAACAAGCCAATATAAAGAAAATGCTGGCCTATCACTCCGTAAGCCAAATGGGGTACATTGTTTTAGGCATTGGAGTTGCGCTTTATTTGGGTTATCGCGGCCCAATGGGGTATTTAGGTGCTCTTTATCACATCATCAACCATGCCCTTTTTAAATCGCTATTGTTTATGGTGGCGGGGGTCGTTTATTATCACACCAAAGAACAAGACATGTACAAATTAGGCGGGCTATGGAAGAAACTTCCTTTAACAGCCACGGTTTGCTTAATAGCATCGCTTGGGATAAGCGGCATTCCCCTATTTAACGGGTTCATTTCTAAAACCATTTTGCACCATGGGATTGTGGAAGCTTATGAATATGGCCATCCCTCGTTTTTATACGCTGAATGGCTATTCATTTTGGTGAGCGCCGGAACGGCGTGTTCCTTTATCAAATTGTTTTATTATGTTTTTCTTAGAAAGACGAATGCAACCTATGAGACGCTCGAACGTGATATTTCTAGTTTGGATATCGCGTTAGTGGGAATGGCTGTCCTCATTATTGGAATTGGGTTAGCGCCACATTTTTTAATGAATCACTTGATGATTCCCCAGTTGAACAGAACCACATACGATCCCTATTTTATTAAAAAATACATCGAAGGTCTTGCCTTTTTCACAACCAGTGATCTCATCATGACCCTTATTGTGGTTTCTCTTGGGTTTGGTATTTTCTTTGCGGGAAAGAAATTTCATTTGTTTCATTTACACTTGCCCAAATGGTTGAGCATTGAGTATCTGTTTTTCTTACCCGCCTATCTCGTGATGAAAAACGCTTGCCGCCTCATGTATGGCGACAAATGCCCAATTAACCATGAGGATTTTGCTAAACTATCGGATAAAGATAGCGATCAAATTGGGTTTATCGATCGTTTTGTTATCACAACCAATGTGTTTAATAGACGGTATGAGTCAAGCATCATCAAAAGCGACGCCCTCATCTACACGGGGTTTGTTGCCTTCATCTTAATCTATATGTTCATTACCTTTCTCTCGTGACGGACCGTGTGTCCGTTTTTTTATTTAGTCATAAAAAAATAGGGCCGAGCCCTATTCAGTTGCTAAAACCGTTTGTGTAACGGGATGAACTCGATACGCTTGAGTGCCCCCTATTTCACTTACATAAAACCAGCGATTGATGATTTGCAAGCGATCAAAGGAACCGGGTA
Source organism: uncultured Acholeplasmataceae bacterium (assembly GCA_964553755.1). Classification (GTDB taxonomy): domain Bacteria; phylum Bacillota_I; class Bacilli_A; order Acholeplasmatales; family Acholeplasmataceae; genus Peloplasma. The sequence continues at coordinate 108,243 of CAZKLM010000001.1, forward strand.
AATCAGCGAGTTTGATCCACGAATCATCGGATAAATCCAATCGATTTAATGTGGTTCCATGAATAAAATAACCATAAGTACCGTCATAATTTAATCCATGCAATAAACTCGAAGAGGCGTCTATGATCTTAACGAGACCATCAGTTTGGTTATAGCGATAAAGTCCTTTGGTTGAACCCACGGTTAAGATTAGCATAAAATAGGTGATGTTGCTTGAATCTTTATGGTAAAAGAGCAGTTCATGAAGGGTGGTGACATTATATGTGATTAAGTCGATAATCGTGGCTTTCCCCATGCCTGAGACATCCATGACGCGAACCAATAAACTATTGGTTTGATGGTAATAGATTCTTGTGCCATCGAAATTGGGTAAACCAATGTAGGTTCCTGAATCGGATAACCGGCCATCCGAGATGGCATAACGTCGATACGTTGGATACACACTGCCATACGATTCGATGTTGAGAATGTAATGAAGTGAACTGTAGTTACGACCCAAAAATGTGTTTTCTGTTTCAACCAAAGAAGATAAGTCTTTAGAGTCTAAATCATAACGCAGAAGATGACCGTTTGAACTGTCTAAAAAATAGAGAATAGAACCATCCAAATTTAAATAAATGGGTCTTCCACCGGTCGATAATGAAACACAAAGTTCGGTTTGATCCGTAGCAGGATCATACCGGTAAATCGATTGTTGGCTGCTATAATAATGCACATGACGCATTGTATCATAAACCGCTAAAGACTGGTTGTTTAGATTTCCATTGGTGTTGCCATAATTTTGGCTATAAATCGATAATGTTTCAGTCAAGAGTGGATGATCCAGTGGGACGGAATCATCCGGTGTTTGGGCATCGCTTTCTTTGGGTTTTATCGGTTCAGTCTCTATAGGCTTTGATGCTACTGGAGGTTGGCCGCCGTTAGGAAGGGGACTATCTTTTTGACACGATTGAATGAATAGTAACGCGAATAAAAGGAATAGAAGAATAACCTTTTTCATATAAACCTCCTTAAGATACCTTTACTATACGCCTTATTTAGGCGAAAAATCAAGAGGTCATTTAAGATTCTTTAGCATTTGATCAAAGGCATTGAGCCAAAGCGAGATGTGATAACCATCCACAAAACCGTGATGAACCCCTAACGTTAGCGGTAATGTGATACGACCGTTTTGTTCTGTGAATCGCCCCCATGAGATGCGGGGTATTGCGTCTTTTGGATCGATGTTCATGGCGTTGGTTAAGCTGGTGTATCGGGCCCAAGGAAAGGAAGTTATGAAGACCCAATCTTGTCGTTTTTCCTTGGATAAATCGATGAACTCTGTTTGATTTTGTGCGTGGTTTTGTGCGGATTGAATGAAGGTTTCTAAGGGTTCTTCCATGTCAACCGATACAATCTTAAACAAGGAGGATTGAGACTCCATGTCGGTAAAAGATGGATGAACGCGATCGAATAGAACCACTTCATTTTCCCAAATTCGATACCGAAACGCCTCAATTTGTTGGGTTGTTTTCATAACGAAATAAATCATGGATAAATAAAACGGAAACCCGTTTTTTTTGATGTAGTGAATTAAAGGTGTGATCTCCACTTCAAAGGTCAGGGTATATTGAGGAATATCCATGTTTAAGTAAAACAAATAATGGTCTTTTCTATCCCAAAGCTCAAGGTTTATTTTTTTCATTCGAACGTTCGTCCTCATTTTCGAATAGATGCAAGTAGTCCTGATACCCATTTTCTTTCATAGCATGATAAGGAATAAATCTTAAGGAAGCCGAGTTGATGCAATACCGATATCCCCCTTTTTCTTTTGGACCATCGGTAAACAAATGCCCCAAATGACTGTCTGCCTTTTCTGACCGAACTTCTGTACGAAACATTCCAAAAGATAAATCAAGCTTGGTTTTTACAGGGTGAATGGGTTTCGTGAAACTGGGCCATCCACATCCACTATCAAATTTATCGTTTGATGAAAAAAGGGGTTCACCTGAAACGATGTCGACGTAAATGCCTGTTTCATGATGATCCCAATACGCATTTTGATAGGGGGGTTCTGTTCCGTTTTCTTGTGTCACTTTATACTGAATGGGCGTAAGCCGTTGTTTTAACTGTTTTTTTGAGTCCATGACAACATCCTCCTTCATCCTTAGTTTAGCATATTTAGAGAAAGGCCATGAAAAAGAACGCTTAAAGTCAACCCTTACTGTGTTGAGCCAATTCGGATTCTAGGATCGACCAACGGATACAATAGATCAACAATAAAGGTCATCATGATTCCCATCCAAGCATAAAAGGTACCCACTAAAACCGCAACGGGAATATCAATCCTTAACATATAGAAATCAAACATAGGAGCAAATAAGGATCGGTAAAGCAATAACGATAACCCATGCACGTTATTGATGCGTTCTAAAAGGAATGAACCGGACAAGATAAAGATAAACGTCGTGGATAATTCTGGCATAATCGCAACCAAACTGTCTTTAAGAAGATGCCGAAGCATGATTTGCTTACGGGTAAGACCCTTGGTTCTTAGTAATAACAAGTAATCGCTATTCAATGCTTCAATTAGTTCGTTTCGAATCAACGAAGTGAACTTAGCCAAAGGGGCTAATGTCAACGCGGTTACCGGCATGATTAATCCTTGAATCTGAGCCCCCCATCCGAGTTCAGCACTTGGAGGAATTGGGGGTAACCACTTTAATGTATACCCAAAAACAAGCATAAAGACCATGATCCAAATGTAATTGGGAATGGAAGCGAAAACCAAAGTTAAAAAAGAAATCATTTTATCAAGAAGAGAATGCTTAAAATAAGCGCTAATCCAACCGAAAAGAATCCCTAATGCTACGCTGATACCAAAGGATACAAACACAATAAGCAATGTGGGTTTCATGTAGTCAAAAAGCAGTTGCCACGCGGATTCGCCAGAAAAAGCATAGCCCCAATTAAAATGAAAAAGCACGCTTTTAGAGTACATGATGTACCGATCGAATAAAACAGGAGCAAAAGTAAAAAAAGGCGCTGATGAGTTGATGTTTCGCCACATGGCGTAGTTTGTGCTAAGAAAGAGCAACGACAAAATAGACCACGTGATAATCACTAAGCCAATGAGTCGATAAAGGAGTTGTTTCTTCATATGATCACCTGCTTCACTTGATGCCTGATTTCAATCAGATCATATCCCTCTAAAAAAACACCTGATTAAAAACTATTTTAACAAATCCGACTGAGAATAACAAGCGACTTAAGAAAAGATTTAGTTTATTTCAGGTTAAAAAGGCTTAACTAAGCCCGATTTAAACATAAAAAAAGATCCAACGTGTGTTGGATCTATCGTCTTTTTTGGGTATACATGTCGCGATCGATAGTCTGGATAAACGTTTCAAAGGAGTCACCCTGTTTGCTAGGATATATCCCAAATCCCATGCTCACAGTAATCGGGATGTCTTTTTGACCGGGGATTACCAGTTTGGTTAAAGTCGCTTTTAACGTTTCAATGGAAGCATCAAAATCTGAAGGAGTACTCAATTTAGCAAAGACCACGAACTCATCTCCCCCAATTCTTGCTATAAAATCATCGCGATGAAACACCTCTCGCAAGAGATTGGCTAAAGATTTCAACACCTCATCACCCACAAAGTGTCCATAATCATCGTTGATGGCTTTAAAATCGTTGATATCCAACATAATCCCAGCTATGTAGCCGTGCGAGTCTTTCTTCTTCACAATATTCATCACGTAATCTTGATATTCTCTTTGGTTGTAAAGTTCCGTTAAACCATCGATGTTGATAAGTTGAGATTGAACAAAAATGAAAATGATGAGCAAAGAGAGTGCTGTCATCGGCCAAATGAGTAATGTCCCATAAAAGAAGACTTGAAAAAGACTACCCCAAAAAGGGAGGATTGGAAACATAATCAATGCTAACACATCTTTTTTAGAAATTCGTAAGCGGTGACGGAGAATAAGCACAAGAGAGTAAGCCAAATAAAGGTATGTTAACACAAAACTAATGAAGAAGTAATTTCCGCGGGTATACATGTTGTTAGCATCGATGACAAAGAAAATAGGTTCAAAAATGGAGATAATCGATAAGATGAGATTGACAATCATTGGAATACTCCATAAAGCAATCTGCTTGGGTATGAAAGATGCCGTTTTAAACAAATGGTGATGGATATACAATAACCAGATGAATGCGACCCATGCGCCTATTGCATAAAGTAACATGTTTAAAAACGATAGCAAATAGTATATCGAATCACCTGATAAACCATCAAGCACGACCGTCAACATATCCACAAAAAGGACCAATCCAGTTGATAAAATGAGAAGCTGATAATAGACATTGTTCATGCTTTTTAAGTGTTTGGTTTTAGCCAAACTGATCATGATGATGACAAGCAAAGCAATCGCGTATAGATTGACATGAATGGCATAGGTCATGAGGCAACCTCCTTTAGCTATTCCTATACTCTATTTTAACATATTCATCCTATTTTAATCCATAGGATAACTTAGTCTTCATTAGCGAAAATATGCTATAATAACACCATATCATCACATCAAGAGGTATGTTATGGATCAGATTAAACGCTTTGATATGGACGCACTGCCTAAAAAGGAATCGTTTTTTTTAACCCCACTGGCTTATTTGCTCAGTTTTCCCACTGTTTGGAAACGAAAACTTAAAATTAACAAGACAAATATGGATGGGCTAAAGCCCCCCTATATTTTGCTTTGTACCCATCATGCCTTCATTGATTTTAAAGTGACAACGGCAGCGATTTTCCCTTATCGAGCTAACTACATCGTGGCGATTGATGGATTCATCAAAAGGGAATGGTTACTCCGTCATGTCGGCGCCATCTGTAAACGAAAATTCACTAACGACCTTCGACTTTTTAAACAAATCAAATACGGGTTGGAAAAACTGAACTACATTGTAGCCATCTATCCCGAAGCCCGTTACTCGTTATGCGGTACGACGGCCATATTGCCGGAATCTTTAGGAAAAATGATCAAAGTGTTGAAACATCCCGTGGTCGTGCTTAATATGCATGGTAATTACTTGTCTCAACCCGTTTGGAACTTAAAACAACGAAACGTCAACATTGCAGCGGACATGACTCAAATCATCACCAAAGATGAGATTAAGGATCTATCCGTTGAGACGATTAATGAAAGAATTCATCACGCTTTTCAGTACGATGAGTATCGGTGGCAAAAAGACAACCAAATCAAAATCAGTTTTAAAGATCGGGCTAAAGGCCTCCACAAAGTGTTATATCAATGCCCTCATTGCTTAGTCGAGCATCAAATGGATAGCCACCAAGATACCTTATTTTGCCGTCACTGTCAAGCCGCTTACACCATGACGGAGTACGGTGAACTGATTCGTTCAAACGGTGAAACAAGGTTTTCACATATCCCAGATTGGTACGAGTTTCAGCGAGAAAATGTTAAAAAGCAAATTGAAGAAGGAACCTATTTTTTTGAAGATCAAGTGCGGATTGAGTCGTTGCCAAACGCCAACGGATACATTCCTTTAGGCACAGGGAAACTCACCCACACCAAAGAAGGGTTTCACCTAGTTAGTGAAAAAGTGGATCTCAAAAAGAATGTGTTATCCATGTATTCACTTCATATCGAATACGACTATTTTGGAAAAGGGGATTGTTTAGACTTATCAACATTAGACGATACCTATTATCTTTATCCGATTCACCAAACAAATGTGGTGACCAAGCTTCATTTTGCGGTTGAAGAGCTCTATAAGATTGAAAAGAAGGCCCTGCGTGACCATGCAACCCAACAATAACAATGTATCCAAAAGGGTGAGTTGGACGATTCCAGACCTGTTTAAAGGGAAGTCATTGCTCGATGTGATAGAAACGTTTCACATCGCCAAAAAAACCCTAAACTGGCTTTTTGTTAACCAAAAGATCAAACGGAATGGGACCTCTATAGCCCCTCATGAGGTGTTGGCCACAAACGATTGCTTGACCTTTGATTTTACTGATTTCAAATCCAAAGAAGTTGAACCCTATCCTGGAAATCTAACGATACTCTATGAAGATCAAGATTTATTATTGGTTGATAAGCCATCAGGAATGCTTGTCCATACGGATGGCAACACCCTTGACACGTTAACCAATCGGGTCAAAGCGTACACGATGAACCATCCAAACGTTTTGGATGCTTTGCCCGTTCACCGAATCGACGTGGATACCAGCGGTATCGTCCTTTTTGCTAAACATCCTTTGGCGCATGCGTATCTTTCTCATGCGATGGAACACCATGACATCCATAAAACCTACCATTGCTTAGTAGAAGGCGTTATTAAGGATGAGCAGGGCGTGATTCAAACATCAATTGGAAAAGATCGTCATAGTCAACGCCAAATCATCACATCCAAAGGGCAAAGCGCGTATACTGAGTTTCGGGTCATTAAAAGATACCAGAAAACCTCACTTTTGCATGTGGTCATTAAGACGGGAAGGAAACATCAAATTCGGGTTCACCTAACATCCATTGGACACCCAATTGTTGGGGACACGCTTTATGGTGCTACCAAAGCCCCCCGTCTTATGCTTCATCATCATGAATTGGTCTTAATTCACCCGCTTTTGAGGAAATCGATTCGGGTTCAATCACCTTCTCCTTTTTGATGAATAATTTCTTCTTCATCATTGATTAATGCAATCTTAAGGATTATAATGAAGATGAACCAGTTTCATCAACATCATATAACATAGGCACACGATTTCGATCTGGTTGTGCCTGTTTTTTATGCCAAAAAGAAAGAAGGGGAACGATGAGAAAACGTATTTTCGGATTCATTGTTTATTTAGTTTTATTGATAGGACTAATGGCCTGCACCGAATCAAAAGAAGAAACCTACATCATTGCATTTGACACCAACGGAGGCTCGGTGATTGCCAACATTACCATCAGAAGCGGTCAAACTATCAGTTTACCAACACCACAAAAGGATGGGTTTGAATTTTTGGGATGGTACATCAATCCAAATGATGAAACGACATTAGTAACCAACACGAACACCATCAGCAAAAATACGACATTAGTGGCTAAATGGGGAAGTCGAACGTTTTCGGTCACCTTTGATGGCCAAGAAGGTGTCTGGGTATCCGGAGAACTGACTTACACCATTAATCCTGGGAACACTTTGGATACGCCGCCTGTTTTCACTAAAGAAGGGCATGTGTTTGCCGGCTGGTATGATAATAGCCGCTACTCAGGAGATCCCGTGCAGTTTCCGCTGAATGTGAATGGTAATATGACGCTTTATGCCAAATGGGAAGCATCATCCGCTATTTCTGATGCTTCTACCTTTGAAACTGCGATGACTGTTCAAGTTTCAACCAGTTATTATGTCTTCATCGGGCTTGAGAAAGCCGTTTATTTAAAATTTATCCCCACTACGAGTGGGAAATACAGCATGCAGACCAAAGGGCTTTACGATACCTATGGTGTCTTGTATGATCATCAGTACGTCTATCTCGATTCTGATGATGATAATGGACAGGACTCAAACTTCAAAATCATTCGCAATCTAATTGCTGGACAAACCTATTATATCGAGTTAACGATGTTCTTTGATACCACCGATTCAGGAACGGTTGAGTTTATCATCGACCCCGTTACCGATGATGACCCCTCAGGGGATTCCATGTTCAAAGACGCTTTATTGGCTGAACTGGATGTTCTTTATACCATTTACATTGATTTATACGAAGTCAAAGCCATTAAATTCATCCCTACGGTTTCTGGTTCATATAACTTCCAAACCTATGGGGGTTATGATACATATGGGATGCTCTATGACGCCAATGAGGTTGCGATTAATCTCAATGATGACGGCGGTGACAACAGCAATTTTAAGATCAATCACTATTTGATAGCCGGAGAAACCTATTATGTGACGATTGAAATGTACTATTCCGATGTTGACAAAGGATTTGTTGACTTTAAGATTTATCAGGATGTCGATAACACACAATCTAACTTTGATCAAGCGACACCGGTTGAGCTAAATGTAACCTATTCCGTCTTTATTGATCTTAATCAAGTCATCTACTACAAATTTACTCCAACAACTTCAGGGGTTTATACGTTTAAAACATTAGGCGATTATGATACCTATGGACGACTTTTCAATCACCTTTATCAACTGATTCAATACAACGATGATGGGGGAGTTGAAAGCAATTTCCTTATTGAGTATGGACTTGAAGGAGGAATGACCTATTACATTGTTTTTGAGATGTTCTTCTCAAGCCTTGATTCTGGAACCGTTCAGTTTATCATTACCAAAAACGCTTAAAAAACAAGCCTCAGTCCGAACTGAGGCTTATCTTTTTTATAAGAATTGACTTTGATAAAGTTGGTAATAAAAACCTTTGGCTTCATAGAGGGTTTGATGTGTGCCTTGTTCGATTAGTTTTCCGTCATGAATCACTAAGATGATATCCGCATTAATGATGGTAGATAATCGGTGGGCAATCACAAATGAGGTTTTTTGATGCATTAACGCCAACATGGCTTTTTGAATTAAAGATTCTGTATGCGTATCCACGTTTGACGTCGCTTCATCTAAAATCAACATTTGCGTCTTTGACAAAATGGCTCTAGCAATTACAATCAATTGTTTTTGCCCTTTTGATATGTTTAGCCCCTCATCCGTAAGAATTGTATCGTATCCATGGGGTAAAGCAGAAATAAATGCGTGAATCCGCGCTTTTTTTGCGGCTTCCTCTACCTCAAGACGACTGACACTAGGGTTACCATAAGCAATGTTATCATGAACCGAACCGTGGAAAATCCAGGTATCTTGAAGAACCATCGAAAATGCTTTTCGTAAATCACGAAGCGGAAGAAAGGAAATATCGTTGCCATCAATCTCAATTGTACCTTGATCCACATCATAAAAACGCATCAATAGATTGATTAATGTAGTTTTACCCGAACCCGTGGGTCCCACCACCGCAACAACCTGACCTGGAGACACAGAAAAGCTAATATCTTTCAACACAGGAGTCTTTTTTAGGTATCCAAACGTGACCCGATTAAATGAAACGTGACCGTTTAATGGATTTTTCAAAGGAGCAGCCAAACGATCATCCGGTTCATTGTCTTGGTCCATGACATAAAAGACCCGCTCTGCTGCAGCTAATGCACTTTGAATATCGGCAATAATGGTAGAAATCTGATTGATGGGTCCAGAGAAGCGTCTCGAATAAAGGGTAAACCCTGTTAAGTTACCCAGTGTGATGGCTTGATTAAAATACATCAGACCACCAAAGACACCGACTAATGCAACCGATAAATTAGAGATGAAATTGACAGTAGGCATGACCGAGGTTGAATAATAGCCGGCTTCATAACTGGCTTTGGTTGCTTCTTGATTGATTCGATGATATTTTTCCAAAATGGGAGCTTCAAGAACATACGATTGAATCGTCCGTTGGCCACTAATCATTTCTTCAGAAAACCCGTTAAGCTCTCCCAATTTTTGGTTTCTAATCCGGTACTTTTTCTTGATGATTCGTGATAAAAAGCGCGTCAAGAAGAATGAAATCGGAATCGTCACCACGAAAACCAACACCAACATGGGCGACATAATGATCATCATCACTAACGAAATCACTAAAGTGATAATGCTGGTAACGACACTTAAAACATCGGTAGCTAAAGACGTATTGATGGTATCAATATCATAACTCATGCGCGAGATGATATCGCCGGTTTGTTGCTGATCATAATAACGGATATGGACCTGTGTGAGTTTAGCAAAGAGGTCTTTTCGCATTTTATAGACGACGCTTTGACTGATTTTGACCATCGCTTTTGCGAGCATATAATTCATAAAAGCACTGATGATGTAAAAGAGAACCATCAATCCAGCGTAGAAGAAAACCCGTTCGAAACGAACACCATTTTCCATTGCGGATACCGCTCGTCCTGTCAAAAAGGGTCCCACCAACGATAAGACGTTGGCGATGATGGAGAGGATGAGCGCTAGAAGCAGTTTGGATTTATAAAAAGTCAAGTATTGCCATAGCCGTTTTAAAACGTGACCTACATTTTTTGCTTTTTGGGTTCCATCATTGGTTCGTCCTCTGTTTTGCATCCCAGGCTGTGTATTCATCATAACGACTCACCCCCCATTTGGAAAGAGGCAATTTCTTGATAAAGCGTGTTTGACGCCATGAGTTCTTTGTGGGTTCCTAATCCCACAATCTTGCCCTCATCAAGGATTAAGATTTGATCAGCGTTTTTAATGCTGCTAATGCGCTGTGTAATGATGATCATGGTGACATCTGGCAATTCTTTACGCAGCGCTTTTCGCATGTTTAGATCCGTTTGATAATCCAAAGCAGAAGAAGCATCATCTAAAATGATGATATCGGGTTTGCCAGCCAACGCTCGAGCAATCAAGATCCGCTGTTTTTGTCCACCGGATAAGTTAAGCCCGCGTTGCGCTGTTAAATGCTTGATGTCATCCGTTTTTTCATAAATAAAGTCGGCTTGAGCAATGGACATGGCCCGTTTGATTGCGTCTTCTTGAACGGCACCTCGATGCATTTGAATGTTTGAAAAAATGCTATCAGCAAAAATGAGATCGTTTTGGAAAACGACACCAATGCTTTTTCTCAAACTTTCAGCCTTTAATTGACGAATATCTTGACCATAAAGACAGATTCGACCCGAATCAATATCATAAAACCGCATGAGGGTATGGATCAGTGTTGTTTTTCCTGATCCGGTAGCGCCGATAATCCCCAATGTTTTTCCTTCCCATAATTCAAAGCTGATATCATCCAATTGCTTTTCCTTTTGGTTATAGGAAAAAGAGACATGATCAAAGGCAATGTGTGGGAAACGAGGATTTTTGATGATGTCCATAGAACCATCGATGAAGTCAACGGGTGCGTTTAATACATCATCGATACGTCCTCCAGATGCAGTAGCTCTTGAGTTTAAAACAAAAATTCGGGTGATGCTCATCATGGCATTCAAGATTAACGTAAAATACGTCACAAAAGCCATGATTTGACCAATTTTTGTCACCCCTAAATGGACACGATACGCTCCAATAACCAAAACAATAACCAATCCAACGTTCATTATGGCTTGCATCATGGGATTGACTTTGGACATCGTGATGGTTGCGACCTGTTCGTTTTGAACGGTTTCTCGGTTATTCTGATCGAATTTTTCTTTTTCGATATCAATCGTTGATAACGCGCGAATGACGCGAGCTCCTGTTACATTTTCTCTGAGTGTTCGAATGTACTGGTCAACCGATGCTTGTGTTTTTTGATAAAGTGGGATGCCTCGTTTGGTGTAATGGTAGATGATGAGGGTTATAATGGGCAACATGCCAACCATTACAAGCGTTAAAACGGGGTCCAATAGCAAGGATAAAAAGATTCCGCCTAACAGAAGCACCGGCGCACGAACGCCCATGCGCTGCATGACTGCTGTTGCATTATAGATGTTATAGGTATCGGTTGTAATGCGTGAAATCAAGGAAGGCCTTGAAAAACTGTCAACTTGATTGGCCGATAGTGACTCGATTTTTTTAAACAAATCATAACGTAAGTTTTCCACGGCTTGTGCTGCAATCCATTCCGCTTTTCGATTGGCGGTAACGTTTAAAAACCAACCCACCAAGGCGATGACCACCATCAATACCCCAAGCAAGTAAAGTTCGGTTAAAGGTGTGTTAGCCGTTCTCAGCCTTGGAATGGTTTCATCAATCATAAAAGCAATCACCCAAGGAAGAAAAAGATCGGCCAAAGCAGCCAATGACTTAAAGGATAAAGACAACACCAAATGTCTCCAGTAGGGCTTGATTAAACGGATGATGACTTTCATAGGGCCTCCTGACGGTTTAAAGAAATACTTAGTTATTATAACACAGAGCATGTGTTTTTTCACTTTGTGAAGAGGTTTTTTAAAACGTGAAAAAATTAAACAACATGAACATGATATCATAAAGACGAGAAGGTGATTCCATGATTAATGTTCGAAACGACGCAGGTCTCAATCGATTGTCTCAAGAAATAAGCGCGAGTTTACCGAATCAGAACCTTTGTGATTTGACTATCGAGGCTATCTCACACGATCTTTTTGGGTATCGCATTGAAAGACAAGAAACCGTTATTCACATTTACTACCAGGAAAGAAACCATTTTTTTGCAGCACTAGGCCAACTCTTAGCCAATCCATCGATGGAGGGGCATGCCTCTCATCCGCTTTTTAATCGACTTGGTTTTATGCTGGATGCGGCTAGAAATGCTGTCCCTAAAGTAGAAACATTGAAACAATGGATCCGCTTGTTGGCGCTATTAGGGTACACATACCTTGAAATTTATGTGGAAGATGTCATGGAGATTCATCATGAGCCTTTAGTTGGGCATATGCGAGGCAAATATTCGATAGAAGAGATCAAAGAACTGGACCAATATGCTCAAGATTTCGGAATTGAACTTGTGCCCTGCATTCAAACATTGGCTCATCTTGAGGGTATTTTCAGGCATCCCGAATATAAAAAAATACACGATATCGACGATATATTGTTGGTGGATAACCCTTTGACGTATGCATGGATTGACCATGTTCTCTCGACCACAAAAGAGGCGTTTTCATCCAAACGAATCAACATCGGGATGGACGAGGCTTGGAAACTGGGTTTAGGGCGTTATTTGGCCCTTAATGGGTATCAAGATCGGTTAAACATCATGCATCAACACGTCGAAAAAGTGTTGAAATTATGCGATAAGCATCAGTATCAACCCTCCATGTGGGCAGACATGTATTTTCATTTAGCCGGTGGTGGATACCATCAAAAAATGGTCAATTTTGATTCGAATTTGAAAAACAGGATACCCCAATCTGTCCAATTGATTTATTGGGATTATTATCATAGTGACGAACGAGATTACCATCAAAAATATCACTCTCTAAAGCAACTCACATCGCATTATGCGTTCGCAGCAGGGGCTTGGAAGTGGATTGGGTTTGCCCCTCATAACCGATTTTCTATTCAAACCCTGAAACCAGCTCTAAGAGCTGCATTTAAACAGGGTGTCCGTGACGTCATGATTACATCATGGGGAGATAACGGGGGAGAAGCCTCTCATTTTTCGATACTTCCAACGTTAATTCATGTAGCCATTACCAACCAGCGCTTTTTAAAACCAGAAAACATGAAAAACCGTTATGCTAAAATGCTTACTGCGTATCCTTTTAATGAACTTCTCGACCTCGATTTGCCCAATCTTTTGAGCCTTAAAAAACCGTATACGTATTCCAATCCACAGAAATATTTGTTTTATGTGGATATGCTGATGGGGCATCGTATGATTGAGCAAAATCAAGAACAAGCCCGCATTTATCTTAAACATAGCCAACGATTATCACGTTTAGCCAAACGGAACAGTCCTTATGCGTATCTTTTTGTCACATTAAGTCGTTTGTGTGCAATTTTATCGAAGAAAATTGAATTAACGGTTAAGATAAAAACCGAATATGCCAATCGAAACCAGATCATGTTAAATTCGTTGGTCAAACAGGCGATTAAACTGTCAAAAGAAGTCCGTAAGTTTCATCAGGTTTTTCAAAATCAATGGAACAAAGAAAATAAACCCTTTGGATTTGAGATTCATTCTTACCGAATGGGAGGATTAGCACAACGCATCGAATCCATTGCAAATACCCTAGCAGATTATGTTGAGAAAACCCTTGCAAGCATCGTGGAACTCGATCAACCCACGGAGTCTCTTTCCGTTGAAAATCCAGTTCTCAATCAGTTTCATCAGATTATCTCATACAATAAAATCTAACGAGCGCTTTGTTTCATTCAACCACAAAATCATTTCCAAAAAGGGATTGTTTTTGATATCGCATTTTCTATGAAAATGATGTATAATGGACACTGTACAGCGAAAACACAAAACCGATATCAAAAGACACATGAGGGTCTTTGTCGCTTTGGAGGAACTAACCATGGGTTTAAAAATAGTAGAAACCAGTTTACGAGACGGGCATCAGTCCCTTTTTGCTACACGGATGACGACCGATGAAATATTAAGCGTGGTCGAGGATCTTGATCAAGTTGGCTATCACGCGATGGAAGTGTGGGGAGGAGCAACCTTTGATGCATGCCTCCGCTTTTTAAACGAAGATCCATGGGAACGTTTAAGACTGATTCGAGCTAAAGTGAAAAACACCAAGCTACAGATGCTCCTTCGTGGCCAAAACATTTTGGGATATCGTCATTACTCAGATGATGTCGTTGATGCGTTTATCCGAAAATCAATTGAAAACGGAATTGATATCATTCGTATTTTTGATGCACTTAATGACATGCGAAACATTCAATGTGCCATAGCATCCACTAAAAAATACAATGGGCACTGTCAAGTCGCCTTAAGTTACACAACATCTCCGGTTCATACCATTGATTATTTTGTCGAGCTTGCTAAAGAAGCTGAACAGATGGGGGCCGATTCCATCTGCATCAAAGATATGGCAGGCATATTGCTACCCAACGATGCCAAAGAATTAGTCACACGCCTAAAGGCAACCATCCATGTGCCCATTGATTTGCATAGTCACTCAACGGCAGGCATGATGGATATCACCTATATGAAAGCCATTGAATCTGGCGTTGATATCATTGATACCGCCATTAGTCCGTTTGCCAAAGGGACCAGTCAACCTGCAACAGAGGCATTCAATTACATTTTGCATCAAACCGAACATGATCCGAAGTTAAACATGGAGGCGTTGACACGAGCGGCCTCAAAAATGACCGTAATCAAAGATAAGTATTTAAAAAACGGCATGCTGAATCCCAAAGCATTAAGTCCAGATCCGAATATTCTTAAGTATCAGGTTCCCGGAGGGATGCTGTCTAACTTAATGAGCCAGCTCAAAGAACAAAACGCCATGGATCGTTATGAAGAGGTTTTAATGGAGGTTCCACGGGTTCGAAAAGATTTAGGATATCCTCCTTTAGTCACGCCTCTTTCTCAAATGGTAGGAACTCAAGCAGTATTAAATGTTATTTCAGGACAACGGTATCAAATGATTCCCAAAGAAATAAAAGAATACGTCCAAGGGCTTTATGGAAAACCACCGGTGGCCATTGACTCAGACTTTCAAAAACGGATTATAGGGGATGCGATTCCTATCACGCACCGACCCGCCGATGACATCAAGCCTGAGTTTGAAGGACTAAAGGCTAAATACGCTCATTTAGCGCGCTCAGATGAGGATGTCTTGTCTTTGGCTTTGTTTGAAACGATTGCTGCGAAATATTTAGAGAGCAAATACAAACCTAAAGAGGACATAGAAACCTTCACAGTTTATCTAGGAGGAACATTAGGATGATCCAAATGACACTTTCATGGACGGATGCATTAGGAATTTCTGCACTATCCATTCTCATTGTGTTTCTCATTTTATTCGCTATGTCCGTATTAATTGGATTATTCAAACACCTTGATCGACCCAAAGAGCCGGTCATACAAGATCCACAAGAAGACGAAGATATGATGGTTGCGCTTTTAATTGCTTCCATTGATTATCGTCAAACGCATCAAACAGACTTTAAGATTCGTTCCATTAGGGAGATAAAATCATGAAAACTTACAAGATTAATGTCAACGGAAAACACTATGTTGTTGAAATTGAAAGCATCACCGAAACCAACAATCAATCCCCCGCACCTCAGGTTTCTCAAACACCCAAAGCGAAAGGCACACACTCAGTTCTTTCACCCATGCAAGGCACCTTGATTAAGGTCAATACGAGTATCGGGTCTAAAGTAAAAAAGGGAACCGTGTTGTTTGTCCTTGAAGCCATGAAACTTGAAAATGAAATTGTGGCCCCTATTGACGGCATCATCCAAGAACTTTATGTCAAACCTAACGAAAAAGTTGATGCTGGCAAAGTGCTGACGGTTATTGGATAAGACCATGCTCAAGAGTTTATGGGATTTTATCCAATCAACTGGGTTATATCAGTTGTTTGTGGGAAACAACTGGCAATATGCCCTCATGATTTTGATTGCACTCGGTTTGCTTTTTTTGGCCATCAAAAAGAAGTTTGAACCGTATTTACTGGTTCCGATTGCATTTGGCATGCTTTTGGTGAATTTACCGGGATCTGGCGTTTTTATTGAAACCACCAAGTGGGTTGATGGACAAGAAATCACGTCTTATAGTGGTCTTTTAGGGTATTTATATTATGGGGTCAAATGGGGAATTTATCCTTCATTGATCTTTTTAGGCATTGGGGCAACCACTGATTTTGGTCCTATGATTGCTAACCCCAAAAGCATGCTCCTAGGTGCAGCCGCTCAGGTAGGGATTTTTATCACGTTTTTAGGGGCCTTATTTTTTGGTTTTTCAGGAGCCCAATCAGCTGCAATCGGTATCATCGGTGGGGCCGATGGTCCTACCGCTATTCTGCTTTCAAGTCGGTTAGCACCGGAGTTGTTAGGCCCTATATCGGTAGCAGCATACTCCTATATGGCATTGGTTCCATTCATCATTCCACCCATTGCCAAACTGCTGACTACCAAGAAAGAGCGTTCCGTTATTATGGAACAACTCAGAGTGGTATCACAAAAAGAAAAAATTTTGTTTCCCATTGTGGTTACGGTTTTGTGTGTCATCCTTATTCCAACTGCGGCACCTTTGATTGGGATGTTAATGCTTGGGAATTTGATGAAAGAATCGGGAGTTGTCCCTAATTTAACACAAACCGCGGGTCACGCACTGCTTTATACTGTGACCATCCTCCTAGGACTTAGTGTAGGAGCAACCACACAAGCCCATGCCTTTTTAAAAGTCGAAACACTCAAAGTCATTGGTCTAGGTTTATTTGCATTTGCAGTCGCTGTTTTCTTTGGTGTTTTGTTTGGTAAGTTGATGTATTACCTCACCAAAGGAAAAGTCAATCCTTTGATTGGTGCGGCCGGTGTCAGTGCGGTTCCTATGGCGGCTCGAGTTGTTCAAAAAATGGGACAAAAAGAAGACGCTGGAAATTTCCTTTTAATGCATGCTATGGGACCTAATGTGGCCGGTGTCATCGGAAGCGCTATTGCTGCAGGTCTGTTATTGACGTTTTTCTCCTAAGAGGTTTTTTAAACATGGAATGGCTCTATTTTGAATCCATCGATTCAACGAACGATTATCTAAAAAATCATGCACACACGCTGCAACACCAGACGGTTTGTGTGGCAAAAACCCAAAGCCATGGCCATGGACGATTAGGAAGAACATGGGTAGATGATGGAAACAGCTGTCTGTTTTCGGTTCTCTATAAGGAAGCGTTGAATGTTTCTCTTATCGGCTTTTCTCCTCTGCTTGCCGCTTACGCCCTTCACCAGACGTTGATTTCAATAATCGATGAAGTGACCATCAAATGGCCCAATGACCTATTGGTGCGGGGTAGAAAAATCGCTGGAATTTTGACTGAAAGCATCATCGAAGGCGATCAAGTGATCGCTTTGATTATCGGTATTGGAATCAACACCAACACTAAAACTATCCCAGAATCACTGAGAAATATCGCAACATCCTATTGGATAGAGACCCAAAAGAGGCTGGATCATCAAAGGTTAATGGAAACCATCCTGGATAACTTAGAGAAAGCCATTTTTCGTTATGAACAGCAACCCAAGGACATCGTCGATTACTTAAATAAATACACCCTTTTAAAGCATCACGTCCAGTTTAATCATCAAGGAATCATCAAAGAAGGGTATTCTAAACGAATCCTTGAGGACGGATCCTTGGAAATTGCAACAGAAGAGGGGACGCTTGCGGTTAAAAGTGGTGAAATAATCTTAATCAAAAAGGAAGGACCCGAAAATGATTAAAAAGGCAGTGTTGTCGGATTTAGATACCCTCGTTGAACTGGCCTATCAGCAAAATCAACGCAAAGATCAATGGAGCGGCTTTTTGAGTTCCACCAAGTCATCTATTGAAAACGATATCCGAGACATGATGAATGATGACCAATCCTTCATCTATTTTGCTGAAGAAGAAGGCGTTATCCATTCCATGATTATGGCAACCCCGAACCCAGGTCTTAATTTGCTTGATGTGATGGGTCCCTTTACCTTATTAGAGACGCTTTCAAGCGCTAAAGAATTGATTCATAAGGTGACTAAACACATGAAGTTTCCTGCGATTCAGTGTGTTGTCCATGCGGATAGTCTTTACTATCAAACCCTCTTTTCATCGTTTTCGAACGTTCTTTTGACACATGAATACACCCTTGTTATTCATAAAGACCAATTGAAAAATCAATCGGCACGCTTGGATGTCAACGTGGCTAAACCGAAGCATTATCCGCTCATTCAAGCTTTGCATAACAGCATTTTTAATGCCGTCTATTTGACCTCTGAAGACTTGGTTGATGTCAAAGATTCCCAGATTTTATTTGTTTTGGAACAAACAGATGAGATCATTGGATATGCCAAAGTTCTCGTTATGAACAACACCTTGCATCTCGAAGTGATTGCAGTTCGTGAAGATGTGCGAGGAAAAGGGATTGGGAAAGCATTTTTAAAAAGTGTTTTAATAAAAGCGTTCGAGGTTTACCCAATCAATCGGATGCAGTTAATGGTTGATGCTACCCATGAAAAAGCAATCAGATTGTATCAACAAATCGGGTTTACTGAACAACAAAAACGCAGTATTTATCACATAAGCACGCTTGAATGAACACACACATAACTCGTTATGATGCGTGAAACAAGGGTGCTTTTTTTGTTGCACACAAAAGATTTATGAACAATCAATCCTATCGAAATGGCAAGCGACAAAAAGGGCATTCATCCGTCTTAATGGTATAATAAAACTGGAAATGAGGGATGTTCATGAAAAAATGGATAGCAATCATACTTTTCATAATCGTTTTTCTTATAGGATTAGCTGTCCTCCTTTTTTATACCCCAGACATTCCTCTTGAGACACTTAAGGAAAATTATTCCATCCAAGAATCTCGTTTGATCACCGTCCAATGGGAAATGGCGGATGGAACAGAACTTGAGATTGACCTTCACTATTTGGATTTCGGAGACGAAAAGCATCCAACGATTGTGTTATTGCACGGGATGTTTTCCTCTGCATTTACCTTTGTTCCATGGGCGAATCGGCTTGTTGAACAGGGGTATCGTGTGCTTGCGATTGATTTACCGTATCACGGATTAAGTGGCGGTTTCCTCGATCAAAAAACCTCGATAAGAAGAAGCGCTTATGCGGTCCATGCCTTGCTCAAACAGTTGAATGTGACCAACTTTGTCATCGGCGGAAACTCAATGGGTGGAGGCGTGAGCTGGTACTATACCAGTGAATTTCATCAAACGGATGGCGTTGATGTACTAGGTCTTGTTTTAATTGATTCGGTTTTTGAAGGGTCAGGCAGCCAAAGACAAACGATAGAACCCGAATGGTTAGCGCGATTTGTAAGTCAAATGACACCTAAGTTTTTGCTCAGAACACTTCTTGAAGGGGCATACGGAAATCAATCTGTCTTAAGAGACGATGTCCTAAATCGGTACAGCGATTTAATCCGAAAAGAGGGTTATCGATACGGATTATTAACGCTTATTCAAGAAGATTCATGGATAGAAGTGGATGCTGTTTCACGAATGGACCTCATTCGATCGCATCAAATACCCGTTCTGCTCATGTGGGGTAAAGAGGATTCTTGGGTTCCAATCGATGTGGGAGTAGCCCTTCAAAACGCACTTGATGTTCCAGAACAACGGTTTATTATCTACGAAACGTTAGGGCATGTTCCCATGGAAGAAAATCCTGAGTTAACAATCATTGACTTGATTGACTTTTTAAACCCAATCATGATAAAAGAATAGGAGTTTTATGATGAAACCATTTGAATTAGGTGTAACTACCTTTGCAGAAGTGATGCCAGATCCCAAAACAGGAAAAACTGTCTCTTACGATGAGAGAATTCAACAGGTGATTGAAGAGATTGTTTTAGCGGATTTAATCGGATTAGACTATTATGGCATCGGCGAACATCATCGGAAAGAGTTTGCTGCATCTGTCCCTGAAACCCTGTTAGCAGGTGCTGCTACCCGAACCAATCGAATCAAACTAGGCAGCGCAGTCACTGTTTTATCAAGCGATGACCCTGTTCGAATTTATCAGCACTTCGCTACACTAAACGCTTTATCCAAAGGGCGGGCTGAAATCTCATTAGGACGAGGCTCTTTCATTGAGTCGTTTCCTCTTTTTGGATATGACTTAAAAGATTATGACCTCTTATTTTCGGAAAAGCTTGAGTTATTGCTTAAAATTAGAGACCAAGAAGTGGTTCATTTTAATGGCAAAACACGAAAACCCATTCAGGGATTAGGAGTTTATCCCCGTACGGCTTATCCCCTTAATATCAGCATCGCCGTTGGGGGAACTCCATCTTCTGTCATACGCGCTGCGAAGCACGGTTTACCGCTTTTTATTGCGATTATCGGAGGCAACCCCTTACATTTCAAAAGTTTGATTACCCTTTATAAAAAGCATTATCTCGAGTCGGGACACAACCCTGAAAACATGCATATTAGTGTTCATTCACATGGCTTTATTATGGAGAATTTCAAAGAGGCCGTAGAAACGTATTATCCTTCCATAGAGCCCTTTATGAACATGATTGGTGAAGAAAGGGGCTGGGCGCGTTATACCCGAGAGACCTATGATTATGCAAGAGGACCTCATGGTGCGTTATTTGTTGGAGATCCCCAGTATGTAGCTGACAAAATCGTTCAGTTAAAAAAGAACCTAGAAATTGATCGATTCACTATGCATGTTCCGGTAGGGTATTTAGATCATGAACTTGTCATGAAAGCAATAGAGCTTTTAGGAACTGAAGTGAAATCGAGAATAGACAAGCAACTGACTTGAAACCGGGTGACGACAGTCACCTTTTTGTTTGTTTTCAACTCTTGATATCTTAAATAAACGGGCGTATAATCAAAATATCAACGACGATTGAATGAAGCAAGGATATAAGTTAGACCTAAATTAAAAAAGGAGAATGATTATGAAACGTTTCGTCCAAGTGTTTTTGTTTTTGAATCTACTTTTATGGATAGGCGCGTGTAGTTTTACTACCGCTAACTTTACAAATTTGGCTATGGCATCTGCCATCGATACTGACAACAAACCGATTCAAGTGACCCAAGAGTTTGCAACAAACACGCCCACGATTTATGTGACGGGTACAGTAAAAAACGCACCATCTAATACCATCATCAAAGTTGAATGGATTTATTTAGAAACCGACCCCATCACCTTAATCACCGATTATGAGATAACGGTAAACGATGTGACCGTCAACTTCTATTTTGAACTGACTAAACCAAGCCAAGGTTGGCCAACAGGACGTTATGAGGCCAGACTTTATATTGATGATGTTCTAAAAGAAACCTTAAGCTTTGAGGTCAAATAACCATGAGAAAGTGGATCATTGCTCCGCTTATTATCGTTCTTATCGTGACATTGATGGCATGCCAAAAGGATAAGGGAACAAACTATTTTGTGATTGGACTAAAGGTCAATCCAGACATCGACTTCATCATTGATGATAACGATAAAGTTGTCAGTTACGCGTTGAAAAACGAGGATGCAAAGATTGTAGCAGCATCGCTTAATCTAATTGGTTTAACGTATCAACAGGCGTTAGTCCTCTACATGGATGAGGTCATCAAGACAGGATACATTGATGCAACGACAGATATGCAAGCGGTTTTGATATCACTCGGGCATCTCAAAGATGCACCTGAGCAAAAAAGAACCACCGATGTTTTTAACTTTATGTTTGATTATTTTAAAGAACGCCTGTTACCGGTTGTGGTACTCAATCAACTGACCTACGACACATCCATCTCTGAATTAGCCCAAACCCTCAATCTTTCGCTCGAGCACGCCAAAGTTTATCAAGCGCTTGCTTTATTAGACCCATCATTTCTAATTGATTCTTCTCAAAAAAATTCCCATAAGCAAATCTTCCAAAATCTACTGAATGCGCAAAAATCTTCGCTTGAGGCCATCACGTCAATCGAAAAACAAGCGTTTAATGCCATTAAAGCCGAACTGGTTGAAAACAACCAGATATCGCTTGAAATGTTTGAAGAGAAAAAAGCAAACGATCAAGTCCCTCTTCCCCTCTACAGTGAACTTAGAACCGCGTATCAAACGTCATTTGAACAACGGTCAAACGATTATGCACAAGCTAAAATGGAATGGATTACCAATGTTAAAGACATCATTAGAGGAGAAACGCCCTCCTATTTAGCAGGAGAATATGTCTATGAATACGCCATCAACTTGCCGTCATTTTATGTCATTAACACTTACATTGTCACATTAAATGCCGATGGAACAGGTCGCGTCAAAGATAGCATCACGTCTATTCGGTATTCTCAAACAACGAGTGGAAACAACGCGTGCTTCTGGAGTTTCGTAGATGGTCAAGTCCACATCAGATACCGGCAAGATTCCACTTATTATGACCCTTTTGAAGTGCGTGGCAATCGTTTAATCTATACCTGGACCATTTGGGAAGACGGTGTTCAGATTCCCATCAAAATTGTGTTCAAAAAAGCACCCATGAGTTAATTCGCTAGCCAGGACAATCCGTCCTGGCTTTTTGTTGCAAATCCATAGGTCACGTGCATTTAATATGCTAAAATAAAGCCGATTAAAGGAGTGATTTTTCATGGGTTTGAAGAAAGCAATCGGATTGTTTGATGGTATTTCCATTTTGGCAGGTATCATGATTGGTTCAGGAATATATGCATTTGCTGGACTGATTCTGTTTCGTTCATTTAACAATCTAGCCCTTTCATTGTTGGTCTGGATTATCGGAGGCATTATTACGTTATTTTCAGCTCTCACCTATGGTGAACTTGGAACCATGTTCCCTGAAACGGGAGGGTATTATGTCTATTTGAAAAAAGCGTATGGCAAGCGAATCGCTTTCCTAAGCGGTGTGATGAATTTTGTCTTATCCAGCAGTGGGAGCATCGCATTGCTTGCAATCATCTTCGGGGATATCTTAGGAAATTATGTGCTTGGTTTAAACGGCTGGACACGCGGGATAGCGGCTTTCATGATTGTGGGGTTATCCCTTATCAACTACCTAGGGATCAAATGGGGATCTATGGTTCAAAAAATCTTTCTCATTGCCAAAATTCTTCCAATGTTAGTGATTATTATCATGGGCTTATTCTTAGGCAAAGAGAGCATTAGTCTATCGTTTTCTTCCCTAGAAGGCGTTCCTTTTTGGACATTATGGGTCGGAATCGGTTATGCCGTCATCGGTACATTGTGGTCTTATGAAGGATGGACAAATTTAAACACCATGACAGGTGAAATGAAAAATGTCAAAAAAGACCTCCCAAGAGCGTTGTCATGGGCAACCCTTTTAGTGACGTTGGTTTATCTATTATTTATCTACGCTCTTTATCGCATTTTATCCTACCAAACGCTTCTCGATTTAGGCGCTGGAGGGTTTCTTCCAATTGCAGCCATGATGACCCTTTTTGGTCAAACCGGCATGATGTTTGTCTTCATCGCTGTTTTGATTTCGATTTTTGGTGCCCTAAACGGGAGCATCATGGTTTTTCCAAGAGTCTATTACGCAATGGCAGAAGACGGTCTATTTCCAAAAGCGTTTCGTCATGTCAACTCAAAAAGAAGTACCCCCACTTGGGCGATTCTTGGATCGGGCCTTATGGCCCTCCTCTTAATTCTTTTTAACATTGAACAGCTGCTGACATTCGTCGTCATGGGCGGACTAATCTTCAATACCCTCATTTTCATATCCGTCTTTCTTTTTAGAAAAAGAGAACCCAATCGAGTGAGACCTTATCGGGTTTGGGGATACCCTTTTGTTCCTATAATCGCTATTTTGGGGATGGTCATGCTGTTAATCGCCACAGCGATTCAAAGTTTAGTTCCTTCGTTAATCGGCTTAGGTGTTCTTATTATCGGGTATTTCTTGTATCCTTATCTCATGAAAAAACAAAGCCGCTAAATTAGCGGCTTTATGGTATCTAAGAAGCGATGTGTTGCGTTGATTAAATCCTTTTCTGCCGTCTTTTTAACGGTGGCGAAATCGTGTTTCATCACGTTTGTGACATAGACATCATGAAGTCCTTCTTCCAAATAGGATTCCAAAGGCCCTATCATGTCTCCAACAATAGCAACCACTTTCGCGCGGTGTTTTTTTGCTCTGCGAGCAACACCGATGACCACTTTTCCTCTCAAGGATTGATCATCGAGTTTCCCTTCACCCGTGATTACATAATCTGCCTTGGAGGCAAGTTCATCAAATTTAACAACATCCAATACCGTTTCGATGCCCATTTGAAGCGATGAGTTAAGGAATACGCTCATGCCATAGCCCATTCCACCTGCAGCACCAGCCCCTTTGAACTGAGCATCTTTCGCACCGAGCTTGATTGAAGCGACGGCTGCAAGTTTTTGAAGTTGTTGATCAAGGGAAACCACCATGGTCGAATCAGCCCCTTTTTGTGGAGCGAAGACATGAGCTGCTCCGTGAGGTCCATAAAGTGGATTATCGATGTCGCACATGGTAATGAGTTCGACGTGTTTTAACCGTGGATCTAATAAGGATAAATCGATATCATGTATCGCCGATAATGTCGCTCCAACAGGGATGAAGGGTTCTAATTTTTCATTTAGGAAACGAACCCCTAAAGCAGCGGCACATCCGGTTCCAGCATCGTTGGTTGCACTTCCGCCTAACCCGATAATGATTTTTTCAACCTTTCGGTCTAAGGCGTGGGCGATGATTTCACCTACGCCATAGGTTGTGGTCAATGAAGGGTTTTTTTCCTGCTCAACCAAAGGCAATCCAGCACAAGCAGCCATTTCGATTATCGCTGTTTTTCCGTGATCGATTAACCCGTAAAAGCTGGGTATTTTTTTAAAATAGGGTCCAGATACCATGACAGGAACTCGAATGCCGCCGACAGCTTTCAAAAAAGCATCAACACTTCCTTCTCCTCCATCAGCAACTGGCACTTTGAGAGTATGAGATTCGGGGAATCTGGCGTGTATTTGTGTTTCAATGATGTGGCATACGTCTGCACTAGAAAGTGTACCTTTGAAGGAATCCGGTATGATAATGAACTGCATGATGTCCCCCTTTTTTAGAGTTTGATTCTTATAAGAAGAAGATGCTCATAACAAGGATACCCACCAACGATCCTAATCCGGAGATGAGGGTGCCGAGCGTTTGAACTTTGTAACCTTGTTCGGGTGTCATTCCAGTCATGTTTGTGACAACCCAGAAGTAACTGTCATTTGCATGAGAAACCGTCATTGATCCAGCACCGATAGCCATAACGACCA
The DNA here is from genome assembly GCA_964553755.1 of uncultured Acholeplasmataceae bacterium. Taxonomy (GTDB): domain Bacteria; phylum Bacillota_I; class Bacilli_A; order Acholeplasmatales; family Acholeplasmataceae; genus Peloplasma. Next base: position 133,700 of record CAZKLM010000001.1, read on the forward strand.
ATGCTGCAGAAATCGCTGAAGTGAATCCTAAAGCTGACATTAAAGACGCAGGATCGGTATAAAGTCCCATCATTGCGGCAGTTGTCACGATTGCAACAGTTGAAGAGCCTTGAGAAATCTTCAAGATTGCAGCGATGATAAAGGGGAAAATGATACCTAAGAACTTAAACGCATCTGCATTACCTGTTACAAACTGAACCACACCGGCTGCAGAAATCACACGACCAAGAACGCCACCGGCTGCAGTAATGAAAAGGATAGGTCCGACAATCTTAAGATTGTCATTAACTAACGCATAGAAATCATTAATTTTCTTGGTATTGAACAACAAGATGACGCCGAAGATCACACCGATTGAAAGAGCAATAATGGGTGCACCAATGAATGCAAAGAATTTAGCTGCAAATGTCACATTAAGCATTTTCCAAAACGTTCCAAGCGCCAAAGCGATGATTGGCACAACAATTGGAGCAAACGATAAGAAAACATTCGGTAGAGTTCCATATTTTTTCTTGAGAACGTCAAATGTTTCTTGTGTTAAGTTTGGGTTAAGGGCATCTTCTTGATCATCAGAAACTTTTACTTTTTTACCAATGTAAATGGAGTAAAAATAAGATGGAATCAACGCAAATACAGAAATAATGACACCAACACCGATGACAAGAAGCAGATTATCTGCTAAACCGACCGATGCCGCTGCTGCGATTGGCCCTGGTGTAGGTGGCATGAATACGTGAGAAGCATATAATCCAAGCGATAAAGCTAGAGCCATACCCACTGCGGATTTTTGAGCCATTCTTCTTAAGGATTTACGGATAGGATCTAAGATGATGAATCCGCTGTCACAAAATACAGGAATGGAGACAATCCAACCCATAATCATCATGGAAAGCTCGGGTTTCTTTTTCCCAACCAGTTTGACTACGGTTTCAGCGATGACAAGGGCTGCCCCAGTCTTTTCTACAATGAACCCGATTAAGGCTCCTAAGATAATGACAATCCCAATCCCTTGCATGGTGGCACCGAAGCCAGCAGCAATGGTTCCAGGAACATCAGGTAGTGGAAGACTCAATACGGCCAAAATCAATGATACTAATAAAATCGAAATAAAGGGGTGAATCTTGAACTTAGAAATCATCACAATCATAATGGCGATTGCGATAAGCAAACCAAGAATAAGCCAAATGCCTGTTAACATGATTTAACCTCCTCGTTTAACGGACAACTATATCTTTTATTATAGAGGAGGAAACGGGGGAATTAAAATGGCACAAAAGACATAAAAAAGCGCTTTAATTTGTCACAAAGGACAAAGTAAACCGCTTAAACGTCTTGATTTAAACTGTCGAAAATCTTGATTGCGAGGGTGTAAAGATAGGCTGTACTTATTTTTCTTGGGTCATAACCCGTCAACTCGGTCAATCGATTCAATCGGTATTGTAAAGTGTTTTTATGCACAAACAAGTGTTTACTGGTTTGATGAATCGAACCATCAAAATGATAGAAAACCCTAAGCATCTCAATCGACGATTGAATGAATGCCATGCTTTGATTTACAAAAAGCCTTTCCAAAAACGAAAGACGATGAGGCGACATCATCTGATTGATGAAAATGTCAATGTTCAATGAGTCATAGATGTGAATGGTGTTCGTGGACTTCAAACTGGCTTGAAAAGCAAGATTGGCGTGTTTAAAAGCTGTTCGAATGTTGGTGTTGTTGGCATCGCTGATACCCATATAGCCCGTAACCTTAAAATCGTTGGAGAGAATCGTTTGTACTTGATTTGCCACCTGCAACATGGAGGAATCCGTGCTTTCATTTAAAACCCCTATAAATAGTGTTGACGTGCGAAACAAATGGGCAGAAGGAATATGCGAGAGTAAACCTCGTATTCGTGAACTGATGTCAGATTGCACTTGATCACTAATGTGATGTTCTTGATTATTTTCTAATGCCAAAACAAGAACTCTCTTAGATGACTCAATGTCTATACCAAGCATTTTTGCTCGTTGCTTGAACTCGACAGGATGGTTCAAGTCGTATTTCCCAAAAATCCATTCTTCGAGAAATCGATCGCGTGCCTTTTGTTCAATTTGTTTTTGCTGACGCACGTAGATATCTAACAACAAGACTTCTGTCATTTTCTTGATAATCTGGCCAAAACGGTAGACTTCCTCGCTCTTACCGGTCAAACCAATCACACCAATCATTTCATTGTTGAATTCAATGGGCAAATTGATTCCATTACGAGCGCCAGGATACTCATCATCTTTTTCAATCATCAATTCGCTAAGTTTTTCCGTAAGAATTTTTACAGCACCTCCATGAGTGGTACCCACGCGTTCGGGATTGGTGCTCGAAATGATGACGCCTTCTGTATCCATGATATTTATGTGAGGCTCCATCACTTTTGATAGTTGTGAAACGATTTGATCTGCAGTGTAACTCGACAAAAACATAAGGCCCTCCTAATCGATTGGTGGTCTACCAATTCGTCTAAATAGCTCACTTAGTTCTTTTGGGGTCAAAGAACGATAAGCACCTTTTGGAACATCTAAGTGAAGGTGCATAATCCGGACCCTTTTCAACGATAGAACCTCATAATCAAAATACTGACACATCCTTCTAATTTGACGATTCATGCCTTCGGTTAACACAATTTTAAACGTATCGGGGGTGATCAGTTGAAGGGTACAAGGTTTCGTGACCGTTCCTAAAATAGGAACGCCTCGTATCATTTTTTGAACCACTTCAGGGGTTAATGGGCGGTTAACTTTAACCACATACTCTTTTTCATGCTCATGCTCTGAACGAAGGATTTCGTTGACGATGTCCCCATCGTTGGTCATTAAAATCAATCCCTCGCTGTCTTTATCTAATCGTCCGATGTGAAAGATTCGTTTTGGGTATTTTATCGCATCCACGATGTTATTGGGAATGGATGGATCGGTTGTGCTAATCACCCCAATCGGTTTGTTATACATCAAATAAACCCAGTCGTCTTTTTTACGGATGGGTTTTCCATCGACTGTGACGCTATCGGCATCACTTATTTTTTGTCCCATGATTGCGGGTATTCCATTGATTTTGATGCGTTTTTGTTCAATCCATCGATCGGCTTCCCGTCTTGAACAAACGCCCATTTCTGTTAAATATTTGTTGATTCGTACGCTCATATGATATCCTTTAAGTGGATGCTACCTTTATCATATCATAGTTTTCAAGGGCATCACACGGTTGAACAAAGGTGAAAGTATGAAACACGCGATTGTGTATTATTCTTATGAAGGAGCAACCGCTTTAGTTGCAGAGTGGATTGCCAAGGAAGTTCATGCGGATTTGTTTCCCTTAAAACCCATCAAAGAACCCATCATACGCGGGTTTGGAAAGTATGTTTGGGGAGGCGGTATGGTGATGATGAAACAAAAACCAAAACTAGAACCATTGGGTTTAGATTGTCAGGCCGTTGACGTCATTTGGATTGGAACCCCTGTTTGGGCGTGGACCTTTACCCCACCCATCCGCACCTTTTTGGATGAATGCACAATTAAGGGTAAAAAAGTGATGTTGTTTTGCACACACGATGGGCAACCAGGAAAAACCCTTGAACACATGGCACGCCACCTATCGTTATCCAACGACCTTTTAGGGGCGACTTCGTTTCAAAATGTGAAACAAAGAGAAGATGCTCAACGTGAAGTGTTGGAATGGGTTAGGGTCTATTTTTAAGATGATGGAGTAATAAAACTTGGATCGTTAACCGCTTGATACATCCAATTAGCGCGATGCTCTAGATAATGTTTTACATAGAGGACATGCTGATAATGGGTGGTTAAAGCCACCATTTCAGGTGGGTTAGGCCAGACATATCGGTTCAGAATTGGCCAACGATTGAAATTACGCGCGGCCATTTCACTCAAAGCCAAACCCATGGGTTCAATCATGTCTAACAATAATGGGATGATATCAAAATAAATATCATTGTATAAGTCTCGATAACGCATTCTTATCTCAGGGATTTGCATCATGAGATAATACCATCGGTTCTTATCTGCTGCAAACCCATAAAACCCCTCAGGACCGTAATCAATGTAATTGGCATTTCCCATGGCTAAATCAAAATCCCAAAGAGGCCCCATCCGAATCGGATCATGGGGTTTTTTGTAAATAAAAACACTGCTAAACCCAAGATCCACATTTTTAAACAACTCTTGTGCGATGAAATAATGAATAAAGTTATCGACATCCATCATAGAGGTATAATCGCCTCTTAATAGCAAACGGTTTTCTAACTCTTGAAATTGATTGAAAATGAATTGGACATGAGCGGAAGAAGAGGGATTAGGAACTTTGATTTGATATGCCCTGTCGCCTAGTTGAAACCAATCACGTCCTTCCATTAACACGGATTGATAAAGCCGTTGGTCTTGTTCAAGAAAGTATCCGGCATCTAGGCTTGGGTAAGCGGATTCAAACCATAATTTATTGGAATGAATCTCAACATGCTCAGTTAGGGTATAGACGCCCATGTACTCTTGATTGATGTAAACTTCAACGGTTCGTGTCGAAAGATTATACTCGATATGTGATAGCAAACGTGAAAACTTATGTACCAAGGTGTTTCTGATTAATGAAGGGTCTGAGTATTCAGCCAAAAGAACATAATTTCGTGCTGCTGGCATGCCCAACAAGGAAGTGTTTTCTTTAAACCGAAGTCTTAGCGGGGGTTTTGGCATAAACCAGGTTGAGTTGCCACGACCCCGGACTTCAAGATCTTGAGTGTGGTGGTGAAGATGGGGTTGACCATTCTTTTGAGTATAGACGGCTATACTGGCATCCACATACTGTTCACGTGTGAGAAGATGCCTAGGAAACTCGAGATAAAGGGTGTGCTCATTGATGGCTGAATCGATGGCAGCCAAGACAACAGAATGGGTAAAGGTTTCTGTAGTTTTGGCATAGGTAAGTTCAATATGAAGATCTTTTCGTGTGTCAAAGTAGGGTGACTCATAACGAAAGACACCTTCGTGGCGTCGTTCGTCCATGATGAAAACAACCCGAACAGCAGCATACTTAGGAATGTCAAAATCATGGTTGATGACGTTAGGAAGCAAAGACACGATGTCTTGATAAATGGTCTTTAAATCGGTTGAGCCATCTTGAGGTTGATAACATGCCATCAATCCTCCCAAGAACACGAGCATCAACAAAATGAGTGTCGCTTTTTTCATTGTTTCACCTGGCTTTGTTTTATTTTAGCATAGATTCCCAAAAGTAAGGTTTTCATCAGCTTATCTGGCTTGCATTCCAATCAAAAAAAGTTCATTTAATTAAGAAAGTGTGTCATTTTGATGCAGAAAACCTTGATTTATCCATGAAACATTGTAAAAACAGCGATATCGTGGTATCATTTTATCAAATTATAAAAATGGAGGATTTCAAATGGATCTGTTTCTAGCATTACTTCCAGCGCTCATTATGATTACTTTAGTTATCATTACTCGAAAAGTACTCATTTCATTAGGCGTTGGGATTTTTCTTGCTTCTTTGATTTATGCTCAGTTTAATATCATTGATGCACTCGCGTACATTTGGGGGAGTTTCACAGGAATTGTGACAGATTTTGAATGGTATATGCCGATTTTAGGATTTGTCGTCATCATTGGCGGAATCACGGCAGTCATCACCTTGCAAGGTGGGGTGAAAGCATTCGCCGAATGGGCAGTATCCAAAGTCAAAAATCCTGTGGCTGCTCAAATGGTCACCTGGGTTCTTGGTTTAATCATCTGTATCGACGACTACTTTAATGCGCTTGTTATTGGAGAGGTTTCCAAACCGATAACCGACCGTTACAGCGTCTCTCGTGCGAAGTTAGCTTACATTATTGACTCCACCAGTGCGCCTGTTGTGGTTTTAATGCCTGTGTCCACATGGGGTGCTTATATCATCGGGATGCTTGGTGGACTGTTCACCACCGCTGGTTACACCGCTCACAATGGATTAACCGGATTTGTTTCAGCCATTCCTTTCCAATTTTATCCAATTGCTGCCATCATCATGGTGCTACTTGTAATTCGAAACAACATCAACCTAGGGGCGATGAAATCATTTGAAGCCAGTGCAGCAGAAGGCAATGATATTTCAAAAATGGCTTCCGCAAAAGAAGTGTCAACGGTGGCTATTGAAGGTAAGAAAGCAACGCACTGGAATTTAATTATTCCTATCGTGGTTCTTGTTTTAGTTACCATTTTCGTGATGTGGATGAATGCGGGCTTCGTATTTGCCGATATCATGGGTGTCGATATTACCATTCCTTTGTTCTTAGGTGGCGTTTCAGCGTTTGTATTGGCTGTCATATTCGCTTTATTGGATCGTAATGTTAAACTTAAGTCGATTGCAATCGTCAGTGGAAAAGGCATCTTTGCTATGTTCAAGTCAGCAGCCGCGATCTTGGTTTTGGCTTGGATGGTGTCTGGAGCAATCCAAGATTTAGGCACAGGTGATATGATTGCCGATGTCATTTCTGGCAGCAGTCTTGCAGCTACCATCTTGCCATTAATTTTATTCATGGTAGCAGGCGGTATCGCATTTGCAACTGGAACAAGCTGGGGTTCATTCGGAATTTTACTTCCTATCGCAGTTCCTATCGCGCTTGCAACTGATCCAACCCTCATGGTTGCGATGATTGCAGCCGTATTAGGTGGCGCCGTATTTGGAGACCACTCATCCCCAGTATCCGATACGACCGTTTTATCAGCAACGGGTGCTCAATCCACGTTGCATGCGCATTTCGTTACCCAACTTCCATATGCGCTCGTTACTGCTGGCATAGCCGCAATTGGTTACTTATTCTTCGGGGTGTTAGGTCACTTTATTCCCAACATTATCGCACTCTTCATTGCTTACGCTGTGATTGGTGCCTGTATCTTCTTCTTTGTCACCTGGCAAAAGAAGAAACAACAATAATCAGTAGGCTTAGCCCAGTGCTAAGCCTTTTTTTTCCAATAAAATCGTTATTTTATCCGTATAATGTATGGATAAACGCCAGTGCGTGTAAAATAAAGATGAACCAATAAATACCACCCCATCTCCGTATAAAGGATAGAGAGGCTATGAACGATCTCCAAACATGTGTCAGACAATTTAAAAACCACGATCATCAGCAGTTTGAAACCTTTTATCATTTGACCAAAAAGGCGGTCTTTTATTCCATCATTGCGATTGTAAAAGATGAAAACCTAGTAGAAGACATCATGCAAGAGACGTACCTAAAGTTCTTAAAGAACATCCACTATGTTAAAGAAAATGGAAACATTCAAGCCTACTTGAATCAGATGGCCAGACATCTTGCGATTGATCTGTATCATCAAAGAAAAAAAACCGTGTACGATGATGCGTTCATCGATATGCAACAAGAGCCTGTGGCAGAAGATCCACCTGATGACGCGATTTTGCTTCTTTTAGATCACCTAGATCCCAACGAAAAAGAAGTCATCATCCAACATGTGATTAATGAGTTAAAATTTAGAGAAATTGCAGAACTCTTGAAAAAGCCACTTGGAACAATTTTATGGATTTATAACAAAGGCATCAAGAAACTAAGGAAGGAGGTTGAAAAAAGCGATGAAAAAGAATGAACTTAAACAATTAATTCAAGAAAAAGCCAATCAGGTTCCCATTCCTGATGTTTCAGTTATTGTCATGCGTCGTTATCATGAAGAAGCGAAAACGAATCCCGTAATAATCCCGAAAAAAACATTTCCTGTTTTTTACAAGTGGGCGTATTCATTGGGTCTTGTGCTGTTGATTGCATTGACGCTTTATTGGGTTCAACCTTCTCAGTCCTTGATGGCAAAGGAATTTGAAAACCAACAAGAAGACATCATTATATCCACCCTTTCTGCCATGCATGTGGGGTTCTCTGTTGATTTACTATTGGAACAGCCGGCTACGTTAATTGAACAGGAAATCATTCATTTGCAGCCTTATCTTGTGATGATGGAAATCCTAACAACCAATCAAGGATTGTCATTGACACGTGAAAAGAACACCCAACCTTCCGTCATGCGTCAGTATCGTTTCGAAACAAAAAACTTAGAAAATGAGAATACAGATTATGCGATGGCGATTCTTTCTCAAAAACGACGGTTTGGGTTTCGAATTTTCACCGGCACCATTCAAATCGATCAAGAAGCCTATCCATTTACCCTCATTTTAAACACAAGACGCGAAAAGACGTTTTCCATGACTGTCGATCTTTCTGAAGACCTCCAAGTGAAAACACGTTATCATCAAGAAGACGGTTTAAAAATCTACACCAATCAACTTTTTGAATCGGGTCAGAAGGTATCATCTTTTGCTATAAGACAAATGCGTGAACCGCACCAAACGGTTACCGATCTCGTGTTAACTAATGATGTTCGCTCCGCAATCTATCGCTTTAGACAAGGAAACGAAGGATTGACCATCGCTTACGCTATACGGCACAATAACCAAATTGAATCTGGAGAAATCGGCATGATGGTTCAACACAACCATATGGCTGGCTTTGTCATGGACATTAAACCGAATGGCGCACCTGCTTTCGTGATGGATCTTAAACGATTACCCAATCGTGTTGTGCCAAAACCATCAAATCCACATTCGCCCCAATAAAATTTAGGCAATTTCCGTATATAAGGTGAAAAGGAGGAATTAAAACATGAACGTGTCAAAATTATTGAGTTTTTCCCTCATTCTTGCAGGTTTGCTGGCGTTATTTGCCTGTGGCCCATCCCTCAATGCATCCGATGCTTATGTGACCATCGACATTAACCCATCCATCGAACTGGTGGTATCACCCAGAAACAAAGTGGTGTATGCGAATGCTTTAAATGAGGATGCTGAGATTTTACTATCAGCCATCGATGTCATTGGAATGGATTTAGAAGAAGCCATTGATCTAATTATTGAGACCGCTATCGAATTAGGCTTCATTGATGTAGCAGAAGAAGGTATTGATGTTCAAGTGGTGACTCTTGCAAGTGAAGCGATTCGAGCTCGTATTCATCAACTTGTTAAAGCCCGCATCAATCGTGCCTTTGAACAACGCGGTGTGATGGGGCGCGCCATTGATAAGGCTTTCCCAGAAGCATTGGTGGAGGAAGCTGATGCCTACGGGGTCACTCCAGGTCTACTGCTCATGGCCAAATCCGTTTTACTCGTGAGTGATGACTATGTTTTAGAAGAGTTATTGGAACTTGACATGAATGAACTCATGGATATTCTCAAGGGTTTTCGTGATGAACAAAGACAAATTGCTGTTCAACTACGTGAAAACTTTTTAGCAGAAAGAGATGCCCTTCGTGCAATCTATCAACCACAAATCCAAGCACTAGAAGAACAATTGGAACAAGATGGGGCAGACACTGAGGCGATTCAAAGTGAAATCGACGCACTTAAAGAAACTTTCAGAGCCGAACTTGACGCGCTAAGAAACTCTTATCTCGATCAAGCCCAATTGATTCGTGAACAGGTCCAATCCATCGCCGAACAACGAAGAGCGATGCATCATGAAGCCATGGAAGCCTTTAGAAATCAGATGCAAGCCCGGAGACAACAAATGATTGAACGGATTAAAGAGTATCAAAACAAACGCCCATAATCGGTGTTGAAACAAAAAGGACAGTTCAAGTAGCTGTCCTTTTTTTGTGTCACTTTTTTATTTTTGTGATTCGATTCGAGTATCTTTGAAACAGACATTGCTTTCAATAAACCGTTGAAACACTTTTTTTCTAAGTCGTGTATCATAGGCATCAAAGAAAAAGGTTGAAAAGGCTTCCCAAAGCATGAACCACCCGCCAATGAATAACCCTTCAATCAAAATGGTCGATAAGATTTGGAACTCACCAGCATTTCTTAGAAAGGTAGCAGCCGTAATCAAACCCATCGAAATCGTTAGATAAATGAAAACATGCCTGTATTGGGTATTCAAGGTTTTGTTGATCATGTAAAGCAAGACTTTAAAATTATTTTTGATACCATCAATCGATTTAACTTCCTTGTCTGTTTCCCTTTTTTCGGGAGACAGATAAAAGACCACTTCAAGATTTTCTTTCAAGGGAATCTCATTTCCAGCTTGCTCGATATAATCCAATAGTTCAGGCTCGATTTCTCTTCGTTTAATGGAAGAAGCATCCCATCCATTAAACAATTCGGAATAATCATCTAAAGAAATCTCGATCATATAAGCTTGTGAATCTGGGTTGTGTTGATAAAGCGTTTGATAGGCTTTTGTTTTTTTCATGGTTCTCACCGTTTATTTCAGTCTTCATCTTTATTGTAGCATAGCCCAATCTATTCTAGGTGCTTATCGATTCGTTTCATGAAATGCAATAGCAATCATGACCCGTTTTTGGTATACTGTTTATAGAAACTGAATGAGTATCATTCATTTAGACAAGAAATCCATTAAGAAACGGATATCACCATGACCAAAGACCAACGCAAAAGGCATTTAATCCTCCATGATCCCAATATTTACAAGGGGTTATTAATTCTCTCTTTTCCCCTAATGTTAAACAATTTCATCAAAACCATCCATGACATCATTGATATGTATTTTGTCAGTTCAATCCCTTCTTTTGGAACAGAAGCCGTCAGTTCGATTTCTTTGACGTTTCCCATTATGTGGTTTTTTATTTCACTAGGTGTCGGATTAAGCGGAGCAGGAACCGCATTGATTAGCCAACAAGTTGGCTCGGGTCAAATGGATCAAGCTAAACGATACGCATCAAACTTAGTCACATTATCTTTGATTGTGGGTGTAGCATTACTGCTGTTATCCTTTTTTTCCGCACCACTCATCATGAAATGGATGGGTACCACGGGATATGTGTTTGAAAACAGTGTCAAGTATTTACGAATTCGTGCGTTTGAATTACCCGTGATGTTTTTGTTTTTCGCCTATACGGCCGTCAGGCAGTCCAGTGGCGATACCGTGACCCCTGTTATATACGGAGTCATTACCATGGTGGTGAACATTGTGTTATCCCCCATTATGATTACGGTGTTAAACTATGGCGTGGCCGGAGCAGCATACGCCACCTTGATAGGGAATTCAGTTATTTTACCATTTGGTTTGAGACAACTTTTCAAAGCCAAATCGGGGGTAACGATTGAACGTTCGTATTTGGTTTTAGATGAAGCCATCACACGAAAGATCATCAAAATCGCTGTGCCTGCTTCATTTGGTCAAGCGTTTACCGCCGTAGGGTTTATGGTGATGAATGGCATGATTGTTTCCTATGGCATTCAAACGGTAGCTGCTTTCTCAGTGGGCAATCGCATCATCAGCTTAATCTTGCATCCTGTCATGGCCATTGGCGGTGTTTTATCGGCCTATCTCGGGCAAAACATTGGAAACAAAAACGTTTCAAGGGCGCGAGAAACCTTCAAGAAAGCCATGGTTTTATCGGTCGGTATCATGGTAATAGGAAGCATCGGATTCATGTTCATAAGGGAATGGTCGGCGTCTTTTTTCATCAAAAACGACCCAGTTGCTCTTGCGTTATGTGTTGAATACATGTTTTATCTATTGATAGGGTTGCCATTGATGGCAGCATTTCAAACCTATATGGGAACATTCACAGGAACGGGTGATACCAAGTATACGTTCATTTTGACCATCACACGCTTATGGTTATTAAGAGTTCCTTTAATCTTGATTTTTAAGAATTTGACAAACTTAGGAAGCGGTGGCATTTGGTATGCGATGCTCATCAGCAATCTATTGATATTATTTTTAGGCATATATCTCTACCAAAAGGTGGACTATCAACCCAAAATAGAGATTGATAAGCGCAGACAAATGGAAGAATTACCCGTTTAAATGGCATGACATAAAACATTAAGAAGGGAGATCAAACATGAGTGTTTTGGGCATAAAGTTTAAAGAAGTTCTCTTTTCTGTTATCCCTGTTTCTACTTTAGTCATCCTTATTCATGTTTTTTTCATTCCTCTAAGTGGAAGCGCACTTTTGGCTTTTTTGATTGGTTCTTTTTGCATCATCATCGGTTTAACCTTATTTTTGATTGGTGTTGACATCGGTATTACCCCTTTGGGTGATCATATTGGAACCGTTTTGGCACGATCTAACCGGCTCATTTATTTGCTGTTGGGTGCCATTTTGTTGGGCTTTGTCATTTCGTTTGCCGAACCTGGACTCATCATTTTGGGTCAGCGCATCGAGTTGGCCACATCAGGCATGATTCAATCCCTATCCATTGTCATTGTGGTGTCTATTGGAATCGCTTTGTTATTAGGGCTTGCTTTTCTTCGGATTATTTATGGACTACCCCTTTATCTGGTCCTTGCGGTTTTATACCTTGTGATTGTGTTGATTGCAGTATGGGTTAAGCCACAGTATTTGGTCTTTGCTTTTGATACATCGGGTGCGACCACCGGTGTTTTGGCTGTTCCTTTCATCTTGGCATTGGCCAAGGGGATTTCCCATTTGAAAAAGGACTCCAAAGCCTCTGAGAAAGACAGTTTTGGGACCATTGCGATTGTTTCTACTGGTGCAATACTTTCCGTTTTGATTTATGGGATCATCCGTTCTAACATCTCGTTTAACTCGGAAATTGAGCCAGATATTGTCATAGAAAAAACCGTATGGACCCTATATCAAAATGCCATTCAATTGGGATTCCAAGAAACCATTCTTTCCATGATTCCTCTGTTGTTGGTCTTTATCGTGTTTCAACTTGTCTTTGCGAAAATGAAAAGAAGACAAATGATTCGTCTCTTTAAAGGCTTGATTTACGCTTCGCTAGGATTGTTTCTCTTCTTAACCGGGGCTTACGGTGGTTTTATGGATATTGGGCAATGGTTGGGTTTTGAAATGGGAGATAACAAGCCTTATTTGGTCATTTTGGTCTTTGGCTTTATATTAGGAGTTACCACCATTTTAGCAGAACCAGCTGTGCACGTGTTAACCGAGCAAATTGAAGAGGTAACCAGTGGATATATCGGAAAAAAATCGGTTTTAATCGCCTTATCAGTAGGGGTTGGATTAGCTGTTGTCTTATCCTTGGTAAGAATCTATGTCCCATACCTTCAAATTTGGCACTATTTACTTCCTGGCTACCTTCTCGCACTGGGTTTGAGCCGTTTTGTTCCTAAACTGTTTGTTGGGATTGCATTTGATGCAGGAGGTGTTGCCACCGGTCCCATGACAGCCACCTTCATTTTAGCGTTTATCAACGGCATCACCGGTGCTGTTGAATCCGCAGATTTAATTATGGATGGTTTTGGTATGATTGCAATGGTCGCATTGATGCCGGTCATCACTTTGGAACTGTTAGGTCTCATGTATATCGTAAAGACCAAAAAGAAGGGAGTTTGATTGGATATGACAAAATCCATGACCCAGCATTATCTCATCTTTATTATTGCACCATGTGGTGTAGCCAACAAGATGATTAAACTTGCTAAATTAGCAGGAGTATCTGGAGCGACCACATTTTTAGCAAAGGGCACCGTTCAGAAGAAATGGTTGGAACTTTTAGAAATCGCGGATAGTAGAAAAGAAGTCATCATGATGTTAGCGGATGCTGATCTTGCGTTAACGGTTTTAAAGCAGTTGGATGAAAAATTCAAGTTTGATAAACCCAATCACGGCATTGCTTATACCATTCCGGTTTGTCAAATCATCGGGTCCCACGTTTTACCCGAACACTATGTTGAAAAAGGAGTTGAAAAAGCCATGTATCAAATGATTACCGCAATTGTTGACCGAGGAAAGGCCGAAGAGGTCATGGATGCTGCTAAAAAAGCAGGTTCCAAAGGAGGCACCATTATTCAAGCGAGAGGCTCTGGTATTCATGAGACAGAGAAGCTTTTTAACATGGAAATCTCTCCTGAGAAAGAAATTGTCCTCATTATTGCTGAAACCGATGGGGTGGATGCCATTGTCTCAGCCATCAGAACCGATTTGCAACTTGATGAACCTGGAAAAGGAATCGTTTTCGTTCAACCAATTGAAAACGCCTATGGCTTATATAAATAAAAAACCGAATCGAATGCATCATTCAATTCGGAATGCCAAGCGATGCTTGGTTTTTTTTATATATCCACACCTAATGTGATGCGAAGAATGCTGCCAATGGCAAACGATAATAAGGCGACACCTAAGCTAATAAGAGCCATTTGTGTGAACCGTTCTTTAAATGAGAGGTTTAAAGCAACACTCATGTAATAATTAAACACAAAGATAATTAATAAAGCCGATGTCATCATGATCGCAAATGCGAGAAGCGCATGGCTTAAAAAGATATAAGGCATGATCAAAATAGCGACGACAATTAAATACGCTGTCCCCGTGTAAAGACTCGATTTAAAAGCGTCTTCGCGACCCTCGGCTTTGGTTGACAAATACTCGCTTGCTGCCATGGATAACGTGGCAGCGATACCGGTAATTACACCAGAAAGCATAATAATTGTGGTGTTTGCGATAGCAAAACTCAAACCCGCTAACGCCCCGGTCAATTCGACTAACGCGTCATTTAATCCGAGAACCATCGAACGGATGTATTTGAGTCTTTCCTCATCAAGGGATTCCACCAAAGCATCTTCATGCTCATCTTCCTCACACTTGATGACCATCGCTTCCGGTATAATGGCAGCTAATGATTCATAAACGCCTTGAGCAACTTCCTCACCTCGTTCCATTAAACGGACGACAAAAGTAAATCCAAACAAGAGATTCAATAGTTTATACAGCATAATTTTCCCATATTTAGGTTTAACCTTGGTTTGTGTGTATTTTTCCCATATGATGAGGTGGGCCTTTTCTTGCTCGGCAATTCGGATGAGAATCGCCTTGTTTTTTTCATTTTTAACCGTTTTAGCGATATGATGATAGATATAATACTCCGTCAGTTCATTTTTTTGCATAAGAATGATCTGCTTTTTTTGTTCCAACGTCAGTTCCATAAGGGCTCCTTTCGAAATAACTCTACTTTAAGTATAACTCAAAACGATTAGAATCGATTGACACACTTTACACGAACTTTACAATCAACTTACACCACCATGATTTCAACTTGACACGACTTTCCATAAAATAAAGATGTAAACCAAATAAAGGAGACTTATATGAAGTATTTTTTGACAGCATTATCCATGATGGTTGTCATCATGTTGGCGGCATGCTCGCCTAAAGTAGAAGGATTTGTGATGGAATCCACCATTAATGTTTATACACGTGATACATCAAGTGGAACCCGCGATGGGTTTATGAATGGCATTGGCTTTAAAGAAGCCGCTAAAGACGATTCAGTATTGGCTAAAGGGTTTATTGTCGCTGGAAACGCTGAGCAAGTATCCGCAGTTCAAACCGATAAGTACGCCATCGGCTATGTATCTCTATCTACATTAAACACAGCTTTATTTAAAGGCCTTCATTTTGAAGGAGTTGCTCCAACTGAAGAAAACGTTCTCTCAGGTGCTTATAAACTGGCTCGTCGGTTTAACTACATGCTTCGTGATGACTACAGCGTTTATGGAGCGGATGCCGCAGCTTATGAAGCATTATCAAAGGCATTTATTGCCTACATGGGTTCCACTGAAGGGCTCCTATCCATTTTGCAAGCCGGCGGTATTGTTGATGTGAATTCGGGTCGTCCATGGGATCAAGTTCGATTGGAACACCCAATTTGTCAACAAAACAACAGCGCGTACACATTAAAAATTGGTGGATCGGATTCCGTTGAAAAGCTCGCTAAGGACATCTCTCCAGACTTCTCTGCGAAATGCGGCAATGTCGTTCCTGAACACAACCATACGGGGTCAAGTAATGCGTATCGTGGAACCAATGGGGATGCAAGTGGAATCAATGATGCGTTATCCATTCATGTTGGTTTTGCATCCAGAGAATTCACAGCATCCGAACCTGCATTAATTACTGGTGTTGTTGCGATTGATGCCATTGTGGCCATCGTTCACTTAGATAATCCAATCATCAATCTAACAGCTGATGCATTAAAAAAGATATATAACGGAACGTATACAACTTGGGCTGATGTCAAATAACCTCATCAGCGCCTCACGATGAGGAAGGAACTATATGACAAACAACCACTCGAAAACCTCCTTTTTATCGACCAGAAAGACGCTCGACAGCGTCTTTCGCTATTTGTTTTTAGCAGCTGCCATTTTATCTGCATCCTTTATTATTATGATCATTGGGGTGATTGCCTCTAAAGGAGTTTCCCCCTTTTTGTTTTCATATGAAGGATAC
Organism: uncultured Acholeplasmataceae bacterium; assembly: GCA_964553755.1. Classification (GTDB taxonomy): domain Bacteria; phylum Bacillota_I; class Bacilli_A; order Acholeplasmatales; family Acholeplasmataceae; genus Peloplasma. The sequence continues at coordinate 149,981 of CAZKLM010000001.1, forward strand.
AACAGTCTAACAGGTGTTCAAATGTTGCCACCTGTCCGATTTTTTTCGTTCATTTTTGGAAACCAATGGCTTTTAGGACCTTTAGGGGGATCATCCCTTTATGGAATTGGTTTTGCAGTTATCAACACGTTGATTGCGGTTTTTCTTTCGCTTTTTCTTACCGTACCGGTCGCTGTGATTACGGCGCTCTTTATCGCTAAAATAGCACCTAAAAACATTAGCATCATTATTCGAAGTGTTGTTGAAATGTTGGCATCGATTCCATCGATTATTTACGGTGTTATCGGTTTGGGGGTCATTACTAAGTTTGTGTCTTGGATTGGCGATCAAATGGGCCAGCAAACAGCCGCTGGATTATCCCTTTTAAGCACGATCTTTGTTTTATTCATGATGACGCTTCCTACCATGACAGCGGTCGCTGAAACATCGATTCGATCCGTTAGAAACGATTTAATTGAAGGCTCTTTAGCGCTTGCTGCATCCCCCATGCAAACCTATTTCAAAGTCGTTCTCATTAGTGCTAAAAGCGGGATATTCGCAGGTGTTATTCTTGGAATTGGTCGAGCATTGGGTGAAGCGACAGCGGTTTCGATGGTTTCAGGTAACTCATTTAGTGGCATCACAGTCAACCCTTTACAAACCACTTCAACGTTAACATCACGCATGCTTTTAGGACTCAAAGAAACAACAGGGCTCGACTATGATGTAAGGTTTTCTGTAGGTTTGGTGTTAATGGTTGTTATTATCACCACCAACGCGATGCTACGCTATGTGATGAAAAAGGTAGGTAATCTCGATGAAGCCTAAACGTCAAAACAGCCACATGAAAGACCAAATGACACGGATCATGGTCTATATGGTCGGAAGCATCGGTGTCTTTATATTGGGCATGGTGATTGTCTACTTAGTTGTTACTGGATTACATTTGGTTAGATGGTCAACGATTATTGGCGATTCACGCACCTATTCAACGGATATTTTTGTTTTGGAAACCCAAGGGTCAATCATTTTAGAAAAGGACTTGGATGATGACATCTATTACTCGGAAAAATGGGGGATAGGGCTTGCAGATAGTCAAAACAAAGCCGGTTATCCGATTGTTGTGATTGCCTATGTACATCCAGATAGCCCGTTTAAAAAAGCGTTGGATAAAAACAATTTTGATGAGGAAGGACGTCCCAACTTGGTGAGTGTAACCATTGGATCGTCCGTTGAGAAAGTCTCGATGAATGATTTTTCCTTGTTTGCCATATCTCGACAAGGGGCAGCCGTGATGAGTCGTCAACTGGATCAGGCTTTTACCATCAACGAGATGACCATCCAAATTGTCGGAGGTGGCATTAGAGGATCAATCCTTGCTACACTCTTAACGATCTTCTTTACTCTAATACTTTCTGTGCCTATTGGTGTGCTCACGGCCATTTACTTTCATGAGATAGGCAAGTTAAGCATTTTTACCAAAATGCTTAAACGCTTGGTGGATTTATTAACAGGTGTTCCATCCATCATTTATGGTATGTTAGGGGCTGCGGTCTTTATTCCTCTATTAAATCAAACGGTACAAACCAAAGGCGGTTCTGTTCTAAGCGGTATATTGACCATGAGCGTTATCATTTTACCCACGATTATCAAAAGCACTGAAGAAGCGTTAAAAGTGATTCCCAATGAGTTGCGTGAAGGTTCACTGGCATTGGGTGCCAACCAGACACAAACCATCTTTAAAGTGGTTTTACCGAATGCAACGCCTGGCATATTAACGGGTGTTCTCCTTGGAATTGGGCGTGTTATGGGGGAGTCAGCTGCCTTAATCTTTGCTGTTGGGGCGGCCATCTCAGATCGTGTGATTCTAACCGAACGAGCCACAACTTTAGCGGTTCACATTTGGGTCATTATGGGAGGCGATGCTCCTAACTATGAGTTGGCCGCAGCGATTGCTTTAATTATCTTGTTCGTGGTGTTTGCTATCAATGTCTTGGTTAAACTCTTCGCCTATCAACTGATGAAAAAATTCAAAGGAAGTGTCGTATGAACAACGTGTTTAATATCAAAGAACTCAATTTATTCTACGGTGAATTTCAAGCCATTAAAAATGTCTCATTAGCGATTCAAGAGCGTGAAATCACAGCATTTATCGGTCCTTCAGGGTGTGGAAAATCCACGCTATTGAGGGTCTTGAATCGAATGAATGACCTCATACCCACATGCCGTGTTCAAGGCGATGTCTTTTATCATCATCAAGACATTTATGAGAAAACATTCAACCCAATTGATCTTCGATTACGCGTTGGAATGGTTTTTCAGAAACCAAACCCATTTCCAATGTCCATCTACGATAACATTGTTTATGGCCCCAAATGCCAAGGGATTAAGGATAAATCCCTTTTAAACACCATCGTACAAACGTCACTTGAACAAGCAGCCTTGTGGGATGAGGTCAAAGATCGCCTTAAAGACTCAGCGCTATCGCTATCGGGCGGACAACAACAACGGTTATGTATTGCTCGAACGATTGCGATGAAACCCGATGTCATTTTAATGGATGAACCCACTTCAGCATTGGACCCAGTCGCAACAGCTAAGATCGAAGACCTTATCGTTGAGTTAAAAAAGAACTACACGATTATCATCGTTACCCATAACATGCAACAAGCCGCGCGCATCTCAGATAAAACCGCATTCTTTTTTCTAGGAGAGTTGGTTGAGTTTGGTGAAACCTCTCTCATCTTTTCAACACCAAAAAACAAAAAAACTGAAGAATATATCACAGGCCGATTCGGATGAGATGGTATAATGGAGGTAAACAGAAATGACCTTAAGACAAACGTTGATGCAATCCATTGAGGATTTAAAAAAAGATGTAGCCTACATGGCGGATTTAGCTTTGGCTAATCTTAGAGAAGGACTCATTGCATTTAAGAACACCGACAAAACGTTAGCACGTGAAGTCATTAAAAAAGATGAACAAGTCGATCATTATGAAGAAGAAATCGCAAAAAAAGCATTAAGAATCATCTGGAAAGAGCAACCTGTCGCATCCGATTTAAGGTTGGTGACAGGCATTTTAAAGCTCATTACCGATTTAGAACGCATCGGTGATCATGCGAGTGACATTGCCGAGATGACGCTTCATCTTGAGGATACACGCAATCAACGGATGCTGCCTATCACCTCTGCGATGGCTAAAACAGTTGATCAGATGGTGCTTAAAAGTATTGAAGGGTTGGTCTCCGTCAGTGAATCCTTAGCCAAAGAGGTGATTGACATGGATGATCAAGTGGATACGTTGTTTCAGTCTCTTATTCAAAAGATGACGTATGAGTTAAAAGAAGATAAAATTGATCCCAATGAAGCCATTTATGTTTTGATGGTAGCTAAATACTTCGAACGTGTGGGTGATCACGCAGTCAACATTGCCCAATGGATTATTTTCATGGTCAAAGGAACCCATAAGAATGTTCCATTGTTTTAGGAGGGTGTATGATTTATTTTGTTGAAGATGATCTTGAAATTGGATACGTGATTGAAAAAACCATTGAGCACATGGGGTATCCCAGTCTCAAATTTTCAAACGGCAAAGATTTTTTAGAGGCATTTAATCAGACTAAGCCACAACTGATTTTATTAGATATTATGTTGCCGGACATGTCTGGATTAGACCTCCTTAAAACCATACGAAAGGACGACAAACACATTCCTATCATGATGATCTCGGCTTTGCAAAGCGAAATGGATAAAGTCATTGCTTTGGACATGGGAGCGGATGATTATATGATTAAACCGTTTGGTGTTTTGGAACTGACCTCACGCATTCAATCGAAAATGAGACGTTTTCAAGAACCCAATACCATTGTTTATAAAAACCTGGTTTTGGATATTAAAAAGCATACCTGTCTTGTCTTTAATCAACCGCTTTATCTCACGCAAAAGGAATATGCTATTTTGAAGCTACTAGTCAGCCACGCAGGTCAGGTCATCCAAAAAGAAACGGTGTTCCATCAAGTATGGGAAACGAATTTTATGGGTGAAACCCGCGCACTCGATATGCACATCAAAGCGTTACGGCAAAAACTCAAATTAGCGACAGCGGATCTAAGCATCGAAACCATTCGTGGAATCGGGTATCAACTTGTATGAAACGGGTCTTGCTTTACCAAAACCTGTTTCTTTTGTTAGGTGCTTTCACGGTCTTTTTCATGGTGGTTTTCTTTTCATTGGTCAAATACCATCAAAACAATCAACACGTCTTGATGACCTCTGTTTTGGCTGAAGTTGAAAGCAGTTATCTTCACTTTACAGGAACAGAACAAGCATTTGTTTCAACGTATCAAACCGCCAATCAAAGACGTATCACCTTGTTAGACTCAAAAGGGTTTGTTTTGGCGGACTCTCACGATTCAGAAATAGGTCAAGACAAAAGCAATCGCCCTGAAATCATCCAATTGGAAAAGGTTTTCTCTAGAAATTCAGATACCGTGAACATGAACTTACTCTACATAGCCAAGCAAATGCCTGACGGAAACTATCTTAGGGTATCTTTACTGGTTGATTCACAATTGAAAATCTATTCCAATCTAACTTGGACGTTTATTTTATCATCGCTTTTTTGGGTATCCATTTATTATGTTGGTGTTTTGAAAATCAATCAAACCCTCTTAAAACCATGGTATCAAGTCAAAGACAAAATTCAAGACATCAAAAGAGGAACCTATCAAATGGTGGCTTTGATGAGTCCCTACCCTGAAATCAATGAGATCATGCATGAAATCAACCAAATTCATTATGACACAGCCCAACACATCTCAAAAATCAAGTCGTATCAGGCACAACTGGACAAAGTCTTAAACGAGATTAAACAAGGTGTTTTGCTAATCAACCACAAAGGCGATGTGACCTACTTTAACGACGATGCAAAAGTTGAGTTTCAATTAACAGAAGAGGCCCTTTTCAAGCCGATGCACTACTCGCTTCGAAGCGTGGAAATCAAAAACGCGATTCTTCGTTCCTTGGAAACCAGGGAAAATCAAATTTTTGACTTAAGACACGAGGATAAGTGGTTAGAGATACGGGTATTTTACATTTCTGTTAATCCTTCTTTCCAACAAAATACAACCATTTTGACGTTAATCAAAGATGTCACAACCGAACGAAAAGTGGATCAAATGAAACGCGATTTCTTCGCTCACGCTTCACACGAACTGAAATCCCCCTTGACCGCGATTAAAGGGCATGCTGAATTAATCAGTCACGAAATTTTAAAGGGTAAAGACGTCATGGACTCAGCGCATCGGATCGTTTTACAAGCCGAAATGATGACCGCATTGGTGGAAGATATGCTGATTTTGTCGCGTCTTGAACATTTAACCCACGAAAACTATACAGAACAACCCATCGATCAAGCCGTTCTTCAAGCGATTGATCAACTGCAAACCTTATCAAAAAGCAAACACATGATACTTGAAACAACATTAGAGCCTATCTCTTTTGCTTGCGACGAGGTGGACATCATCAAGATGGTGAAAAACATCATCGAAAACGCCATTCGCTATAGCCCATCAGGCTCTAAGGTTTATATTGAATTAAAAAATCATGAAAAAACATTCACCTTTAAGGTTAAAGATGAAGGCATTGGTATTTCAAAAGAACATCAACATAAAGTTTTTGAACGGTTCTACCGCGTGGATAAAGGACGTCTTGATGGAGGAACTGGGTTGGGTTTAGCGATTGTCAAACACGTGGTTATTAAGTATAGAGGCACCATAGAACTTCTTTCGAAACCCAAAATGGGCACAACCATTATCATCGAAATCCCAAAATAAAAAAGTAGAATCATCTACTTTTTTTCATTATCTCGATACCTGCTCGGATACCGACTCCTGAATAAATGAGTCGGTTTTTATGCCACAGTTTAACAGCAACCGAACCGGACAACCCTTCTTTAATGGTTTCATTCATCAAACCATATTTAGGGGAAATCAAGTCAACTGAACGATCGGTTTTTGCGATCAATTCCAACCGAAGACGTCCTTTTTTGATGTGGTAAGTGGTCATATTGTCGCTCAAAATTTCTTTGATGACTCTTGAAAAATTATAGGTAGCAAACCGATATTCTTTTCCATGAAGCATGAACACCGAGATTAGCCCTTTGAAATGAAACCCAAGAAAGGGGATTTGAGCATAGGAGAACATGAGGGATACATCATCACGGTCAAAATGATTGGTTTGCATCCAAACGTATTCTTTTGGAAACGAGACACCCCAATCTTTTTCCATATACCCTTTTCCGCCTGAAAAATCCAACGGGATTTCATCGATAACCAGTGTTCCATCCAAGCGATGATTCATGGATAAAACGCCATGATAACACTCCATAAACCCGAAGTATCCAAAAAATCCCATGATGTTTGGCGATCCAATCGATTGGTGAATCGGGGTCATGTCCTCCCATTGAATCCGTCCTTTTAAAACCATCGAACCTGTAAGATTGAGATCCACATAGTTTTTGGAGAAAATAGAAGAACCGACTCGAATCAAAAAAGACTGAGGATCAAAAAAATCAGAAACATAAGGGTATCGAATGTAATCGGTTTTTAAGGTGGGTTCATCCACATGGTGGACAACAAAAACTTGGATGAACAAATGAGGATCTTTTTTATTAAGGCTAACACCAGGAATGAGTGCAATCGAATGCTTTAAATCTTTCGTAACCATCTTGAAGTACCAACCTTCAAAATAGCGATCCTTCCTTTTTGCTCCTTGAAATAGCTCTGGATTAAAAACGTGTCTAAGTCCCATAAGTCACCTAAAAAAATAGAAGTTTTTCAACTTCTATTATACCACATTGGATTAAGAAGGTTGTAGTGCACCAACCAATACCAACCAAGCTAAGATGGATTTCGCGACCAAACTCAAGATGATGTATCCACGCTCACCATAAAGATAGTTCTTCCATTTGCCTTTTCCAAGATATTGCAAAATCATGTTGATTGGGAAGGAATTGAAAGCCACAAAGTACGTTCCGACAATGGCCCAAACGAACCATGGGGTTTGTTCGGTTGCTTCAGGGGTTGATCCAGTCATGTAGAAGATAATCGCAAACCAAGGCGCCAAACCAGCGATAGTTCCCCAAATAAAGGGACCCCAATCCACATCTTTTTTAACTTTACCGGAATTGAGTTGCTCCATAACGAGACCAAAGAGGTTCATTGAAGCATTAACAATGAAGATAAGAACCAATGAAGCGATGTCCCAAATGCCAAACAGATAAGAAATTAGAACAATCATGACCGAGGAACTCAAGGCGTATTCGAACCAACGAAGTTTATTAATGCCTTTTTCTAAATCGCTGTTGTACATTGCGTTAATTTTCTTTGGAAAGGAGATCAACGCATGAGCCAGTGCTGAAATCAGTAAAAACGATGCGACAAGGACGAAAAATGGCAATGAAAAAATTTCTGTTCGAGCAAATGACAAGAATCCAGAATCCGGTCCTGTTCGGACAAACTCAAGATAGTGTTGAAAAATTCGCAACTTAAAATCACCTAGTTGGGTCAAGGTAAACCCCAAAATAATCATCATGATGCCTTGAAACAGATGAATGCCTCCCATGATGATGTTAAACCGGCGTAAACTTTGAAATGTCGTTTGATGATCCATATAAAATCCTCCTTCATTAAACTACCTTCATTATACCTTATTTATAAAACATATAGGGTTAATTTGCTCCATTAATCGTTTGGTTTTTGATTTCGTGATAAAATAGGAAATAAGGAGGAATGATGATGAAAAAACAACATATCGGCCATCTATTTTTAGAAGGTTCTACGTATGAATCCATGCCACAAACAGACCAAGAGAAAGGCATGACACAACCCCCCTTAGAAATGCCTTATCAAGGAGTTCCACTTACGCTACCAAAAATCGAGACCTTGACATTTCCATCTTTGACATTGAAAGAGGCCATCATCAACAGACAATCCCATCGACTTTATCGTTCAGACTCTCTTTCATTGGAAGAACTTTCTTATGTGCTCTATATGACGCAAGGAGTCAAAAGAACACGGGAAAATCTGGCGACGTTTCGCACGGTTCCGTCTGCTGGAGCTAGACACCCTTTCGAAACCTATTTAGCTATCCAATCGGTTTCAGGTCTCAGCCCAGGGTTATACCGGTATTTAGCCTTGTCCCATGAACTGATACAAATCAACGCATCCAACCAGTTCACTGAAGGGTTGTATCAAGCATGCTTGAAACAAAAAATGGTCAAAGATGCTCCGGTCACCTTCATCTGGGTTGCAGACAGTTATCGAACCACCTTTCGATACGGAATGAGAGGCTATCGGTATCTCTTTTTAGATGCTGGACACGTCTGTCAGAACCTTTATCTTGTAGCTGAACAACTTTCCATGGGCACATGCGCGATAGCCGCTTTTGACGATCAAGCGATTAATCAATTGATGGAACTCGATGGACAAGAGCGGTTTGTGATTTATCTAGCCCCTTTTGGGAAAATAAAAAAATAGCAATCTTCTTGATCGCTATTTGAATAGTGCAGGTGCGTATCTGTGCGCAATCGAACTGGCTGCTGCTGCAGCAATCGCTCCAACAATATCGTCTAAGAAGGTATGGCATTTACCTTCTTTTTTTCCTTCATCATCTAATCGTTTAATAATTCCGGGCTTTACTTTATCCACATAACCAAAATTGGTAAACCCAATGGATCCATAAACATTAACGATGGCTAATGCCAACACCTCATCGATGCCGTAAAGACCATAATCACTTAACAACATCGTAGATAGCGGTTCAGAAAGAAGTCCTTTTTCTGCTAAAATATCCAGTTCAAGACCGGTCAAAATCGCGTTTTGAACCTCGCGCTTCATAACCACACGTTGGACATGATCCATACAGGTTGGAAACTCTAACGTTGGCACATATTTAATTTGTAAGTCGTATGTGAGTTCAGCAATGTCTCTGAGTTCAACGCCTCTTTCTTTTAATCGTTCAACAACCAAATCATACTTCGATATATCATTTAGGCGATTTTCTTCTCCGCGATAGGAATTCATGGTGGATACCTCCAACTTTCGTGTAGGCATATTATATCATGCATCTCTTAAAAATCAAGAATTACTTCATCAATTCATGCTATAATAATGAAAAAAAGAGATTTGGGAGATCGTATGAAACAACAGGGCTTAAAAAATAAATTAGCGTTTGCATCAGCGGATATTTTTGGTGGGGGATCTTTCAATATTGTTAACTTTTTATATTCGTATTTTTTAGTCGTAACAGTGGGAATCTCCCCTTTTTGGGCGGGGTTTATTATGCTATTTGCTAGACTTTGGGATGCCATCACCGATCCCATCATGGGTTATCTATCAGATAAGACTCAATCTCGGTTTGGGAAGCGTCGAATCTACTTAATCGTTTCCTCCCCCTTGGTCTTGCTTTCCATGTATTTCCTATTCTTTCCCTATGATTTTTCAGAGACCTTTCTAAAAGTGATGGTCGTTTTGCTTTCTTATTTGGTTTTCACCACAGTTCAAACCATGGTGATGATTCCTTATTATTCTCTTTCAAGTGAAATATCAAGAGATTATCAAACACGTGCTTCTTATAACTCTTATCGACTCGGTTTTAGTATTTTTTCATCCATCATTTGTGTGGCTGTTCCAGGGATTATTGTTAATAGCTTTGATGAGGCCACCATCGGTTATCAAGTCATGAGTCTTTCCTTTGGGTTCATTTTTGCTCTAAGCATTTTAGTCACTGGACTTTTCGCAAAGGAAGAAATTATGTCTAAACCCGTTCAATCAAAACTCTCCTTTAAGCATTTGACTCAACCGCTTAGTCTTAAACCATTTCGCCATTATTTATGGATGTTTATGATGCTTCATATGACCATGGCGATCATGAGCGGACTTTATTTTTTCTTTGTCAATTTCTATGTGGATCAAAAAACGACAGCCAGTGGACAAGCCAGCATGGTTGGCTTAATTGGAGCAGCCATCATGTTTTCCATGCAAATTGTGGCGTTGCCACTTTATCTCAAAATGATAGAAAAAAGAGGGAAAACGTACGCCTACCGATTTGGAGCTTTTCTGTGGATCTTTACCGCTATTTTACTCTTTTTGATTCCACAAAACGGGAACCCTTTGCTCGTTTATGGTGTTGGAGCGCTTATGGGTCTTGGAATCAGTGGTCCTGGCTTGGTGCCACACGCCATGTACGGTGATGTCGTGGATGCGGGTGAACTCAAATTTAAAACACGTCTCGATGGTCAAATGAGTGGGTTTACGAATTTTATCAACAAGATTGCTCAAGGCGTTGGATTATCGTTGGTCATGTGGATTATTGGATTTGCAGGCTTCATCGAGCGGCAACCAGGAGAAGCCGAAGTGCTTTTGCAACCCGATAGCGCGATGCTGGCTATTCGATTGATTCTGTTGATTGCTCCAATGGTGTTGATGGGCTTTGGAATCTTCGTATCAAGAAAATACACCATCGATGCACATAAGCATGCTCAAATTAAACACATGATTGAAAGTGAAACGTATCCTGCGGATGGGATCATCAGTGAGTTGCTATCATGAAACGCCCCAATCCATTTTTATATCTTCCTTTTGCAGGCCTTCTTTATGTGTTTGCGTTTTTTAAAAGGCAACGCATCATAAAGGATGAAGCCATCTCAAAACCTTCCATTATTATTGCCAACCACACCTCATTTTATGATTTCATTTATTCTACCACCGCCTTGTTTCCTAAACGTTTAACCTATGTTGCTGTCGACAAAATGTATTACACGAAACCAGCTGGTTTCTTCATGAGAATGGCAAGAAGCATCCCTAAATGTTTGTTTCAATCAGACATTAGGTCAACAAAAAGCATTATGGAGATACTTAAGAAAAAAGGGATGGTTTGTCTCTACCCAGAAGGTCAAATCTCCTCTTACGGTGAAACATTGGAGATTCCTTTTCAGATCGCCAAACTTGTTAAAAAGGCTCAAGTGGATGTGTACATGTGCAAACACCATGGTGCCTATTTTTCAAACCCTCCCTGGTCAAAAAAATCATTTAAAGGAAACGTGATGAGTCATGTGTTTCCGCTATTGAAAACAGATGAAATTTCTCAACAATCGGTAGAAGAAATCTATAACAAAATCACAAAAGGCATGTATTATAATGCATCCTTAGATAACCAAGTGAGAAAATGGACATACAACATACATGATTTATCCAATTTTGAAAACGTTCTTTATCAATGCCCTTCATGTGATGAAAAAACATTGATTAGTCATAAAAATGAGTTGATTTGCACCCATTGTGGGCATCGATTAAAAATGGACCTCTATGGTCAACTCAATGGGAAGACGATTTCTGAATTTTATCATCGTCAAGAAGACGCGATGCGAAAAGAAATCCAAGATAAGCCTGATTTTCGGCTTCAATCTGAAGTTGATCTTGAATCCTATAAAGATGGAACCATAAAGGTTGTGGGTTCTGGGGTTTTCATCATGAATCAAAATGACTATCGGTACATCGGGACGATGTTCGATAAAGAAGTGGAGCTGACGTTTGATCCTAAGCGCATTCCAACACTTCCTTCTGATATTGGACGGAATGTTCAAATCTATCACGATTATCGCCTTTATCAGTTTGTTATCAAAGGGGATAAAAAACGGGTGATGCAAATGGTTATTTTTGCTGAACTGCTTTATAAGTCAAAAAATAACATCATCAAAACGGAATCAAAAGAAGAAAAGACTCCGTTTGAGTAAAATAGGATTCACCCCTTGAAAAACGCAATAACAAGATAGTTAAAACGAAGAGATGATGAATCTCTTTTTTATTGACAAAAAAAACAGGCCATATTATAATATGAGTATACTCAAATGAGTTAACTCATATAAAAAGGAGATCAAAATGGCCAGAATCTCACAAGAAATAAAAGAGCAAACGAAAGAATGTATATTAAGAGAAGCAGAAACGCTTTTTAACACGTTGGGTTATGATCAGACAAAAACCAAAACGATTGCCAAAGCGTGTCATATTGCCGAAGGCACACTATTCAATTATTTTGATAGCAAAGAAGCCATCTTGTTATCTGTCTTTGAGAAGATGGCTACCTTTGAGGATTCTTTGGATTCCACTAGCAAAATGAAAGAAGACATCCTGATTGAAATCATCTTAAAGCCCATCAACAAAATGAAAACATTCAGCAAACCCGTGTTAATGGATTTAATGACGGCTAGCTTAAGGCTTGCGAAAAAAAACCGGAAACTGTTTGACGGATTGGTCGCTTTAGATTATCGGTATATCGAAGATTTAAATCAACGGTTTTCACGGTTGTTGGTCTTCAATGATGATTTGATGACACCAAACGACCTATCCGAAATCATCTATGCGGTTGTCGCATCCGAGTTTATTCTCTATCTTTATGAACAAAACCGAACCTACTTTGATTTTGAACAACGAGCAACAAAGAAAATTAAAGCACTATTAAAGCCTTACATAGGAGGATAACATGGCCATCAAGCTAGAATCTGTCACGAAAACATATGATAACGGAGTCATTCAAACAAAAGCACTCATTTCAGTTAATCTAACCATCGAAGAAGGGGAGTTTGTTGTTGTCTTAGGACCTTCTGGATCCGGTAAATCGACGTTGCTAAATATAATGGGTGGGTTAGATCATCCCTCTGAAGGGCATGTTACCATCCAAGAAAAGCGATTGGATTTGATGGATGAGAAACAACTTACAGAGTTTAGACGAAAACACATGGGGTTCATTTTTCAGCAATACAATTTACTACAAACACTGACCGGGACCGAAAACGTTGAACTTGGCGCTTACATTTCTAAAAACCCGATGGACGTTAATGTGTTGATTGATCAAGTGGGATTGAGTGCGATCAAAGACAAGTACCCCCATCAAATGTCTGGAGGAGAACAACAGCGGATCTCCATTGCTCGAGCTTTAGTCAAGAGACCCTCTGTTTTGCTGTGTGATGAGCCCACAGGAGCTTTAGATGAAACCAATGGAAAAGAAATCCTAAAACTGCTACAAGACCTTAACACACGTTATCAAACCACCATCATTCTAATTACACACAATCCAGCGATTACACAGATTGCTGATCGGGTCATAAAGATGAACTCTGGACGGGTTATTGAAAACGTCATCAATTTAGAAAAAACGGATGCATCCGTCTTGTCTTGGAGTTGATTATGCTCTACAAAAACGTCATCAACACCTTAAAAAGAAGAGGGCTTCAAATTGTCTTGCTTGCCATCATCATTGCGATGAGTTCGTTAATTTATGTGAGCATGACGTACTCCATTCAAGCCATCAAGGCACCCACAGAGGCGTATCTAAAGGCGTATGTCCAAGAAGATTTCAATGTGACCATTATGGATACTACAACCGAAGATGAGGTTATTTTTTTCGGGTTAGATAGCAGCTCTTCATTAAGGGACTTATTCCAAGATCAACCCAGTTTGTTTGCTTCCCTCATTGAGCGAAGAAAAGAAAGTTTCGTTAACCAATTTAGTCAAACCTTGATTGAAGAACGCCTTTATAAAGACATTTATAAGCATCATGAAGGAACTCAACATACGATTCGTGTCATACGCGATGCCAATCAAATTAATCAATCATTTATCACAGAGGGACGTAAACCTATCGCGGAAAATGAGATTGTTTTAAACGAAACGTATGCCAAGGCCAATGGATGGTTCATTGGGGAATCGATGGATCTTTTAGGTCAAACCTATCACGTTACAGGTTATGTTTTATTTCCGGATTTTACGCTGGCTATTTTTGGAGACACGCTTATCATTAACAGCCAAACAAGAGGATTGGCTATGGTGTCTCAGGCATCATTTGATCAGTTAGAAGGCTTGTTTGGAATCTATTTTGCGGGCATCATCCAGTCAGGAAGTTATCGCGATGAGGACTTTAAAGCTCACCACTTGCCTTTTGTGCTTCACATTCAATCCACCATAAACACCATGCGAAGTGGTGCGATTTATGAAGAATTAAAAGGTGGGGAAGGAATGGGATTGGTTTTAAGTTTAGTCATAGCCCTTATGGCTGTCTTTATCATTGCGTTAATGGTTGTTAAAATTCTTAATGAACAGCGAGGAGCCATCGGTGTTTTAAAAGCGCTTGGGTATCGAAATCACGAAATCATGGCCCCTTATTTGTTTTTCATATTGGCGATTTCGATTCCAGGTCTTCTCATTGGATACGCATTGGGATTTTGGCTTGCCGAGCCATTAAAGACCCTCTATGGATCCATCTATTTGCTGCCCAATGCCGTCATCACGCATCAAGCGAATGTCATCATCACCAGTTTGATCATGCCGTCATCGGTTTTGCTTCTCTTAGGTTTCTTTGTGATTCGTCGTATCTTGAGTGTGCGTCCTTTGGGGCTTATTCAACCGGTGATTCAACCGCCACGACCTATCAAAAGAACTGGGTTTGCTTTCGGGCGTAAATCGTTACTCAATCGAATGAAATCGGCTTACATCACGCGAAATCCTGTTCGATTCATGGTATTTGCCATGGGAATCTTCACATCGATTTATATGATTTTGCTTTCGTTATCCATGGTGGGGGTCATGGATGATATGACCAAACGCTATTTTGAAAACACAGACTATCACTACTTGAGTTACTGCATGCCACAAGACGCGTGTCCTTTGGAAACCATTCAGTATGATCGAATGATTGAGTTGCCATTTGTAAAATTGAATCAGCAACCCATCACATTAGTGGGGTTAGATGCAAACAACGCCTTTCATCCGCTCTATCAAAAAAACAAAAACATCACCTCGTTGTTGGAACAACCAGGGATCATTATCACACGGTCCTTGCAAATCGAGCATCGGTATAAAGTTGGCGATATCGTCAGTTTGAGTTACGGCGGAATTAATGTTCGGTTGAAGGTGTTAGGCATTCAAGAAGAGTATGGGGCATCTAAAGCGTATATCAATCGAGAAGCGTTATCGTTTTTGCTCACAGAAGGCCTGTCTAAAGATTATTATCATGTTATTTTGACTCAAGAAAAACCGTCACAGCATTATTTAATGACCATTGACATGAAGGATCTTCAAAATCAATCTCAAGATTTATCTCAAATGGGAGACGTTATGAGTTATGTTCTCATTATCGGATCTTTAGGAATTGGGATGGCCATTTTTATCATTATCATGCTGTTGTCTTTGGAATCCAATCTTTATGATATTAGTCTCTTTAAAGTAATTGGGTATAACGATTCTGAAATTCACCGGGTTTTCATCCGTAGTTATTTGAGTTATGTCCTCATGATATTTATTGGCACGGTGCCCATAGCGTTTCTTAGTTTTGAAGCCTTGACATGGTACTTGGTTTCGCTTTATGGGCTTGTTTTCCCCATGACCTTAACGGTTTACAAGTTAGTTATTGGGTTGGTATTATCGCTCATCTTATACACGTTATCCGTTCCAATAGCGGTTAAAAAATTGCGCTCAATATCGCTTCAGGAAGCCTTGAAGCGTTATCAGTGTTAGAAGGTGAACACCATGCATGATGTCATCATTATAGGCGCTGGACCATCGGGATTGATGGTGGCCAATGTTTTAGAAAAAGCTAAGATAGATTATCGCATTTTAGAGAAAAATGACCGTCCAGGAATTAAACTGCTTTTAACCGGCAACAAACGATGCAACGTGACTAACCGGTTATCCAATGATGCTTTTATCCAAGCTTTGACCCTGCGACATCGACGCTTTCTTTATCCATCGCTTGGGAACATGAACACAGAAGGAATTGTTTCTTTTTTCCGTCAAAAAGGACTCAATCTCGTGTTAGAAGATGGATTTAAGTACTTTCCTGAAACCCATGCCAGCCAACACGTTTTAGACGCTTTACTCAGGGATATAAACAAACGAAATATCCTTTATCGGCAGCATGTGATTCGCATTAATAAGATTTCAGGAGGATACGAAATCCAGACGAAACAGGAAAACTTCCAAACGCGTCGTTTGGTGTTGGCGATGGGTTCAAAAGCGTTTCCTCAAACAGGAAGTAATGGGGAAGGGCTTCTATTTGCCGAGCACATGGGTCTACCTTTTGTGCCATTTTCTCCAGCTGAAACGCATCTTTATCTTAAGTCTCCCATCAAGCATTTCCAAGGAATCAGCATAAAAAACACACAGGTTGTGGTAAAAGGATCAAAAAAGAAATATCAAGGCGATTTGCTCTTTACGCATTTCGGGTTATCAGGTCCAGTCATTTACCATGCTTCTGAAGAACTTTTTGAAATGGCCTCAAAAAAACCAGTCACGTTAGGCGTTTCCTTAACCTCTCAATCCGCTTTGGATGTGGAGAAGATGCTTAAACAAGGGATGATCCAACAACAATCCCTCCAAACCACACTCGAACACCTGATGCAAAAGCGGTTAGTCCCCTACCTAATGAACGCTCTTTCTTTAACCCACGTGAAGATGAACCAACTATCACCCTCACAGTTAACCCTTCTTAAGGACCGCATCATTCAGTTTCCTTTGGATATGGATAAAGTAGAGTCCGTGGAAAAGGCTTATGTCAATAAAGGGGGCATTTTAACGCGCGGAATAGATCCCAACACGATGGAAGTCAAAAATTTTAAAGGTCTTTATGTCGTTGGGGAACTCTTAGATCTTCATGGCCCTATCGGAGGATTCAATCTCACGATTGCTTTTTCGACGGGATACACTTGCGGACTAGCCATTCAAAAGGATTTTCCCTTGTCTCTCAAAATATGATAAAATGAAATAAAAAAGGAGATGCTTTATGAGAACCAATTCTGAAATTAGACAACAGGCGAAAAACTTAGTTAAACCGCTTTGGTTTGAATCGGTGATCGCCGCTGTATTGGTGTATTTGGTCATCAGTTCTACGCTTGCCTGGGCAGCCATCCTTCTTACTGGACCGCTCTACATTGGCCTTATCTTTTTCTTTACCCGGTTAAGAGAAGAACAAAAAGTTGATCATGCAGATTTAGTGATGGGTTTTAGAGACCATTTAAAACCAGCGATTATCGGCTTCATCCTAAAAGGAGTCTTCACGTTTTTGTGGTCGTTGTTATTCGTGATTCCGGGCATCATAAAGAGTTTCAGTTATGCGATGACACTCTACATCATTAAAGATAATCCTTCCATTAGAGGGGTTGATGCCATCACACAAAGCCGGAACATGATGAAAGGGCATAAGATGAAACTCTTTCGATTGTATTTGGGTTATATTGGGTGGTTTATCCTAGGAATCTTCACATTTGGCATTGCTATTATTTATATTGCGCCATTCATTGAAATGGCCGTAGTTGAGTTTTACGAAGACGTTAAGAAAGAAGCCGCATAAAGATGAGGAAAAGGGAGTTCGCTAACTCCCTTTTTGATTAAAAAAAAGCACTTCCGTGCTTTAGTAAGAAATAATGGTTCCAGATTTTCCGTGTAGCGCTTGTTCGGCATCTTCCAAGGAAGCAATCACGGATTTTTTGTGTGTCCGCTCTGTAAAGGATAGACACGCTTCAATTTTAGGAAGCATCGAACCCGCTTTGAAATGACGTTCACCTAAATAACGTTTTAATTCAGCAACGGTAATGTCATGAAGACTGATTTGATCCGGTTGGTTGTAGTTGAGATAAACATTCGGCACAGCGGTTAAAATGATTAAGGCATCGGCTTCGATGATTTCCGCCATTTTTGCACTCGCGAAGTCTTTATCAATCACAGCGTCCACACCCACAAGGTGTCCATTTTCATGAATCACAGGAATCCCACCGCCACCAGCTGCAATCACAAGATGATGCTCCTTAAGTAACGCAAGGATGCTTTCTTTTTCTAAAATGTCGATCGGTTTTGGGCTTGGAACCACGCGTCGATAGCCCCGTCCTGCATCTTCAACCATGGTGTATCCGTGCTGGAGTGCGAGTTGCTCACTTTCTTCTTTGGTGTAAAATTTACCAATCGGTTTGGTTGGTTTTTGGAACGCCGTATCCATCTTATCCACGACCACTTGTGAAACAAGCGTGGTGATGGGCCTTTTGAGTCCCTTTTCATGCATTTTATTATAAATAGCGTTTTGAATGTGGTACCCGATGTACCCTTGGCTCATAGCGCCGCATTCTGCAAAAGGCATCAGAGGTGCTGAAGCAGAAGTAGAAAAGGCAAGGTTAATCATTCCAACTTGTGGACCGTTTCCATGAACAATCACGATGTCATGATTTTCTTCAATCAAAGGGTATAATGCATCAGCAACGGACAATAATAACGCTTTTTGCTCGGCCGGGGTATTTCCTAAGGCGTTTCCCCCTAAAGAGATAACATAACGTGACATATTAGTCCCTCAAGGTAGCAAGCATAACCGCTTTAATGGTATGCATCCGGTTTTCAGCTTCTTGGAAAACAACACTTTGAGGCGACTCAATCACATCATCGGTGACTTCCAAATCGCCCTTAGAAACTGCGGGGTAAAGGTCCTTAAACGCATCAGCGATTTCTCTGCCCACTTCGGTATCTGTGCCATGAAAGGCGGGTAAGCAATGCATGAAGATGGCTTTGGGTTGTGCATTTTTCATGATGGCTTGATTGACTTGATAAGGGTGTAACGCTTGGATACGTTTTTCCCATACCTCTTTGGGTTCGCCCATAGACACCCAAACATCGGTGTAAATGACATCCATTTGATGACTTCCAACCATCGGATCTTCGGTAAACGTCAATGTTGCACCAGTTTCTTTAGCGATGGCTTGACATTTTTCAACCAACGCGGATTCAGGCCACAACGATTGAGGCGCACAAGCATGAAAATGCATGCCCATTTTCGCTGCACCAATCATCAACGAATTCCCCATGTTGTTGCGGGCATCCCCAAAATAAGCGAAGCGAATGCCTTTCAAATGGCCAAAATGTTCTTGAATGGTTAAAAAGTCAGCCAGTATTTGGGTGGGATGATACAAATCGGTCAATCCATTCCACACAGGGACCCCTGAATATTGAGCCAACATTTCGACATCGCTTTGTAAATACCCTCTAAACTCGATGCCATCATACATTCCACCAAGAACACGAGCGGTATCTTTGATGGATTCTTTTTTACCCATTTGAGATCCTTGTGGGCCTAAATAGGTAACACCCATTCCTAAATCCATGGCTCCGACTTCAAACGCACAACGGGTACGAGTCGAATCTTTTTGGAAAAGAAGGACCACGTTCTTACCCACGAGATGGCGATGAAGGATGCCTTCCTTTTTCTCTTTTTTGAGTTGTGCTGACAAGTCGATTAGGTATTGGATTTCCTCTTTGGTGTAATCGAGCAAGGTCAACAACGATCTGCCTTTAAATTTCATCTGTTTTTCTCCTTTTGTCATATATCTTCTCGCTCAAGTGGCATGCTCATGCAACGTGGGCCACCACGTCCTCGAGAGAGTTCACTTGATCGGATTTCTAACACTTCAATGCCTGCTTTTTTAAGCATGCTGTTTGTGACATGATTGCGGTCATAGACGATCACTTTGCCCGGTGCAATCGCCAATGTATTGGCCCCATCATTCCATTGTTCTCGAACACTTGTAATCGCATCCAATCCTCCACATCGAATCAATGTGATGGGTTTTTTCAAGTGCTTTTCCAAAATGTTTTCGATTTTATCAGAGATTTTTTGGATGTTTAAATGGTTTTCTTTGGGCGTGATTTCAAAGACAGTCAAAACTTTCTCGATCCCTGGATGAATGGTGAATTTGTCATAATCCAATTGGGTGAAGACGGTATCAAGATGCATGAATGCCCTGGATTTGGGAATATTAACCGCCAAAATAGTGGTATAAGACGGCTGCTGCTTAAAGAGGTTTTCAGCAAATGCCTCAATGGCTCTGGGATCGGTTCTTTTTGAAATACCCACAGCGACCACAGAAGAACTTAAGACCAGGATATCACCGCCTTCAATGGGGTATCGGTTGTTTCGATGATACGCCATTAAGTGCTTGGTTCCATTAAATCGCGGATGATGGTGCAAAATAAATTCTGAAAATAACGTTTCACGTTGTCTGGCTTGTGTGGACATTTTGGATATGGCCGCACCGTTTCCAACACTTGAATAAGGGTCACGTTGAAAGAAGAGGTTAGGCATAGGGTCTGTATAAAAGGGATATTCATCTTCAAGCATGTCCATAATGGAGTTTTTCTTGCTGAAATCCACATCATGCGTTCGGATGCCTTGAATCATCTGTTCAATCATCTGATGTATGGGTTTTTGCTTTAAATAGAGGAACAAAGTGGTTTTAAGCGAAGCGGATTTAATCTTTGATTCCTCGATAAAGCTGTTAATGAAATTGTCCATTAACTCGGGGTGCAGCTTAAGAGTCTCTTCAAGCATATCGGTGAGATAGAGCACCTCAACTCCTTCTTTTCTCAGAGTATCTGCGAAAAAATCATGCTCTTCTTGAGCAACTTTCAAGTAAGGAATGTCATCGAATAGCAGTTTCTCAAGCAAATCAGGGGTTAAATTTTCAATCTCCTTACCGGGGCGGTGCAAGAGCACCGTTTTGAGTTTTCCTATTTCAGATTTAACATGGATCATAGGTTTGACCATCCTTTATATAGATTCGGGGGACCCGTTTGGTAATCGTAGTAAGAATCTCATAGTGAATTGTTTCAAGACGCATAGCCACTTCATCAACGCTCAGGGATGATCCAAAAAGGATAACGGTATCGCCCTTTTGAATCGAAGAGTCGATTTTGACGAAGCTGGTGTCCATGCAGATATTGCCGACCAAAGCATAACGCTTATCGTTAATTAATACATCATGATGTTTATTTTTTCGAATCCAACCATCGGCATAACCAATTGGAATAAGTCCAATCCGTTCATGGGACTTGGCTTGATAGGTTTGACCATAACCCAGGCCATCCCCAGGATTAAGTGATTGAATTTGGACGATTCGGCTCATCAGGGACATGACAGGAATCAAAGGTGGATGACTTTCATCCAACGATAGACCGTATAAGGAAATCCCTAATCGTGCGTGTGTCGTAAAATCGAATGTCTTTTCATGTTTATGAATGGACGAGGAGTTCGATAGATGAATCATCGGGGGTTTTATACTTAAGTCACTAACGAAAGAAGAGAAAACATCCAGTTGTTTTTGGTAGAAGTCATCATCTAAATCAGCGGTTGCGAAATGGGAGTAGATCCCTTCAAATTTTAAGTGTGGATAGTTTATGATTTCAGAAATGATTTGGTGTGTTTCGAAAGAAGGCGAAAGTCCGTATCGTCGCATGCCTGAATCGATTTTTAGATGAAAGCGAAGGGGTTTCTTCCAGGCCATTACGTGTTTAAGCATCTCTAAATCATAAACAGTCATGACCAAGTTGTGAGCATGGATGAGTTCCAGTTGATCGGCCAAACAGGCTCCCATCACCAAAATGTCGGTATCCAATCCTAATGCTCGAAGTTCCAAAGCTTCCTCAACAAGAGATACTGCGAAATAACGAAGACCCTTTTCATAAAGGAAACGGTAAACAATTTTTGCGCCGTGTCCATAGGCATCGGCTTTAATCACCGGAATAAGGTCTTTGTTTGAAGCCGTTTTGAATGTGGTGTAATTTTGCCACAACGCGTCTAAGTTAACCGTTGCCCAAGTGGGTCTAAGGGGTTTAGACATAAGTTTTCCTCACGTATTTGGACGTCATAAGGCTTAAGATTCCACCATACGTCAATTTAAATTCAAGAACATCACCGATATCAAGCGTTTGTTCTTCTTGAATCTCTACAATAAGGTGGTCACTTGATGCACCTAAAATGTGAATGCCTTTAGGACAAATTAGATGATCGGGATGAACATCCTGTTTGCCAATAGCTAAAATAGCGCGATTCAATAAGCCGCGATCTTCAAATGAGACAGGTTCTCCAAACGCATTCAGTCCTAGAAGCCCTTCAGGAACTGAAGGTTTATTGGCTGTTTCAACCACTTGGGCTTGAAGCGTAATCACATCATCATAGAGTCCTAAAACAGGAGTACCATACGATGTTTCACGCCCTAAAATGAGAAGTTCGCCAATTCGAACGTTGTTGATGTTTTTCGGATACTCATCGCTTTCAATAAACGGGTAAATCGATGAATTGCCACCACTGATTAACGAAAGTTTAAGCGAAAAGGATTGTTCAATTTGGCGTTGGATATCATCTAACCTTTTCATGGTTTCATACGTTGGAATGACCCCCCCGTAACAGGTTAAATTGGTTCCAATGCCTGCAAGTTTGATGTTGCTGAGTGATAAAATCTGATTGATGATGGTCACATCAAAATCTCGATAGTAGATGCCTTCCCGTAAATCGCCGATATCGATCATCAAAATAATCTTGTGCACTTTGTTTTGTCTTAGGGCCTCTTGATTTAGTTTCAGGATGGTCTTAAGCGAAGCGTTTAAGGAGATATCGGCATAACGAATGACCGCTTTGATTTCACTCATCTGAGGAAGCCTTAATAAGACTTTGGGTTTCGTAGTGGTCATCGATTTTAAGTTTTGAATTCGTGAATCGGCAATAAAATCAGCAGAAGACGCGTTGATACCTTCGATTAACCTTTGATCTGCACCAAAAACTTTTGATACCACCATCACTGAAAAGCCTTTTGAATGGAAGGTGTCCAAAAGCATTTTAAGATTATTCTGGTATTTATCGACATGGATTAAAACCTTTGGGTACATAGAGTTACTCCCATCTTAAGCTTTGTTTGAGCAGTTTTTTTGCTGCTTCGGGGTATGCTGAGGATAAAACGCCAACAGAGGCAAAAATATAATCGTGATCGATAAAAACCGGTGTGGATGGTTTTGGAGCAAGCTTAGTGGTTTGGTTAGCCAAATACGAGGTCACCATCCGGACAGGATCTTTGGCGTGAATCAACGCACCACCAGTCAAAAAGATGGCTTTCACAAGCGTTAAATCTTTGCCTTGTGGGATGAGCTTTACCCCTGTTGTTGTGAAAACTTGCTTTAAAGAACCGATGTGCCTATCGAATGCCAAATGAACGCACTTTTCGGTTAGAAAGTCAATCAGTTCTTTCCCAAGATCCGTTTGAGGAATGAAGGGTTCACCTTGAAGAATAGCTTTGGCTTGATCGATTGAGAGGTTCAGTCTGTGTTTCATCTCCCGATCAGAAATCATATCCAATACCATAGGACGACTAACAAAAACACCCAAATCACCTTCGACACTGCGTTTAAATCGTGGTTCGCCATCCAAATACTTGAGATAGGCTGGGCTAGGCTCTGATACGGAATGAACATCCGTGGTCGCCCCTCCAACATCTAAAGTGATGACATGCTCAATCATGTCGTTTAATAACAGGGTCGCATCCATGACAGCACCTGGTGTTGGAATAATGGTTTTATTGACCATCTTAAAGATGTTTTTCATGCCTTTAGCATGGATAATGTTTTCTTCAAAAGTCTCATATATGGCTTTTCTAAGGGGTAAGATATTAAAATCATCGACATGGGGATACACATTATCAACCATTTTTAGCCAAGGGATATCGAGTTCTTTAATACGGGCTTGATTAGTCACATTGCCAGCGTAGATGATGGGAAATCCAAGAGGTGCAAGCCTTAATACATTTTGATAAGCCACCTCGCGGTCTCCGTAATCGGTGCCGCCTGAGATCACCACAATGTTTGGCTTAATCGCCTTAATGGCATCTATTTGATCGGCCTCTAAATGATTAGAGGTGATCAGATGAATGTTGGCACCGGCGTTTAACGCAGCCTCTTTGGCTGCTTTTGCTGTCATATCATAGACCAATCCGTGAACGGTCATCCTGAGCCCCCCTGCAGCACTAGAAGAAGCGAACAATAGGTCGTATTCAATTTTTTCAACCTTTAAGGTGTTTTCTAAATCCTTTATCGCTGCATTTAATCCTAGGGTTACATCCGATTCAACCGTGGTACGGTGAAACCCGCGACCCAAAAACCGAACGGGATCACGGTGGATTTGAAACGCATTGACAACCGTTGTGGTGCTGCCGATTTCAGCGACCAAACAATCAACTTTCATACATTTTCCGGTGTTTTTTGATGATGAAACTAGCCACATCTTTGCCTTTAGTGCCGCGTCCAAATCCTTGGTCCATGCCGTATTTAGTGGCGATTTCAGGAGTGACTTGTGTTCCACCAGCTATGAGAATCAAACGATCACGAACACCTTTTTCAATGGCGTAATCATGAAGTTTCTGCATGTTCTTATAATGAATGTCATCATGTGAAATGATGAGCGAGATCAGAATCACGGTAGAATGGGTTTCAATGGCCGCATCAACAAATTTTTCAATCGGAACACTGGTTCCTAAGTATTGGTAAGGAATGCCATATTTTTCAACACCACCATGCTTAATATCCAAGATCTCACGCATGCCGACACTGTGTTCATCGCTACCACCGGTTCCGGCGATAACCTTAATCGAATGCGTTTTAGCATACTCAAAAATGTCTTCATCAGGAAGTGTTTCTTCTTTTTTCGGCAAAACCAATTGGGATTGATCAATTGAAAATCCTACGGTTCCTTTGAATTGAATACGGGTACCTTCGCTTGGGTGAAGCACCTCTTTATGAATGATTTCGACTTGTTCTAAGTTCATTTTTTCACCAACGACTAAAGCTGCTGCTTCTGCAGTAGCGACATCGGTTGGGAAAAACAAGTCAACAGTAATCACACCATCACCCAGCCATTGAACTTCGGGCTTTAGCTGCGTGGTGCTGCGGTAGACTTCGTTTTCGTCCAAACGGGTATTGACATTATCATTTGGATCCAGCTCATCAATGTATTGAATCAAATCTGGATTTTCAAACGTACAACCACCCATCAATCCGCTTGGGTTGTCTTTTAATGAGGGGTTGTATTGTTCAACATTGTTATATCCATAATGGGCGGTTACAGGCGCTAAATACTTTTTGTGGCGCTTGATGATGGTTCCAGCACCAATGCCTCCATCAATTTTCCGTGTGATGCCATCCGCATTTCGTTGTGGATAGTACCCACTATCGACAAACATGCCTTGATCAACTGCTTGGAAATAGCCACCCATTGAAAGGATTTCTTCAAGCATAAGAACAGCACGTTCTTGAAGCTCTCGTTTGGTTTTCATCAAATAGCCATCTTGACGGAAATCCAACATGCCCATTAAATCATCCATCCCCGCTAAGGCTTGCTTAGCGGTATCCAAGGCTTCAACGTTATAAATATGCCAAGGCACATTGCGACCTTCATCCGGAGTGATGGTGGATTGAATATCAGCAGAAGTTAGTCGAGAAATCAATAAGTTTAACACATGTGTTACGGTGGCTTCACGTGTCGATGAATCCATGTATTTGGTGTTCATTTGAGCTCGCATCTTGTACGCTTTAAAAAATTCACGAAGCGCGATGGCGTAAGGCAAGTTCAGCTTTAAATCCGGTGAAGGAGGTGCAGCAGGTGGAACGGTTGAAAGACAAATCAAATCGGGTGCAATTCCGATACGTTCACTAAAACGGCTGTTGATGCCGTGTTGAACCAATAGTTCAGGCATAACTTTCCAAGCATCGCGTGCAGTGGCATTCGCGTTATGTGCTCCATCAATTTGAGCAATCTTTCCATGTGCCATAATTTTCTTGCTTTCTGCAGCATCGACAAAGCTTCGAATCATGTTGATGTTTCGGTATAGCACGTTATATTGAGGGTCTTGGTGAGCCCCATTGACGCCTTCTTCATTAAACATGACTGCAATTTCGGGACCGGCAACCCCGGAGACATAAGAATGGTAATTGATGGGTCTGCCGACTTCATCTTCAATCATGTCAAGGGCTTTTCGTTGGGCTCGTACTTGCTTACGTGTGATGGGGACTCCCCCGATGCCTTGAGGTGTTCCTTCAAGCAAACCATCCATGTGCGATTGACCGGCTGTCCGGATTACCATGATATGGTCGGCACCATGCCAAGCGGACATGCGCATTCTACGGATGTCATCTTCAAATCGACCAGAGGCAATTTCTGTGGTAATAACACAATCAGGTTGGGGATCAATGTCATTGAGATGACGTGCACTGGGAAGAGGAATAAAGTGTTTCAAAGAAGGGCTTGCTTGTTCGTAAAGAAAAGGCCCGATTTGTTGAGGGGATGCCTTTCTCCATGTCCAGCCTTTTCGTCTCGGACGATACTGATCTAAATCCTTGAGAATTTCGCGGATGTTTAGTTTTTCATTGGGCTTAATCACGATCGAGTACCTCCTTAATGAACAACCAGTCGTTTGTCTCTAAAAGCGATAAACCCGCTTCACGGATGCTTAGTTCTTTTTCTTTTGAATAAAGGAAGACAATATGACCAGCACCATAAGCCAGCAGCTCGTGTTCAAATAGAACATCGGTAATGGCTTTAGCTTCAATGCTTGAAAATCCCATGCGCATCAAAACGCTTCGTTCGATGGCTGAGGTGGTATGCTCGTAAGCCATATCCAAAAGGGGATCAACCAATTGGTCGATCAAACGGAAGAAGTAATCTTTCAATTCAGCATCTGAATACGATTTTAAGTGAACACTACGTTTATCAAAATCATCATGTCTTTGTTTCATGGTTTAACGCCTCCAGTAATAGTTTAATGTGGTCTTCGGATGTTTTTAGTTCTTTTGCAAGATAAACCAGATCATCGGGACTTAAGGATGTGTCTTTGTACCGCTTCAAATAGGATTTTCTTAAATCATCCAAAGGAATTTCTTTGGTTTTTAGGTAAGAACCATCTTTGGGGAAGATGATGTTGATTCCTGGTTTCTCATCTAAAGGGTCTCCGAGCAACAAGTCAATTCCATTTGACATCGCGAAGGAAAGTTGAGCATTCATATGTTTTCCTGCTCCGGTATACTCGGTTTCTTGAACGACAATGATTTGATGATCACGCAGGGATTGCGCTAAATGAAACGCGGCTGCCAAACTGGTGTTGCCAGCAGGACCACGTTCCATGCCTTCAAGTTGAGCCAATGCTTGGGTGATATAAAACACACTGCCCTGATTGACTAAGACATAACGATCCAAATATCGAAAAGGTCTAGCTGCACTCCTTGGTACATCTGAACGATCGGGAAACGTTGTGAAGGGAATACCAAAACCGGTGTGCCCTGTTGTAAACGACTTACGGTTAAAATCGTTGTCAGAAGCCATATGCAAACCCGATAAATCGACACTGGCTGCTACGATTGTTGTTTGAGTAGCGCCTCGTTTAATTAACCCTCTGGCTGTACCGGTTAGGTTTCCACCACCGGCATTGGTGCAGATGACCATATCCGGAAATTGACCGGTCATGTCGTGGATTTCTGATGCGATTTCATACCCCAATGTCTCAATTCCCATAATGCCATAAGGCGAATAAAGAGATGCGTTAAAGTAGCCGGTTTCATCCAATAGTTTCAAAAACTGATAGAATAACTCAGGACCCACCGATAACTGAACCACTTCGGCCCCATAGGCTTCACAGGCTCTTGCTTTTTCAATGATTTCCGGTTGGCCGATTCCTTTTGAATCATAACATTCTTGGACGATGATGCACTTTAAGCCCGCACGCGCAGCGAGCGCTGCAACGGCTGCTCCATAATTGCCACTGGTGGCTGCAATCACCCCTTGATAACCCAATTTCTTGGCGTGGTGTATGCTCATGGCGGCACGTCTTGCTTTAAACGAACCGCTCAAATTAGCGGCTTCATCTTTTAGAAAGATACGAGCTCCATAACCCGGTTTCGCATAACGTCTTGCGTATTCTGTCAGTTGTTTTAACTCCAGCATGGGCGTATTTCCGATGTTGTTTTCGGTTTGGATGCGAATGACATCTTTCAAAGAATACCCCTGATCGTCTAATAACTTCTCATAATCAAACGCGATGGATGATCGTTCATAGGAACCGTAATCCATTTGGAGAGAAGCGCGCATAATTCGATCTTTTTCTTTCATAAAATCGTGATAGTTCATCGCTTTTTCTCCATATCGCATTCAATTTGACGAGACACATCATCTAAAACGTGAACATAGGTGCCGAAACTGTGTGCATAATGCGGTTTGACATCCACGAGTATCCCCTGTTCAATTCGCCCAGTTTTTGTTTGAATCCTGCAGGGCTGATGCATCGCTGCATCTTCCAAAAGATAGCCTTTAATCCACATCATAAAAGGGGTCTTTTTTGTATCATCAGGAATATGGAATGATCGCTCATCAGCAGATAAAATCTGTTTTTGTATCTGAACCTTAGTCCCTTTTTTTATCATTAGGGCCTCCTTATTATTGTTCAATGAGCTCTCTCATGTCGCCCAATATAGCTCTTGGAACAGGCAAATCAATCATGGTTTTTAAACCGGGTCGAGCATTAATAACATGTGGAATCATATTGACACACATGGCAATCGTCCCGATTCCACCATCAATTTCTGGATTGATGGACATGTTTATGTTTGGAACACCTTTGAGGGTAATGTAATCACCGGTATGCGTGCCCTCCATTTCTGGCTCGATTTGTTGCGGGTGAATCATGTTGATGAAGACTTTTTCATTGATATAGCCTTGTCCTGTCATGTTAATACCAGCAAGACAGCCCTTTTTGGCTTCCCCATAAGGACTCTTTCGGTCGATGGAAGTAACGATTGGTTTCATTTGTTGTTTGAAATCGTCGAGTTTAACCCCTAATGCGTGGGCAATCATCGAGACACTTTCTAGAAAACCAACATGACCCGCTAAAGAACCATCGGCTACACGCTTTTCATAGGTTTCCATGGTGATTCCTACGCCTTGTTCATGCATGACGGCTGGACCAAATGGGCTTAAACTGTTGACTCGTTTCGCTTCGACAAAATCCACCTGCTTCATGGTTCCACTAAGTGCAACGACCAGCAAATCCATGATGAATCCTGGGTTAATGCCAGTTCCAAGAACAGTGACTTGGTTTTCTTTAGCAACCCGATCCATCTCTTTTGAAAGCTCTGGCTCTTGAGCCATTGGGTAAGCCATTTCTTCTGCGGTACTAATGACATTGATTTTGTGCTCGAGCACTTTGATAATTTTATCGAAGGTGGCTTTGATGAAACTGTCGGTAGCGATTAAACAAACATCGGCTTTTGTATGCTTCAACAGGGAATCAATATCGGATGTGATTTTGACTTCCTTTTCTGATGGAACCCCTAATAAGGCATAGATGTTTTTGCCTACAATGGCAGGATTCATGTCACAAACGCCGACAATCTCTACCCCTTTTTTTTGCATAAGCATGTCTCCCATGCCTTTGCCCATAGCACCAAATCCCCAAATAATAACTTTAATGTTGTCCATATTTTATCTCCTTATGTAAATAATATTTTTAATCAAAAAAAAACAACATGCCATCATTGAACCATCTGTTTTATCAGGTATGTCTTGATATTCAACATGTGTTGCTCCCTAACCGTATATACTCATTAAGTATATAAAAAGTGTTTACCACTTTCATCATAACAAACCGAACGGGTATTGTAAAGATGTAAGAAGGATTATGTGAAGCGTTTTCATAAAGTATAGGAAATCCTTATGAAAAGATGAAGATAGATTAAAGGAGATGAAAAAATCAAACACGGCTGTCTTTTTGAGAAAAAAGCGCTATAATGTGGGTTGGACAGGGGCTAAAAAGGTGAAAAAATGAGCAAATTATCGACGTATCTTTATAAGGACAAAGTGTTTGTTATCGCTGCTATTTTTGCACTCATTTCGTTTTTTGTAACGCCACCAAGCGTTTCAGTTCTAGGAGCCATCAATTATAAAGTTCTCATTATTATGTTTACCCTGATGCTAGCGGTTATGGGCCTTTATGAGACGCATTTTTTTGATTTTGTTGCTACCAAACTGGTGTTGCTGTTTCAAAAAACAGCGTGGATAACCCTTGTCATTGTATGGACCACCTTTTTTTTGGCCATGATACTTACCAATGATGCGGTCTTATTGACTTTGGTTCCTTTCGCCATCTTTGTGATGCGACACAGCAATCAAGAAAAACATATCGTGTCGTTGCTCATTTTGATGACCATCGCTGCAAACATGGGAAGCGCCCTCACACCGATGGGTGACCCTCAAAACATCTATTTATATGCCTTTTATCAGATTCCATTTCGTTCATTTCTCGGTGTGATGTTTCCAGTTACCCTAATGGGGTTTGTCTTGGTGACACTTTTTAATTTCATTTTGATTCCTCAAACACGTTCCGTGTTAAACATCACGGCGCCTAGTGTGACTTATCATCGTATTTTTGTCTACATCGTCTTGTTAATTAATGGTTTTTTGTGTGTACTACACTTAATCCCTGAATGGATCACCTTGGGGGTGACTCTCCTGTTGGGAATCTTTAGTTCAAAACACCTGTTTAAACGGGTTGATTATCCGCTTTTGTTAACGTTTGTCAGTTTCTTTATTTTTACTTCAAACATTGGCCAATCGAGTTCGATGATGGTCTTATTTAGCCGGTTTTTAAACGCCCCATCGCGTGTTTATTTTTCTGGTTTAATCACCAGTCAGTTGATCAGCAATGTTCCAGCAGCTGTTTTGCTTTCAACGTTTACCGAAAGCACCTTTTCGACGCCGCTTCTTTTAGGCGTCAATGTAGGGGCGATGGGTTCTCTGATTGGTTCGTTGGCTAGTTTAATTACCTTTAAGTACATCATCAATGAGTATGGTTTTTTAGCCAAAAAATACGTGATAAGGTACACATTAATCTCTTTGATTTTTATGGTAATCATGACCTTTGTTATTATTTTTATGCTCCTTTGATTTTCAAAGCATACGATAGTTGAAAAATGTGATATCATGATTGAGAGGTGAATGTATGTTCAAATTGAAGAGTTTCTCAAAAAAGGAAAGAAGTTGGATCTTATACGATGTGGCCAACTCTGCCTATATTCTCACGATTGTAACGGTTTTGTTTCCGATTTATTACGGTTCGATTGCAGCCAATGTGGCGAATCGGGCTCAAATATTCATGTTGGTCACCGCAGGTATTGCTTTGACAGATGCCATTTTATCTCCCATCATTGGGGCATTATCGAATTATCGCGGGATGAAAATGAAGTTTTTCATCATCTTTTTGATTTTAGGTTTAGTGGGTGGGTTTGCGCTACTAATCCCAGGGATGGCCGTAATTGCTTTATTGATTGCGTTTGTCATCTCAAGCATCGGCTACAATTTATCCATTGTGCTTTACGATGCGTTTTTAGTGGACGTCACGACAGAAGATCGCATGGATGAAGTGAGTTCGGCGGGTTACGCATGGGGATACATCGGTTCGATGATTCCCTTCATGGTGGCTATTATACCTTATGCACTGGTCAATCTTGGGTTCTTAGATTCACGTTATGAGTATATCACCATTGTATTTGCATTTTCGATTGCTTTGATATGGTGGTTCATTTATTCGATCCCCATGCTTAAAGATGTCAAGCAAGGCTACAACATAGAAAAAGAAAAAAAGCCTTTGACACAGGCGTTAAAAAGTTTATATCGGACGTTTGTTGAAATTAAAGCGTATCGGTTCATCTTTTTGTTCATGCTCTCTTATTTGTTTTACATTGATGTCGTGAACACCGTTATTCGATTAGCAACCACCATTGGGATGGAACTAGGGGTTGGTGTGACGGTTCTCTTAGGTGTTGTTATCATGGTTCAGCTGATCGCTTTTCCATGTTCCATCCTTTACGGAAAGCTTGCCAAACGCTTTGGTGGAAAAACCATGATTTTTTATGGCATTGCTATTTACGGTTTAACCGTTTTTATTACCTCACTCATTGGTGAGAATACCATTTGGCTCATGTGGGTTGTCGGTGCCTTAGTAGGCAGTGCACAAGGCGGTATTCAATCGATTTCAAGAAGCTATTTTGCTAAAATGTTGCCCACTGAAAAGGCTAATGAGTTCTTCGGATTCTTCAGTGTTTTTGGAAAATTTTCCGGCATTCTTAGCCCCTTTTTAATGGCGATTGTGATTACATCATGGGGCGCGAACATGGCAGTTTTGATGCTGTTGATTCCACTAATCCTTTCTGTGATTTTGTTGCTCTTTGTTAAATCAGAAAAAGCATCTTACATGGGGTGACACCTGTCTTGAGTTATCAAAAGATTCTACCTAAACAGTTTTTAGCGTTACAAAATCAACACCCCAATCTTGTGCTTTTTGATGTGCGAACTCAAGAAGAATACGAGATGGGAAGACTACCGGATGCGAAACTTTTGCCCATTCAGTGGATGCCTTATGTGCTTAGTCAGGTTTGCCCAGACAAAAATCTTACCTATGTTTTATACTGCCGAAGCGGCAGTAGAAGCCAAGATGCAGCAAGGTATATGATTGAACAGGGGTATCATCAAGTTTATGACCTTGGTGGAATCCTCGATTGGCCATATGACATTATCAAATAAAAACATCTAAGCAAGGTGTTTTTTTATCGGGATACGGTTGGCATGTCGATGAGGGTGAAGTTAGCTGAGTTGATTTTATACGTATTGGTGCCGTCCCCTTCAATTTGTTGTGGGTTTGTGAAATAGAGTTCACTGACGCCTTTGACTTTGACACCAAGCAAGCTGGTGATGTTCATATGAATTTTAATCTTTGAAAACACGTTGATGGAACTCAAATCGTAGAAATCGCTGGTTTTGGGTATCACGATGTTGATAATCACGTTGTTTCGTTTGGTAAACTCGTTATAAAGGAGAAAGCAGCGGCTTTCGTTTAAGCTTTTAGGGGTAACAAACAAGTAGTCGTAGGTGTCTCTTTCAAACTTGAGTCGATCAAACGTAATGGTTGATACGGTTTTACCTTCAATGACCCGAAACGGTATTTTTAATGATAAATAGAGGTATTCCTCAGGATGATCGTAGAGGTGCTGTTCTGAAATGTTGTGTTCTAACATATGGAACATGCTGCTTCCTCGATGAATGAAACGTTCAACATATCGACTTGATTCTGGGTAAATAAGCATACGGTCCATAAACTCGATGATGGAATAGTTCGAAGAAGCAAACTGCAGTTCACGAAACAACTCGGCACGGCGGTTGGTGTCATCGTTCATTTTGGTTACCGTTTTATTGTGCATCAAGATAAGCATCGAAAAGAGTGAACTGGAACCAAACGAAGCAAATGCAACAATCAAGGTGGCTACCCGAATCCCAATGACATTGTATTGCCGATCCAATTGATCGCCAAAAACTAAAGCAAGAAACGCCAAAGCGAAAACGACAACGCTGATGGAGAGCATTATCGGAATGATGATCATATTGAAACGTTTCATGAACTCACCTTCTATCTTTATCGGTGAAAACATTATAACCCTTTTCAACTTGTTTTACAAGAGGATGGGAATCGATTTTCATTTTGCTTGTCTTGGGTCATCATTTCATTCGGTTTATGATAAGATGGGATTAGGAAAGGGGGTTTGTCCATGGATAGATACGATCAAAACCGAGGCGTTTTTTCCTTAAACGATATGGATGTTTTTCAAAAGAAAACCGTCATGATTGTTGGGTTAGGAGGCTTAGGTGGCTATTTGGCCAACAGTTTGGTGAGATTGGGATTTTCAGACTTTATTTTGGTGGACCATGACCACTTTACGCAATCCAATTTGAATCGGCAGGTGTTTTGCACCGAAAAAACGGTTGGAATGAAGAAAACCGATGTGACAAAAAACGCCCTTTTGGACATCCATCATGCGGTACGGATTGATACATTCGACCAACGCATCGAAACATTAGACATGAGCATGTTGCGAAAGCCGGATGTGCTTTTTGATGCTGTTGATTCGCCTAACGTTAAATGCTATTTAGAGCAGTTAGCCCACCAATTGAACATTCCATTGGTCCATGGCGCGATTGGGGGATGGTATGGGCAATTGGGCATTTTACTGCCCAATGTAAATCGATTAGAGTCCCTCTATCATCTTCATGAACAAGGCATGGAAAACGATTTGAAAAGTCCAACCTTCACACCCGCCATCATCGCCAACATGATGGTGCTTGAATATGCGAAATACCTTACCTGTCCCAAAGACGCTTTAGTGAATAAAATCCTCTTTTGTGATACGCTAAACCACGAATACCGTGTGTTATTTGAAGAGGAGGAATCAAGGTGATCCATGTCAAGTTTATGAATTTGATTCGCAGCAAGTATCACCTAAGCGAGATGACAATAGAAGCCCCGACGTTGGGCGACCTGATGCAGGCTATTTTATCGAAAAATCCAACGATGAATCCAGATGATCTTTATCACGCTGTCATCTTTGTCAACCAAAAACAAGTGATGCATCTCAACCGAATCAATCACATGTTAAACGATGGAGATCAGGTGATTTTTACCCACTTCGTAGGAGGCGGTTAACATGTCATTGATTGTGTTAAGAGCCGACATTACGACTTTGTCTGTGGATGCCATTGTCAACTCAGCTGATCCGCTTCCAATCGTTGGATTAGGCCTTGATGAGGCCATTCATAAAGCCGCTGGAGAAGAATTGATTCACGCGAGAAGAAGGATTGGAGAGTTAACGACATCGGAGGTAGCCATCACGCAAGGCTACCGTTTAAAAGCCCCATATGTGATTCACACAGTTGGTCCCGTTTGGGAAGAAAAAGAGGAGTTACAACGGCTTCAATTAATGGCGTGTTATGAGAACGCTCTTCATTTGGCCAAACGATTCAATCTGTCGTCAATTGCTTTTCCACTTATTTCTTCTGGTTATTATGGATGCCCGAAAAACATCGCCTATGACTGTGCCGTTCAGGCGATTAAGAACTTTTTATATCATCATGAAATGATCGTTTATTTGGTTTTAAAAGATTCCCTTTTTGAGATTGAACCCAGTTTTTATCAAACCCTTAAAGAACGGTTATCATTAGGCGTAAAGCCCAGAGTAAGGCCAAACCAAGAGGACGCTCTTTTCGCGATTCCACATGATTTAACCGTCAATCAAAAAAGGGATTCAGGCATTCATGAATCGTGGTTGATGGCGCTCTCACAAGGGGTCATTCATCCGACTAAAAAAGAAGTCCTAATATTAAGTGTTGTTATGGGTCTAGACGATGCTACTTTTGTTCAGTGGTTGAATCATTATGGGTATAATCTTGACTATGACGTGGATTATTTGGTGATGGAGTGCCTAAATATGGGGATTCATACTCTCACTCGGGTCGATTTGTTGTTGCTCCAATGGAGTTTGGAACCTCTTTATAAAGGAGCTTTAAAGTCACAACGACAAGACAAAATAAACGTGGTATAATCGTAATAAATGAAGTTTAGGAGGGGCTTATGAAAATTGGGATATGTTTAACCGGTGGAGGAGCGAGAGGTGCCTATCAAATTGGGGCTTTAGCTGCTTTGAAAGAACAGGGTTATCTCGATGGTGAGGTTGTTTTTTCAGGGACATCAATCGGAGCAGCTAACGCTGCATTAGTTGCCTCTTCATCGGTTGAGAATGCCAAAAAAATATGGTTTAATGTTCCGACGAAAACCCTCGATTTAGCCAAACCCTTCTTAGAAAAATTTTCTAAAGATAAAATGAAAGCTTTCTTTGAAGGGATTCATTCAATGGATGATTTTGAGGCCATTCTTTTGAACCATGTCAGTCCTAAAAAACTAGCGAACAAGAACGTTTACGTGACCATATCAGAAGTTGGAGAGGAAGAAACCGGTTTTAGATACATGGTCAAATCAACCGTTGATCATTATGTTAAACACGAGAGTAAAGCGCATTATATCGCGTTAAACCAATTGACAGATCCAGAAGAAGTCAAGGATACGATTATGGCCTCATGCTCAATTCCTTTTGTTTTTCCTTCGGTTATTATTGATGGAAAACGCTATTTCGATGGAGGTGTCTTTGATAACATACCGGTCAAACCTTTGGTCGATGCGGGCTGCAAAGAAATTTTCGTCATTCATTTAAACCGGATTCGATGGTTCTTTCCTCAAAAGTATCCTGACATTAAATTCCATGAAATTATCCACAAGCACACCCTTGGAACCGTTCTAAAATTCAGCCCGTCTCATGCCAAAAAGCTCTATGAGTATGGGTATCAAGATGCAACAGACTATTTAAACAATTTAAAAACCGATTAACATCTCTCATAAACCGCTTTTAGGAGGAATCATGACTGATCAACTCATAAATTTTCTTATCGAGTATGCTAAAGAGCACCTCGATTTTGATGCGTCCATTGCCGATGACATTCATCATAAAATGAGACATCATGTTCAAATCAATCCCCTTCATCACTCGATCACATCCATCCAAGAAGCGATTCAAGTGATGCGTCATCATTTTAACGATTTACCGCTTATCGAGCAGGATAGAATGATTGATCAGGTGTTTATGTGGTTGACGGAACCGCAACATCAAGTGAATCATCGATTTTGGATGTTGCATCAAGAATCTCCCGAAAAAGCCACGCGGTTTTTGTTTGGACTCGGACAAGCTAACTATTATATTCAATCCGAGAAGATCGCTAAAAACAGAAGATACGATGTGGGCGATCTCATCGTGACCATCAATTTATCCAAAGAAGAAAAAGACAATAAAGACATAGCGAAAGCTTTGAAGGCAAAACCTGTCACATTTCCAAAATGTGTTTTATGTTATGAAAACGTCGGTTACCTCGGTAAAAGCAATCAGCCCCCAAGAGGAACCCTAAGGGTGGCAGAAATGAAGCTCGGTGGACAAGATTGGTTTATGCAATACTCGCCTTATCCTTATTTTCATGAACACGCGATTTTTATCGATAAGATTCATCGTCCTATGACGGTCAATCGAACCACTTTGGTGCAACTTTTTGACATCGTTGAACTCTTTCCAGATTATTTTGTCGGTTCCAATGCCGCACTTCCTATCGTTGGGGGATCCATTTTATCCCATGCTCATTTTCAAGGGGGGCATAACATCATGTTTCCCATGATGAAAGCAAAACCCATAAGAACATGGGGATGCACCAGATGGCCAAACGTCAATGTTGAAACGATTGAATGGCCAGCAACGGTTCTTCGGTTAACATCAGCCGACAAAGAGCCCCTTATTGATTTTGCCCATCGGGCACTTCACTACTTTGAGACCTATCAAAATCCTGCATTAGGCATTGTCCCCAAGACAGGAGATACCCCGCATCATGCGATGGCCCCCATTCTCTATAAAAAGGATCATGAATGGATTCTTCATCTTGTCTTTCGTTCGAACTTAACCAACGCCATCTATCCCGATGGGATCTTTCATGCTCATCCAGAATATCACCACATCAAAAAAGAGGGCATTGGTTTAATTGAGGCCATGGGAATGTTCATTTTACCCGGCAGACTCGCCCCCGTTATGGATGAGTTCATGGAGGCTCAATCCTATGAAGACTTGCTCATTTTGGCCGAAAAAGCCCCCATTCATCAGTCTTGGTTGCTCTCCACATTTGAGTCGTTTGATTTTCTTCAAGACGAAAAGGAAAAAAAGCAAGCGTTTCTTGATGCATTAAGAAACGTGTGTTGGGCTATATTGGACAACATCGCTTTATTCAAGAAAAACACGAAAGAACACGAGCATGAAACTCAGTTTTATCAAGCGTTACTCACATCCATGAATCACGATGAATAAAAAAAAGGACCTCGTGAAATAGTAAAGAGTTTGTAGACACTGAAAAAATTAAGTAAATAATCGCTCAG
>CAZKLM010000002.1:0-80120 GCA_964553755.1 uncultured Acholeplasmataceae bacterium
GAAATAGACATTTAAATTATACATTTGATATGGTATAAATAAGATATGAAATGGATTTTTAAAAACCGTTTCAAAATGAATTTGAAAGGCAGGAAAATCAATGAGAAGCGACGAGATAAGACGGAAAATAATTGAAACAACAAAAGAACTCTTAAAAACACAGGCACAAGTAACAGTCAAAGACATTGCTGATAGTTGCTATGTGAACATCGCTGCTGTTAACTATCATTTTGGCAGTAAGGAAAAACTATTGATTATCGTCATTGAAGAAGTATTAGAAGAACTGAAGACATTCATCACAAAGGAAATCATCGAAAACGCATCCAATATGCCCATGAATATCATGTTAGAACGCTTGATGAATTATATTTATACCTTTTCGATCGAAAATTTAGGTGTCTTGAGTTACTTGTTTTTGACACGGGAGTTTCAAGGAGAGTCATCCAATTTGATGGTTGAAACGTTTTTCAAGGACAATGATTTTACACGATTAATCTACCAAAGCTTACAAACAAGCATGCACATTTCCAACCCTAAAGAGACCTTAGCAAAATATATGATTTTGTTCTCTTCCTTTTGCATTCCAATTTTCATCCAAATTACGCAGGCCAAAGCCAATCAACTCAGTATCGAGACATTCAAAGATATCGACTTTAGGCAATTTTATATCAACAATATTATTCGGTTGGTGCAAGAAAAATGACCATCAAAGAACTTAAAAAAGAAGATTGTCAAAACATGGTATTTGATTGTCACTATTTGACAAAATCATACATTGACGTTGTAATCAAGCAAAAACGTGAAACTATCCGATTTGAGTTAAAGAAAAAAAGATTCAAAAGGAAACAAAAAAGAGGATTTGAAACCACTTTGTTTGAAGAATACATCAAAAACCCAGAAGTGTTTGGTATCTATGATAAATCGAAATTAATTGGAGTCATTCAAGGCAGTCTAGAAGACTGGAATCAGTGCTATCGCGTTTGGGATTTTTGGATAGATCCACGCTATCGAAGAGAAGGTCTAGGGATGCAACTGTTTAACCATCTACTGGAAAAAGCAAAAATTCACCGCGCAAGAGCGGTGATTCTTGAGGTTCAATCGTGTAATGAACCTGCGATTTCATTCTATAAAAAAATGGGTTTCAATGTTATTGGATTAAACACAATTTGTTATTCAAATGAAGATATCGCTAATCATGAAGTCAGACTTGAAATGGCAATAAGATTGATTTAGAAAACAAGTCGAAATGGCCTTATTAAGGCATTAATAATCACTTATAATATTCTTAAAAAAACGCATTTAAGATACAGCGATTCATCAGATCCTAGCAATGCGGGATGATCTTTAGATTGAATGCGGAACTCAACCATTTGAGCCACGCGTTTAGCATCCCGTGCTGACTCCATGAGCATTTCCAAAAACAACGATGGGGACATGTAATGAGAGCAGGAGCAACTGATCAGATAGCCCCCTGTTTGAATGAGTTTCATGGCTTGGATGTTGATTTCTTTATAGCCGTTGTAAGCTTTTCGAATATCATCTTGCTTTTTAGCAAACGCTGGAGGGTCCAAAATAATGACGTCATACCTCTTGCCAACTTCATTCTTTTGTCTCAGAAGTTTAAACACATCATCGCATAACACATCAACGTTGTTAAATCCATTTAATTGAGCGTTCTTTCTTATGGCTTCAATGGCAGGTTCAGAACTATCAACACATGTAACATGATGGGCACCATAATAGGCAGCATGAAGACCGAATCCACCAATATGTGCGAAGCAATCCAAAACATTTCGATGATTTACATAAGGTTTCACGGCTTTATGATTATCTTGTTGATCAAGAAATGAACCGGTTTTCTGGCCATTGACGATATCAATTTCCATTTTTAAATCATTTTCAATAATGCCGACTTTATCTGGCACTTGACCATAAAGGATTCCTTTTGTTACAGGGAGTCCTTCTTTTTTTCTTACAGGGACATCGCTTCGCTCATAAATTCCAACAGGGTTAAACAGATCAACCAAAATCTTAACGAACATGTCTTTTCTTTGGTCGATTCCTAGGCTTAAGATTTGGATGGATAAGTATTCCCCATACTTATCAACGATTAGTCCTGGAATTCCATCTGCTTCTCCAAACAAGACACGATAACTATTTTCATATCCCATATCCAGTCTGGATTGATTTGAGACGCGAATCTTGTTTTTAAAAAAGGATTCATCGATCATTTCGTCTTCGTTTCGTGACAGAATCCTTACCAGTATTTTCGAACTTGTGTTTAAATAGCCTTTTCCGATGAAGTGACCTTTTGAATCAAAGACATGAGCGATTTCTCCACTGATGATGGTCCCTTCAAAATGATCAACTTCATTTCCGAACACCCAAGGGTGTCCTTCGTTGATTCTGATTTCCTCAAGAGGCTTAAGATATATCTTACACGCCGACATTGAACTCCTCCTTATGATGCTTATTATGGTTTAAGTTTTTGAATGTATTCCACAGCAAACCGATCAAACTCTATGTTAAAGTCTTTGTTGATCCATCGGGTAAACTTATCGATGTTCGATTTTATTCCCTCGAAATAGAGAATATTGAAACATTGGAACAACATGGTTTCGTGTTGCTCCAAGTGTCCCAAACGATAATGAGACAAAGAGGAAAAATAGAAAAAGTAATCCATGAGATAAAAATTATTTTTCTTTAGATTGCGACGAATTCCTAAGTCACAAAAATATATGACGTCCTGATATCGCTCTTTGATTCCAGAATATTTTGCCAATCTAAAAAGAGCGATATTGATGGTATGAGAGTACTGATCGTTAAGATGAAGTCGATCATCACCCAATTGCTCGATGAGTTTGTTGAAAATGGATTCAGATTCTTTCTTAGATTCAATGTAATCTAGCATTGATGCCAACACATGTATTTCGATTAGTGTATAGAGAGTTTTTTTCTTGAACTTCGGGAATCCCAAGAGTTCTTTGCACTTTTCAACATATGTCTCTTTTGTTATCTTCCCACGCTTCAATTGATATTGAAGCATAATCTGGTTATAGAATAACCTGTTTTCTGGGTCGATGATCTGTGAATCATCAATGGTATCAATCGATTTTTCGATAACATCGTAGTTTTGAACAAACAAATTATTATGGAGTTGATCGATTTTTGCTGTTTCTTCAATTCTTGCCGCTTCAAGCTCTTTTAGTAGCGTAATAGTTTGGATTCCTAGCTTATCACATAGAACATCCATAACTGGATAGGGGATATCCGATTCACCATTTAAATATCTTCGATATTGACGAATCGAAACAACATCACTGACGAAATCCTCTTGAGACATGTTTCGAGCGGAACGAATTCTCTCCAAATAGATGCATAATTCACGTGATTTCATTGAGTAAACCCCATTTTCATCAAATTTTCATAAATATAGGTCATATACGCACTGTTTTTTTACCCTTATTGATAATACAATAAGGTAAAAGGGAGGCGCGAGCTATGAAAAAATTATTAACTATTCTTGTATTGGTATTGGTTTTATTCGGTCTTAAGGTTGG
Organism: uncultured Acholeplasmataceae bacterium; assembly: GCA_964553755.1. Taxonomy (GTDB): domain Bacteria; phylum Bacillota_I; class Bacilli_A; order Acholeplasmatales; family Acholeplasmataceae; genus Peloplasma. The sequence continues at coordinate 3,561 of CAZKLM010000002.1, forward strand.
TTTTGATAGTTTCAATGCAATAAACAATGATTCAATCGTTGTTGACTTTGGTGAAGAAGATCAAGAGCCAAGAATCAATCGAGCAAATCGAAATGAGTTTAATTTTGATGGTATCGTTTTAGATTTTGGTGAAGAAGATCAAGAGCCAAGAATCAACAGAACATAATTTATTCGATTGTTGGATTCATTGCCCACATCAATTATAACACATCTTATTCCTGTATTTTGAGCAAATCTTATAACGAAAGTTAATCTTTTATCAGGCTTGATGTCTGATAGTCTCTTGACGCTTTTTATGTGCCAAAAGTGTTGAGATAAACCCGGTTGCCTCCGATAAGCTTTATGATTCGACTCCATGATCAATCGCAACCTCTGGATTGATAGATTGTTTCTTAAATTCCCCCACTAGATGCTGTATGAAAGGAAACACGATCTATGAAAACCCTGTTTAGGCTGATCTTAAACGTTGCCATTTGCTTTACACTCTATCTTTTAATCGCATACCTCGTTGATAGCTGGGCTCCAAATATGGACTTTACGCCCCATTCGATGATGTTGCTTCATTATGGTGCCATTTTAGGGTATTGTGTTTTCATTGTGTTTGTCACCATTCAACAGATGGATGGGTTTAAGAAAATTGCAATTTACAAACCCAAACTGCATACGCTAATCAAAATGTCTTATCTTGCCATCGCACTGATTTTTGCGGTTTCAGGAACCATTAAATACGATATGTTTTTGATTGTGGTCCTGATCATTTCCTTTTTAGTTGTGTCTGCCCTTTTTGACACGGTAAAAGCAAAAATTGTTCATATACATGAAGGAAACCGCCTTCATCCTAAGAAAATTCTCTAAATTGCTCCCTCAATAAAAGGTACCTGTCTCACCTTTTATATCAAAAAAAGCCTAGATTCTAGGCTTTTTGTTGTTTAAACTGTCGCGCTGCAGTCACTGCTGTTTTCCATCCAGTTATCAAATCGTTACGAAAATCCTCTGACATATTAGGTGAAAAGGTTCGATCTAGTTTCCAATTGCTCATGATTTCATCCATGCTTTGCCAATAATTGGTTGCTAGTCCGGCTAGATAGGCTGCCCCTAAGGCTGTGGTTTCCATAATCATAGGTCGCTCAACAGAAAGATTGAGAATATCGGATTGAAACTGCATCAAGAAAGCATTCACGGTTGCTCCACCATCGACTTTAAACGATTGAATCGGTGTTTTTGTGTCTTCTTCCATGGCCCTTAACACATCCATGGATTGATAACATATTGCTTCCAAAGCAGCTCTTGCGATATGTTTTTTCGTTGTTCCTCGTGTGATTCCAAAGATAGCTCCTCGAACATTTGAATCCCAATAAGGGGTTCCCAAACCGACAAACGCAGGAACCATATAAACCCCGTCATTCGATCCCAATGATTTAGCCAAGGATTCTGTCTCGCTCGCATTCTCAATCAATCCTAAACCATCCCGTAACCATTGGATAGAAGACCCCGCAACAAAAACGCTGCCTTCAAGGGCGTAGGTGATTTGATTGTCTATTCCCCACGCGATGGTTGTCAATAATCCATGATTGGATGTGACGGCTTGTGCTCCAGTGTTCATCAGCATAAAACAGCCAGTCCCATAAGTGTTTTTCACAGCCCCTTTATCAAAGCACGTTTGACCAAACAAAGCTGCTTGCTGATCACCGGCAACGCCTGCAATAGGAACCACCTGACCAAAAAAGTGATAAGAAACGGTTTTACCAAACACACATGAAGAGCATTTGACTTCTGGAAGCATCGATTTTGGAATATCGAGAATCTGGCAGAGTTCATCGTCCCAGGTTAAATCATGAATATTAAACAACATCGTACGACTGGCATTCGAATAATCGGTCACATGATTAGCTCCCCCGGTTAATTTATAAATCAACCACGTGTCAATGGTTCCAAACATGAGTTGACCTTTTTCAGCTTTTTCTCGTGCACCAGGCACATGATCTAAGATCCACTTAATTTTGGTCGCTGAAAAGTAAGCATCGATGACCAAACCGGTTTTGGATTTAAAGAGTGGCTCATAGCCATCTGATTTGAGTTTTTCACACATGTCTTTGGTTTGCCGGGATTGCCAAACGATGGCATTATAGATAGGCATGCCTGTTTTTCGATCCCATACCACCGTGGTTTCACGCTGATTAGTGATGCCAATCGCATGAATGTCAGAAGCTTTTAGTCCGGCATCCAGCAATGCGCGAGCCATCACCGCTAAGACACTCACCCAAATCTGATTGGGGTTATGTTCAACCCATCCCGGATTTGGATAAATTTGCTTGATTTCTTCACTCGCTGAAGCAATAATGGTGGAGTTTTTGTCAAAAATGATGGCTCGTGATGATGTTGTTCCTTGATCGATGGATAAAATATACGTGCTCATAGGACCTCCTCAAAACGTGAGGTGATTGGTTGCAACCATGTCAACACCTGTTTCCAAGATGTTTTCAACCACCACATCACCGATACGGGTTTCTTTATCTAAGATTATATCATTTAAAACACGGATTGCTGCGATGATTTTGTCTTTGGGTAACGGTAAATTGGATTTAACTGACAAACGGGGATGTCTCAAAGAGGTTGTTCTTACTGTCGTTGTCAATGTTCGTTTAGGGTTGGTCATCTCCAAAATGGCATACGTCTTTCCTCGTTGACAACGGTTCCCCGAAACATAATTTTCATCAACTTCCATTTGACAGCCCACAGGGCAAACGATGCATGTCATTCGTTTTTTCATACGATTTCCTCCAATTCTACGGTTATTGGAGCAGCATCAATAAATGCATCTGGATGAAGAGTTAGATGTTCCATTTCTGCTGGAGCGATATAGCGGGCTACCGAGGTGTGGATGATTTGATTGTTCTGAAAAACGGTGAATCGTCCTTTTTCCATCTTAACAGTCGTCCTTAAAGAGATGTCAATCGGGCTATTCAAATGGGCAAAATCAATTTTTTGTGGAACGGTGTAACGCACATTTCGGCCACTGATGACCTCTTTTTCATTTTTCAAGGCAGGTTCTTTATCTTGAGATAAACAATACATCTTAGCGCAAAACCCTGCTTTTTCGCTTTCTTTGGTAACCCAGTCCACAAGATCATGGACATGAAGGGCGTTTCCACAGACGTATAACCCTTCAATATTGGTTTGATAGTGCTGATTCACAACCGCACTTTTGGTTATTGTTGAGGTTTCGATGTTTAAGGAATCAAACAAAGTGATGTCAGGAATCAATCCAACCGATAATAACAAGGTATCCACTTCAAACACTTTTTCTGTGCCTTTAATGGGTTGAAAGTGACTATCAACCTCTGAGATGGTAACAGACTCCAAAACGTCTTTTCCTTGAATGTTGGTGATGGTATGAGAAAGATAAAGCGGAATATCAAAGTCGTCTAAGCATTGAACAATGTTACGCGTCAAACCGTTTGAATAAGGCATAATTTCGGCGACACCGTGAACTTTTGCCCCTTCAAGTGTCATCCGACGGGCCATGATTAAACCGATGTCCCCACTTCCTAGAATGAACACATTTTTACCCACTAAATACCCTTCCATATTCAAATAACGCTGGGCACTCCCGGCGGGCATAATCCCTTTAGGGCGATCGCCTGGTATGGTGATAGCGCCTCGTGTTCGCTCATAACATCCACTGGCTAGGATAACAGCACTCGCTTCGATTTCCATTAATCCTTGTTCTGTGCTACTGGCTAGAATCGAAAAGTGGTTTTCCTTTTTGATGTCGATTACCGTTGTTGATAGCATAAACTTAATGTTCTTTTGCATAAACAAATCGATAAAACGGTTCGCGTATTCAGGTCCTGTCAGTTCTTCTTTAAACACGTGCAAACCAAAGCCGTTATGGATGCATTGGTTTAAAATCCCTCCTAGGCTTGGTTCACGTTCAATGACCAACACGGTTAAGGATTCGTGGTAGGCATGAAGGGCTGCAGCCAGACCAGCTGCTCCACCTCCGATTATCGCAACATCAACTTTCATGATTTCACCTTCGTTTCTAACACCAATATGGGTGTGTTTGGACCATCGTAATGGATTTTTGTCAGGGGCTTTCCAGTTTCCCGAGCAATGATTTTCAGTACCATGTTCTCGCAATACCCGCCCTGACACAATCCCGCGCCTGCGCGCGCGCGTTTCTTTATTCCTTTAAGGGTATCGTTTCCTATAGGGCCATGGATGGCTGCCACAATTTCAGCTTCAGTAATTTTCTCGCATTTGCACACAATGTTGCCATAAAGTGGATTCTTCTTAATCCATTCTCGTTTTTTAGCATCTTCCAAATGGAAGAAGGCAGGTTCCTTTTTCCGTATGGGGTTATAGTCTGGTTTAGGTGGGAGTTGAATCCGAATCACCTGATCCACCAAATACTTGGCAATCGCTGGAGCTGCGGTTAAACCTGGAGAGTCAATGCCAGCAACATGATAAAAGCCAGGATGATAGCTGGATTCTTGAATGTAGAAGTCTTTATAGGTGGATGAAGCACGCGTTCCAGCAAAACTTCGAATCACAAGCTCATAGGGGACTTGAATGGAAAGTTTTTTTAGTTCACGTTTTATTGTCTCTAAGCCTTCTTTTGTTGTTGAGACAGATTCTTTGTCTTCTTGAAGCGTGGAAGTGGGACCTAATAATACATTTCCATGAACTTGTGGGACAATCAAAACCCCTTTTCCTTTATCCGTGGGAAGTGGATATAAGACATGATTGAATAACCCTTTCGCTTTTCGATCCAAAACAAAATATTCGCCTTTTCTGGGGAGTATTTTAAAGGCGGGTTCAACTTCAACCATTTTTGCGATATGATCCGCCCAGACACCGGCAGCCGAAATTACATGCTGTGTAACAATTTTTTCTTGGTGGTTTATCGTCACTTCATAATGGGAATCGTAAACCACGATTGAGGTTACCTCAGCATTTCTTCGAAACTGAGCCCCATTTGCAATCGCGTTTTCCATGCAGGCAAACGCTACTTCCCATGGATAGGTTACCATGGTTGTGGGAAGCGATAAAACCGACAGAATGTTTGGATTCAATCGGGGTTCACTTATTCGAGCTTCATTCCCATCCATTAATTTGACAGAAGGCACTTGGTTTTTTAAAGCACGATGGTAAAGTTCAATAAGTCTAGTGTGTTCTTCCTGTGTAGAAGCAACAACAAAAGCCCCTGTTTTTAACAATGGGATGTTCAACTCTTTTTCTAAATCATGATAAAGTTGGTTTCCCCAAACACACAGTCTGGTTTTCAATTCAGTCTCTGGATCGTGCCCTGAATGAATGATGGCACTGTTCGCAATCGTTTGGTGACTGGCGACATCGCTTTCCTTATCCACCACTAAAATTTTCAAAGGATAGCGACTGAGTTCTCGCGCGATGTTGGTACCAATCACACCAGCACCAATAATAAGGTAATCGTACATAATGGCCTCCTAGTTTACAAAAAAGAGAAAAAACATACTTGATGTTTTTTCTCTCTTGACTCTTGAATGGATTAACTTGATGAATTATTATTTCCAAAGGGTTGAATTGGATGTGGTGACAGCGGATGCTCCGGCTTGATAACAAGCCAAAACGTGTTCTTCGGATTGAATCAATCCCCCCATCCAAATAGGTTTGTCTAATTGTTTTTTAATATCAGGTAGAATTTGAGTGGATAAAGCAGGCAAAATCTCATAGTAATCCGCTTCGCAGCGACGCGCCATTTCAAGACTTTGTTCCAACGAGATACTGTCTTTAAGAAAGAAGCGAAAGATGCCAAGAACATTGCGTTTTTTACAGACCTCGATGACTTTAGATTTGCTTGAGATGATGCCGTCGACCTTTAAGGTTTGAATTAAATAAATCGCACCAAATTCATCGCTTGCAAGCCCTTTAATCAGTTCCGAATGCACAAGCACTTTTTTATGATAACTTTTCATGGTTTCAACCAAATCCGGCAATTGAGCAAGCTGGAAGTTCATCAAGATTCCAAAAGGCAAGGGTGACTGAAGAAAGAGTTTTAAGTCCTTGTGTGAACTAATGGCTGGTATGACACGTTGATGAATCTGCATGGAATCACGCCCCTTCATAAAATAAATAGCAAAGCAAAAAGGCTTGGTGTCGCGCATTTTGTCTTTGCTCTGAACTCTTAGCATGCTTAAATTCTAATACCATTATAATCTTAGAACCATCAAAAGTCAATTCGATTTTCTGTTTCACAGACTACTTTCTAAAAGAATTGGTTCTAAGAACACGTTTGGAAAAAAGATAAGCGTCAAACGCTTTTTCAAGCAAGGCATCGTCTGTCTCGTTGCGATCGGCAAGATGAATAAACTTTGATCCGTTATAGACGACATAATCTTTAAAATACACATAGGATGGATAGAGTGAAAACGCATCAACCCCAGTGTAATGATTGGGGTTATATGACAGATTGAACATCTCAGCAAGCGTAGGAAGCACATCAAAAGAAGACGTCAGTTTCGTCACCGTGTGATGCGTCATATCCTCTGACCAAATGTAGAGATTCCCGTGATGCCTTTGATGGAGATTCAATGACCCATAGATGATCGCATAATCTTCATCAGGCATGGTGTAAGGATAATGATCTCCCATAAAAACGATGACAGTATCCTTCAACTGATTAGCAGCGGTCAAGTCATCCATAAGCATACCAAGCATGCGGTCAACTTCAACTTGTGTAGCGATATAATAGATGAGCGTTTCACTTTGAAGTTCTGGATAAAAAGCGCGAACCGTATCGGCATGCAAAACAGCAGCAGGATTGTTTTGATTGTAAGGCGAATGACCAGAAAAGGTGATGTACATGTCAAAAAAGGGTTGTTGATTTGATCGAGCAATCGTTTGAGTTGAAGCATAAAACAGGGTATCAACTTTCTTATCATGCTGATTCAATTGAAGTTCATGTTGCCCATAAAACGTGTGATAGCCATAGTTTGGGTAGACGATGTGACGGCCATAAAACTCTTTATAGTTTCCATGAAAAGCGCGGGTAATGTAACCTTTTTCAGCAAATAGATTGGGCAAAGATGTTCGATAACTGTTGTTTTTAAATGCAATAATAGTGGGTCCTTGTTCGATGGATGGAATGAGCCCAACATTGATGATGAACTCGGTATCGCTGGTGGTTCTTGGAAAGACAGGAGTGTAATGGTTAGTGAAATCGATTCCTTCGGTTTTCATTCGATAGATGTTTGGTGTTAATTCGCTTGATAAAGCCATTTCATCATAACTCTCAGCTAGAATAAAAACGATATTTTTTCCTTCAAAAACACCACTAAATTCATGCGTAATCCGGGTTCGATTCAAGGCTTGAATATGATTTTCAATTTTGGCTTTATCGCGCTTAGTTCCAATCGGAGGAACCAGCGAATCAAATGCATCTCGATACAGAAGATGAAGGCTTCCATACGCTTCTACAAAGGTCTGTTTATGAAACACGGTTTGATACAAGTAAAGTTCGCTAGACAAAGCCCGATAAGGGGCTTTAGGAATGTGCATGTTAAACAGCATGAGCGGGATAAGCACCAAAGGCATCAACCATCTAAACTGTGGTTTCGCCTCACGGGATGCCAGTTTTCGATAAATGAGCAAAAAGACAAACAGCATGAATAGCACCAAGAAATAGTACCCATTTAAACGAAAAGCGGTCTCTCCAGATTCCAAGCCCTCCCGTAAGGTTGGGGCTTCTTTGAAGCTAAAAAAATCGTTGAAAATTCGAAAATAGACATCTTGCCCCATCAAATAAATGGCTAAAAAGACCATGAAGGCCTGTTGGAAAATCCGTCTGGCCTTGGGCTTGAGCAATAAAGTTAAAACCGCTGTACCCGAAAAAGCAAGCAATAAAGAAAAGGGGTATATGCGTGTTGGCATCATGCCAATTTTAATTAAAAAAAGCAACTCCATCAGTAAAAGATACAAAGCGAAAAGCCATGCATCAGGGTGCGAGCGAAAAAGTTCTTTAATTGGATGTCTCAAGTTAAAGACCGTTAACAAAAGCCACCCGATCGAGAAAACCCAAATGACGAGCATAAAAAAGACATCCAAAAAACTCGTTCCACCGTCTTCAGCAATCAAGAGAAGTCGGATGGCTTGCAGCATGCCCAATACGATTAATGCAATCCATTGTTTTTGAAAAACAGCGCGGTTCATGATATCACCCCAAGATGCGTTCACTAGTTTTATTATACACTAGATTGATTGAAGATAGCGAACAAAAAAGCCACGTTTATGGCTTTCAGTCCAAGCTAAAAGGGTCTTGTTCCAAGGGAATCATGTCCATCAAATCTTCCGCTTTTATCTTTTCATAAGTGGATAAGATGAGTTGGTGCTTGTGCCAATCTATTTTCCGAATAGAGCCAAACGTTCGAAGGATATAACCGTTTTGGTAGTATGTGATCGCCACTTCAAGATGCTGATCCAAAGCCATCTTCAAAAGATGGTTTAAGCGCGCATGCTGATCATCACTCAAAACAGGGCGTACGATTTTCCCTTGCTCATGCTTCATTTGCTCGATGATTTCGTGATAGCCCACCAAGGCATCAAAAGGAGCCCATTTAATGATGCCGCGGTCCACATAGGGGTTAGGCATGATGCCCACCTATGGTGCTGTTTCGTTCTTTCAAGGTTGACGATTCGAATTCAGTGGAGGCCCGATTGACCGCATTTTTCCCAAAGGTGTATTTGATTTGATCCAACGCGGTGTGTAGCACGTACTCTTTTTCCAACTGATCAACATCATCAAACAGTGCATAGTGACGGTAAGATTGATCAGACAAATTGGAAAGATGGATATGAATGCGGCGGATGGGCTCACCGTCGTAATGGGTTCTAAAAAGCATGAGGCACGCCTCATAAATCTTCGATGCATGCATGAGGGGATGCTCAAAACTGATTTGTCTAGAAAAACCACCCCCCACGTGTTTGCTGTATCCAATGCCGAGTGTTACCGTTTTACAGGTCCTTTTGGCCATTCTAAGTCTTCGAGTAACCTCATCGACCATTTCGAGCATAATTTGGTAAATATCGGGAGGATAATAATCGTGAAACAGGGTTTGACCCGACCCATAACTTTTCCCGCCACATCTCAGTTTTCCTCGCTCTTGCAACACACTCATGTCGATTCCATGCGCATGGTAATAAAGTTCTTCACCCAGCACACCAAAATTACGCTTGAGTGTTGTGACATCGTATGAAGCGATATCGCCTATTGAAATCAACCCCAAACGATTGAGACGCTTTTGCATCTGTTGACCGATGCCCCACATGTCGCTCAAAGGGGTCACGGGCCACAATTTATGAGGGATGTCGTCATAGGTCCAAGATGCGATAAAATCCGCTGCTTTTTTGGATTCAAGATCCAAAGCCAGTTTGGCTATCAGCATGTTGGGACCGATGCCACAGGTTGCGAAAAGTTTGGTTTCTTCTTGGATGGTTTTTAAAATGCGTTGCGCCAGTTCCCATGAGGTTAACTGATAATAACTCAAATACGCGGTCACATCCAAAAAAGCCTCATCGATGGAATAGACGTAAAGATCCTCTTCAGCCACAAATTTCAAATAAATCGATATCACCTTAGAGGCATAGTCGAGATAGGTGGCCATGCGTGGCTTTCTAAAAATCATGGGAATATCAGGGTTCAATTCGTGAATTCGACAACGGCTTGGCATGCCAAGTTGCTTAAGATAAGGAGAAATCGCTAAAACAATCGATCCCGTGCCACGGGAACGATCGGCAACCACCAAAGGGGTCTTAAAAGGATCTAAGCCCAAAAGAGCGCATTCAACAGATGCGTAAAAACTTTTTAAGTCGATGCATAAAAAATGTCGATGGATGCGATACTTTTCCATAAAAGCCCTCCTTTGGTGTCATCATTATACCAACATTGAACAGAAAAAAAAGATGAGAATACATGAAAGTGTTCTCAGAAAAAACTTACATTTAGAATCATGACAGATAACCCAAAAGCCGATTATCCGATAATCGCTTCAGCAAAGAATTTCCAAAAAAAAAGACGACTTTCTAAAAGTCATCTTATACTAAACTTGGCGATAGCATGTGGGGCTTGGATAGGTTTTTCCTTTTAAATCGACGGTCATGGATTCAATGACGATATCTTCATTGGGGCGATCGTTTGCGTTTCTTGGTTTAATCGCAATAGCATCCACCACATCTATGCCATCTATTACCACACCAAATGCGGCATAGGCTCCATCCAAGTGAGGAGCGTTTTGATGCATAATAAAAAACTGGGTTGTTTGAGAGTTTGGATCCGCGGTTCGTGCCATCGAAATCACACCGCGCGTGTGTTTAAGGGGATTATTGAATCCATTGGCACTAAACTCACCAGCAATTGGACATGAGGGGGATGTTCCCCATCCGCCTTGAATCATAAAACCGGGGATGATTCGATGAAACGTTAGGCCGTTGTAATAGCCTTGACGAACACGTTCAATAAAATTGAACGCTGTGTTTGGAGCAACCGAGACAAACACTTCAATTTGAACGGTTCCCAATCCTGCAACATGCATGCTCACCACTGGATTGGAGGGGTCATGATACGTTTGATGGTTCATAATGATCCTTCTTTCTTTGATTCGCGAAACCGCGTGATAAGGTAAAGCCTTTAAAACGGATGGTGCCATAAACACCGGAGACAATCATGAAACTGCCAATCAAGTGATAATACTCAAGGCGCTCCCTAAGGAGAACTGCACCCGCCATAACCGCGACAAGCGTTGAAAGGTTGGCGTAAATGGAAGTGATGTGGGCGGGCGCTTTGCTCAAGGCATAATTGACCAATAAGAAGCCACCAATAGAGGCGATGATTCCCAGATAAAGAATGGGGAAAACCATTTCAACATTCCCAAGCAAGGTTAGATACATTAAGAGGTTGTCTTGAAGAGCCAATTGGAAGAGGTAAATCGCATTGAAGGTGACCGCTCCAAAGGCCATCATGAAATACGTGATTTCAAAAGGTGTTAACGTTTGGGAAGCCTTTCTTGAAGCAATGTTGAATAAAGCAGCTGATAAAACAGCCATCAGCAACAAAGTAAACCCCAGCCATTCAAACGTAATTCCAGCATTGCTTTTCATGAATTGAATCCAAAGGACGCCAGAAACACTCAAGATGATGCATAAAAATTGATACAGGTTGGGGCGCTCTTTGAGAAAAACTCCACTGAGTAAGGTAACAAAAATGGGGATAAGCGCAATCATCATGCCTGCCTCACCGCTTGTGGTGAGGGACAGTCCGAATGTCTCAAACAAAAAATAGAGAATCGGTTGAAACAAAGCCACCCAGAAAAGCGATTGGAAATGGCGTTTTTCGAAACGGATTGTCACCCATTTTAAACGTCTAAACCCCTCAAAAACGACAAATGCGATTAAAAAACGATAAGCAATGAGTCCGATAGGGCTCACGTGCGTTAAAGCCACTTTGGAAAACATAAATGAAAAACCGAAGATGGTTGCAAACAAAATGCCTGCGATGTGTACTTTTTTAGTCATGGGTATGCGCTTGATTCGTTGAATCAATGACTCCTTTTAGATTGTCCAAATTCATCATAACACTATTTTCATGTTTCTGAGCCTTTAAATGATTCAAACCCGATGATGACGCATTTGACAAGAGGAATGAAGATACACTATAATCAAAGAGAAGAGAATAAAAAGGAGCCAACCCATGAACGATTATGTGGAGCGATACATACATGATGTGATCCGACGATTACCAGACGCCATGCGCAAAGATGCTTCAGAACGCTTGCGGCGCATCATTGAGGATAAACAAAAGACACACGCGTTAGAAACGGTTCTTAAGGAACTTGGAACGCCTAGAATGGTTGCTACCGAACTTAAAAATGCAAAAACCTATGTGGTTGATCCAATGTTTTATGACGATTATGTTCACGTCTTAAGGATTGTGTTTTTCATGCTGATTTCTGTGGGCCTCGTCATGGGACTTATGGAGACGTTTTTTGATGCAACCCCTAGAACAAGCGCGCTTCTTGTGATTCGCCTAATTGAACGGGTCTTTTCCCATATGTTGGTAGGCGCCATGGCCGCTTTCTCATTGACCACGCTTTTTTATTGGTTTTTGAGCCGTTATGCGACTCAACCGCGCGTGCTTTCGGATTGGACATTAGACGATTTACCAGAGATTCCGCGTAACCTCACGCTTAAAATAGATACCCCATCGACACGCATTGAATGGATTTTATCGATGACGATGGGACTGATTGGGATAATCATCCTCATCCGATACGCGGATGTCATCGGGTTTTACGATGAACGCGGATTAATCGCTCCCATCTTCAATCCACAGGTGATTCAAACCTTTATTCCGTTTTTCATGATAGCCTTAGGTTTTCACGGCATGGTGGGCGTCATGAAACGTTTAAACACATCATGGAACATAGGATTGGGTTTGTTTCATACAGCAACCATATTGCTTTTTGTTAGTGTCTTTGTTTTGTTTATCCATCAACCCACACTCATCCTATTTGATGCCTATTTCACGTACGCAAGGTTGCACAATGTTCCTATCATGACACTCCAAAGACGTGTTGAAGATGGCATCATGATGGTGACCTATATCGTTGCAGGGTTAGCACTAATGGATCTTATCTTCGTCTGGTACCGCTTATTAAAAAAAGGCGATGCTCGCCTTAATACAAAAACGGAATGATTTTTTTGGTTTCTTTCTGATAGGTTGTGTAGTGTTCTTGGTAATGCTTGACCAATGCCCGTTCTTCCACATGGATTCGATAAAGAAAGGCCCCTGTTGGAACAATGAAAGCAATCCATGAACTTAAGGGATACGCATAAACCAAACTAACCCCGATGAAGATCATCATCTCCCCTAGATAGCTAGGATGTCTAATGAATTTATACAGTCCCTGTTTGAACAGGGTTTTTTCTTTTTGAATCATGATGTGGTCGGTGAAACTTTTTCCCAATTGCCAAATCGCAATCATCCGAATGATGAGCCCTAAAACCATCACCAAAAGTCCAAAATAACGGAAAAATGTAAAGGGTTCTGAGAAGGCGATTCTGCTTTCTAAGAAAAGCTGACCCGCTCCCATACCAAAAAGGATACCCAGTATAATCACATATTTGGAGGTTTTCTCAACCGTGTAATGGCTTCCCTTTTTATTATGGAAAAGCATGATGTAACCATCCAGTAAAACCCACAGGGCTACGATGATAAAGAAGATGATGTGTCCCATGTTTTCACCCTTTCTATGTTTGTATCAGTATAACATAAACCATCATTCTTTTCACATCAATTGATTCATTTGCTCAACATAAAGGTCGATATCAAATTTTCGCTTCAATCCCTCTTGATTCATGTAACGCAAGCTTCCAAAAATCGAGCGTTGGGTCCAAGGCCGATCGTGTTTTCCAAAACACCAAGCAACACCGGCATACCCATTCGGATCCCTTCCGTCAATAAAGTACGTGTTATTCAATGACAAAATGGTGTGGTAAGCTTCACGGTAATCGGGAGTCCATTCAATGATTTTTTTAGCCCAATACATCCGCATGTAATTGTGCATATACCCGGTTTTCACCATTTGTTTCATCGCAGCATTAAAGTAAGGGTCATGTGTTTGGAAATGGACATAATCGTTTTTCGTATAACGATAAGGACGAGGATCATGTTGATGATGGGCCATGGTTTGATACGCCCAGGGTTCGGTCATATGGTCAAACTGGTCGTATAAAGGTTGGTAATAAACATAATTAATAGCCAACTCGCGTCGGACAAATAGTTGTTCAATAAAGGCATCCAGTACCGTGTTTGGCACAGCGTTTTGAGTCGCATAGGCAAGCGTGTGTTCGACTACTTCAAGGCTTGATAATTGGCCAAAATGAAGGTACATCGATAACGTGGATGTGGCGTTTAAACTGGGGTCGTTGCTCTGATCATAGCGCCACAAATCCTGTTTAAGAAAATGGTTTAACCGTTTAATACCTTGAGTATGTCCGGGTAGAAAATAGGGGGTAGGCAACACCGAATGATCAATCGCCAATGCTTTAAGCAAAGCATCAACATCATCCAAAGGATGATCAGAAGGTAGTCCAATCTTGGTCTTTTGTTCAAGCAGCGATAACCGGACAAAATCCCGATAAAAAGGCAACATTCGATGCAAGGTTGGACGAATGACGTAAGCCCCATATGCGGCCTTGGGATAAGCCGATTGAACCGGAACGATAGCATCGGATTCGATAGAATAGATTTCCAATACATCGTTAAACTGCGATTGAACCGCTAGATGCCACGCTCGCTGATGTCTAAGATAACCGGTATCCAAAACTAAGGTATCGATGTTTTTTGCATAATCGTTAAGAACATGAAGAGGGTCACCTAACCGAAAAACAAAGGTTGCTCCGAGTTGTTCAAGGGAAGACTTGGTTTCTTTAAGTCCCTCTAACATAAAGTGAAAATGACGTTGATTCGCATCAGGATACGTTTCAATCAAGCAAAAAAGAACGACTAAGGGAAGTCGTTTTTGATTGGCTTTTTGAATAGCAAATTCAAGCGCATGATTAAAATCCACACGTTGCGATTGCTGCATCCAATAAAGAACATAGTCCCCTTTTCTCAAAGGCGTTGATGGGGTCAATTGGGTGATGCGATGGACGTTCATTTAGCGTTTAATCCCTGTGCAATAGGTTTCCAAAGGCGTAAGTGAATCATCCAAGACCACCAAATCTGCATCCATTCCAATTGCGATAGATCCTTTCCGATGGTCAACTCCTAAAAGTTTGGCGGGATTGGAAGAGGCCATTCGGATTAAATCGTGCATGCCGCATCCTGTTATCTTTTTCATGTTTTTTACCGCATCGATCATACGAAGCACACTTCCTGCAAGTGTTCCATCTTGGAGACGAGCTTGATGGTTGTGGACAAAAACATCTTGACCCCCTAATGAATAGGTTCCATCTTCCAACAGTTTAGCGCGCATGGCATCGGTGATAAGAATGATCCGATGGCTAGTCTTTGCTTTATAGAGCAGTTGAATCGCTCGTTCGGATGTATGAACACCGTCTGCGATGATTTCAACATAACAGGTATCATCCAAAAGCATCATGCCCACAACACCTAAATCACGGTGATGGAGACGACTCATGGCGTTAAATCCATGGGTGAAGGATAGAACCCCCGATTGGATTGCGGCCACCACCTCATGATCCGTGGCGTTTGAATGACCAATAGAAGGAACAATGTGTTGCTGTTTCAGATGCGCAATCAGCTCGAGAGCTCCTTTTTGTTCTGGGGCTAAAGTGACTAATTTAATTAAGTGATTGGAGGCATCATTCAAGGCATCAAAATAAGCAATAGAGGGACGTTCAATCGCATCCTCTCTTTGAGCCCCCTTGAAAACAGGGGAAATAAAAGGGCCTTCTAAGTGAACCCCTAAAAGTTCGGCTCCAATCCCCTTTTGATTCGCATGATAGGTGCGAATCTGAGTTAAAGCATGAAGAATGTTTTCCTTTGAATCGGTCATGGTTGTAGCTAAAAAAGCGGTTGTTCCTTCTTTGGGCAACATCGTTGCTATGCGCTCATAAGCAGCCAAGGAAGCATCCATGGCATCATGCCCTGAAACCCCATGAATATGTTGATCAATAAAACCAGGCACGAGCATCGCTTGATGCATATCGATTCCATCGATGTCACCTGTTCCAATGTCACGAATGTGCTCATCAAACGTGATGTATCCATTTTCAAGAACATGATCAGGCAAATAAATCCTTAGATTTTTTAATGTTGTCATGGTTTAACCTCGATTCAAGAGATGTGTATTTAATAGAGAAGCAGCTTTATCATCTAAGTAGATGAAGAGATTAGGATGGTTTCTTAAAATCGATGCAGGACAGGATTCTGATATCGGTCCTTCTAGCATGGCTTGAATCGCTTTGGCCTTGTTTTGTCCGGTGGCCACTAGCACAATTTTTTGAGCTTTCATGATGGTGGAAATGCCCATGGTAATGGCTTGATGAGGGACTGAATGTAAAGCGTCAAAAAAACGTGCATTATCCATTCGTGTTTTAGAATCCAATGTTACCACGTGGGTTTTAGAATCAAACGGGGTGCCGGGTTCATTAAACGCGATGTGTCCGTTGCTGCCAATGCCCAATAATTGAATGTGAATGGGGTGTTCCAAAATGAGGGTTTCATACCGTTCGCATTCAGATACCAAATCCGAAGCCAGCCCATTAGGGATATGACGTTGATTTGGCTGAAGGTTTAAAGCATCCCACAAATGGCGGCTCATAAAATGAGCGTAAGACTGATCAGAAGAAGCAGATAGACCCACATACTCATCCAAATTGAAGGTGGTCAAAAATCGGGTGTCAAAGGCATCTTTTTGATAATGAGCAACAAGATGTTTATAGATTTCAATGGGTGTGCTCCCAGTCGCAAGTCCCCAAACGGTTTTTGGATTATTCCGCAAGGAATCGATAAACAATTGGGCGACATCGCGATAAAGCGAAGGGTGTGTGTGATAAAGGGTAATGTGCATGATTTAATCTCCTCGTGCTTGATACTCTTATTTTAAAAGTGATTGACAAAATTCACAAGCATATGGCCCATATTTGCAGATATTGAAACAATCTTTCGATAAAAAACCCCTTTTAGGGGTCTTATTTGCGGGTGCAATAGTATTCACTGGAAAAACCGATATCTTTGGAGGTCACGACAGTTTCAACAAAGAGTTTGGAGATTTGAGGACTAATGAAATCCGGTTTTACGGGTTCATCCAACATGAGTGCTGTGCTCAAATACTTTTTGTTGTCATCTGAAAAAACTGTGCAAACCACGGCATCATCGCCTAATCGTTCGAATGCCTTTACGGCGGCAATGAAATTCGCACCAGATGAGATTCCAACTCCCATGCCGAGTTTGCATGCCAATTTTTGTGCCATTAAAATGGCATCGCCATCATCCACAGCAATGACCTCATCTAAAAAATCAAGTTTGACCAGTTCAGGTATAAATTCATCAGAGATGCCTTCGATGCGATGCTTCCCGGTTTTGTAACCGGTGCTCAGCGTAGGCGAATTGGAGGGTTCAACTGGAAATAATTTGCAGTTAGGAACTTTTGATCGTAGAAATTTACCGGTTCCCATGATGGTTCCACCGGTTCCAACTCCAGCAACGAAAGCATCAATGGATAACCCCAAATGTTTCAGTTGATGAAAGATTTCGGGACCTGTGCTTCGAAAATGAGCATCCACGTTATTTACGTTTTTAAACTGGGAAGGTAAAAAAACATTCGGATGTGTTTCCGCATATTCACGCGCCTTACGAATGCTTCCTAAAAAGCCGCCCTCCTCCTTGCTAACCAAGGTGATCGAGGCACCAAAACTTCGAATAAGGCTCACCCGTTCTTTGCTCAACCAATCGGGCATGAAAATCTTGACAGGATGACCCAAAGCAGAGCCAAGTGCGGAAAACGAAATACCGGTGTTTCCACTGGTTGCTTCAACAATCTCCGTATCCGAATGAATGAGCCCTTGTTGGTAGGCTTCATGTAAAATATGAAGGGCCATTCGGTCCTTCACACTTCCGGTCAAATTGTAGTGTTCATGCTTCACGTACAATGTACGCTGTTTTCCTAAATAATCAAAACTGAGTTTACTAAGTGGGGTATTGCCAATGAAATTGCACAGATGCTGAAACTTCTGGCAATGGCGGTATTTGATCATGAAAACTCCTTGGATGACTAATTGACGTAGGGACGCTCTTCCTCTTTATCCTTGACAGGATCACCTATGGGTTGGTCGTCTTTGCCTGGGGTTTGAACTCCAGATTCTTTTGCCTTAACTGCATTTAATTCTTTTTGAAAAACACGGTATTTTTGATACCCACCGTATCCATCAACGCCCAAATAAGAAGCACCCACTAATGAGATGAGAAGGAGGATGAATCCAATGGTTCGTTCACTAAAATCGGGATAAGATGCCACCAAAACACCCAATGTTAAGGAAACTATATGAATCCAAAATTTGGGAACCTCTGTTTTTTCACCAAAGAAGACAACGGAACTGAAATACACTAAGCCGCGTGCATAGAAGAAAAACGCCAGTGAAAAACGGTAAACTAAACTGATAGCAGCATTGTTTCCAATTTGATTGGCATGTGCAATACCAATATAGATTAAGACTCCTCCAATGATCGTGTCAAAAATGATTTCAATCAAATTAATGGTGCGCAGCACCTCTTTATTTAATGATTTAAGCAACGGAATGACGCGGAACAAGGAAAAAATGACAATCGCAATCCCTGTGATAACGAAAACCACTGTATCAGCAAAGACCATATAAATCCCTACACCAATCAAAATGGCAGCAAGAATAAACTTTAATACCCATCCGTAACCATATTTCGCTTTAGCCATGTGTGAAAACCTCCTTGACTCTTATACCTCAAATTATACTTGAAATCCTTCAGTTTTGCAAACGGATAAAGACGAAATAAACAGGAACATCACAAGGATTATCATTCTATGATATAATAAAAAAAACAGGAGGCATCCTATGTGTGGTATTGTTGGTTTTATTGGTAATCAAAACGCGAAAGACATCATTTTGAAGGGGTTAACCCGATTAGAATACCGTGGCTATGATTCAGCAGGCATGAGTCTTTTTAACCATCGATATCAAATTTATGACGTGTATAAAGATGTGGGTCGTGTTGCCAAACTCATTCAGTTATCGGAACAAGCACCGCTATCGAATATCGGCATTGGTCATACCCGCTGGGCGACCCATGGAAAGGTGAACAAAGAAAACTCACACCCCCATTTCTCGCAAACCAAACGGTTCATGATTGTGCACAATGGGGTGATTGATAACGATTTAGAACTTAAAGATCAATATTTAAGACACGCTAAATTTGAAAGCGAAACCGATACTGAAGTGATTGCACAATTGATTGAGACATTTGCTCAAACACTTCATGTTGAAAACGCCATTACAACCACCTTAAAACTGCTTCATGGTTCGTATGCTTTATTGATTTTGGATGCGAGCGACCCAGAAAAAATTTATGCGGCAAAAAGCAAGAGCCCATTGTTAATTGGAAAAGGGGAAACCGGTTGGACCATTGCATCCGATTTGATGGCATTAGTGGGAACTGCAACCGATTATTATCCCATGCGTGATCAAACCCTTGTTGTTGCAACCAAATCACGGTTAAACATGTTTGACCTGCACCACCAACCCATAACCGTGGATTTTCGTCCCATCGAAATGGATGACCAAGATACGACTAAAGGAGATTTTCCGCACTTCATGTTGAAGGAAATTCATGAACAACCTTCAGTCATTAGACGTATTTTAACCCACTATTCAAAAGAGGGAGATTTAAACATTCCACAAGCAATCAAAGATGAGATTTGGAAATCCGATCGAATCTATATGCTTGCAGCGGGGACCTCCATGCATGCAGCACTAATTGGCAAGGTTCTCTTTGAGACAATCCTTCATAAACCGGTCGACGTTCATATCGCATCCGAGTTCGCGTATCAAAAACCAATCCTATCATTCAAGCCGTTTTTCATTCTCATTACACAATCTGGAGAAACTGCGGATTTAAGGGCTTGCCTAACCCTATTGAATCAAGCTTTATATCGGTCATTAACGATTACCAATGTCATCACATCCACTTTAGCAAGAGAGGCGACCTACGCACTAGAACTTTTTGCAGGACCTGAGATTGCTGTTGCATCCACGAAAGCGTATGTGGCTCAAATTTCGCTACTTGCACTGATTGCTGATCAGTGTGCCAACGAAAAACCTTTTGACTTAAAAAAGGAACTCACTAAGGTCGCTTTATCGATGGAGTCGTTTTTAAACCGTGAAACCATCAAAGCCACCATTGAACCCTTTTTAACCAAACGAAACTGTTTTTACATTGGGCGAGGAATGGATTATTTTGTTGCACTTGAAGCGGCTTTAAAACTAAAAGAAATTTCCTATATTCAAACCGAAGGATTTGCTGCAGGAGAGCTGAAGCACGGAACGATTGCATTGATTGAAGAGGGAACTCCAGTGATCGCAATCATTTCTGATCCTCGTATTCAACTGAACACACGTTCGAACTTGAAAGAAGTGATGTCAAGAGGTGCTAACACCTTAGTCATTTCCTTAAAATCGTCAAGTCAGCCTCAAGACCCCATTATTTTAGAGGATGTTCATTGGCTGCTTTCCAGTTTAATTACCGTTATTCCAACCCAATTGATTGCATACTATGCGGCACTCTTAAGAGGCCACGATATCGATAAACCTAGAAACCTTGCGAAAAGCGTAACGGTAGAATAGAGAGGTAATTCCATGCGAAGAAGAATTCTTGAAGTCACGCCACTGATTAGTTTGTTATTGTTTTTATTTGCAACGTTTTATTTACAAAACCCATCCTTAGGATGGACCTTCTTTTTACTGATTCCACTATCATGGATTTTATTAACAGGAAACATCAAACGGAAAATCCAAGAGTCCATGCCATTCATCGCTCTTATGGTTTTCTTATGGCTAGGGTTTGGCTTAAAGGCTTGGAACCCGGGTTGGTTGGTTTTCCTCTCTGTTCCCCTTGTGAACACCATCATCGAAAAGAAAGTGACGGCACGAAAACTCGTCATGTATACCATCACCGCGCTTTACATCGTTTTGAGTCTTTTTGTGGTTAAGGAATGGCACCCAACTTGGATTATTTTCTTGATGATTCCGATCATTAACACCCTCTTTTTCCCTCAAAAAAACGCCTATATATCTTTTTCCAAGCAGTCCTTCCGCAAAACGTTTGATCGAGTGATCATTAATGAGGAAAGCGACGATTTTTGATTAAATGAAGGAAAGAAACAACAGATAAAGAATTGAAAATTTTTTAGTCCAAGCCACAGTTTATAAATAC
Organism: uncultured Acholeplasmataceae bacterium; assembly: GCA_964553755.1. Taxonomy (GTDB): domain Bacteria; phylum Bacillota_I; class Bacilli_A; order Acholeplasmatales; family Acholeplasmataceae; genus Peloplasma. Next base: position 24,526 of record CAZKLM010000002.1, read on the forward strand.
TAAACAAAAAAATTAGTAATATTAAAAATTTACTTGCAATATCTTTGTTTTTTTGATACCATAAGTATCGTGTTAAGAAAGGAATGACTGTCATGGAAAACAAAAAACTATTTACTTCAGAATCCGTAACAGAAGGGCATCCCGATAAAATTTGTGATCAGATTTCTGATGCAATTTTAGATGCTATCTTAAACGATGATCCAAATGCCCGTGTGGCATGCGAGACCGCTGTAACAACCGGATTAGTTTTGGTGATGGGAGAAATCACAACCGAAACATACGTTGACATTCAAAAGATTGTAAGGCGTGTCGTTAAAGACATAGGGTATGACCGCGGAAAATATGGGTTTGACGCAGAAACCATGGGTGTTTTAGTTGCTATTGACCCACAATCCCCGGATATTGCTATGGGCGTTGATGAAGGCAAAGGCGGAAAAATAGAACAAGGGGCGGGCGATCAAGGGCTGATGTTTGGCTATGCAACCAACGAAACACCCGAGTACATGCCAATCACCATTGTTTTGGCACACCGATTAGCCAAACGTTTGGCAGAGGTCCGTAAATCTGGTTTATTGGGGTATTTAAGACCCGATGGGAAAACCCAAGTGACCATGGAATTTGATGATCACGAACGGGCGATTCGGCTTGATGCCGTTGTGGTCTCATCGCAACATGCACCCAATATTAAACAAGAACAAATCCATCATGATATTTTTAAGCATGTAATTAAACCCGTTATACCTGCGCACTTTATGGATCAAAAGACGAAGGTCTTCATCAATCCTACTGGAAAATTTGTGATTGGAGGTCCGCATGGCGATAGCGGCTTAACCGGTCGAAAAATCATCGTGGATACCTATGGGGGTTATGCCCGTCATGGCGGCGGTGCTTTTAGTGGAAAAGATCCCTCAAAAGTGGACCGAAGTGCAGCTTATGCGGCTCGTTATGTGGCTAAACATGTGGTTGCAGCAGGACTAGCCGATCGGTGCGAGATTCAGCTTTCCTACGCCATTGGTGTTGCTGAACCCACAAGCATTCGCATCGATACCTTTGGGTCTAGCAAATACCCAGAGTCGACTATCATTTCAGCCATTCGAAAGGTGTTCAATTTAAAACCTAAAGGCATTATTGATATGTTGGATTTAAAACGGCCTATTTATCAACAAACAGCCGCTTACGGTCACTTCGGTCGAAATGACTTAGACTTGCCATGGGAACGGCTTGATCGTCTTGAGGCGTTAATCTTAGCCATTGGTAACGAGAAATGATGGAGAAATTGGCCCTTTACGGATTTAATAATCTGACGAAATCCTTATCGTTTAACATCTATGATATTTGCATTACAGAAACGAAAAAGGAAAGGGAAGCCTACATTAAATACATCGACGAGATGTACAACTCCAAACGATTAACTGAAATTCTAGAAGAAGTGACGCAACGGATTGGCGCGCACATTTTAAGCATATCAAAACAAGATTATGAACCTCAAGGAGCCAGTGTCACCATCTTGATTAGCGAGCAAGAAGTGCCCATCATGGCGGTAGATGATTCCTGCAACCGAGGTATTTTGACTCCCATTAACAAGACCGTTGTCGCGCATTTAGACAAGTCCCATATTACCGTTCATTCGTATCCGGAATCGCATCCTGAAGCAGGCGTTTCTACGTTTCGAGTGGATATCGATGTAGCAACATGTGGTGAGATTTCTCCACTGAATGCGCTCAATTACTTGATTTCAAGTTTTGACTCAGACATCATTACCGTGGATTATCGAGTCAGAGGATTCACACGGCTTGCGAGTGGAAAAAAAGTGTTCATTGATCACGATATCGACACCATCCAAGATTACATTAAGCAAGAAACGATTGATCTTTACCAAATGATTGATGTTAACGTGTATCAAGAAAACATTTTCCATACCAAAATGATGCTTAAAGATTTGGATTTAGACAACTATCTATTCGGGAAAACCAAAGAAGAACTCACCCCCTCAAGACAAAAGAAACTGCTTGATTGCTTGAAACATGAAATGAAAGAAATCTATTACGGCATGAACTTGTTCGAGCATAAAGGGCTTACTAAGGAGGATTGACATGAAGACATTTACAGAGCGTTGGGCCAAAGGCACCCACTTTTCTATTGATTATGAGCGTCATCTTCATCACGAAGTTACCCCTTTTCAAACCGTGGATTTTTACCAAAGCGAAACTTTCGGAACCTTTTTTACCTTGGATGGATTGATGATGGTCAATGAGAAAGATGAGTTTATCTATCACGACATGATTACTCATGTGCCGATGGCTGTCAACCCCGATATTAAAAAGGTTTTAATTATCGGTGGAGGTGATGGAGGAACGGCTCGTGAGATATCGCGATACCCATCCATTGAAACGATTGATATGGTAGAAATTGATCAACGGGTGGTTGAACTTTGCCAAACCTATTTGCCACTAACGGCATCACGATTAAATCAAGACCCTAGAATTCGTCTATTTTTCGAAGATGGTCTTAAGTTTGTCGAACGCGCTCAAGCAGGCACCTACGATCTAATCTTGGTTGATTCAACCGATCCAATCGGTCCAGGAGAAGGACTTTTCACGCTTGCGTTTTATCAACATTGCTATCGTGCTCTTGGTCAAAACGGCATCTTGATTAATCAACACGAATCCCCGTATTTTGAGGATTATCGCAAAGAAATGTTAAGAGCGCACGATAAGATAAAACGTCTTTTTCCTATCGCATCGGTTTATCAATTCCATCAACCCACCTACCCATCGGGGCATTGGTTATTCGGGTTTGCCTCTAAGAAATACCATCCTCTTCGTGATCATCAAAAAGAGCGTTGGGAGGCGATGGGGTTGAAAACTAAGTATTACAACTCCCTCATTCATCAAGGTGCTTTTTATCTACCCACTTATGTGAATGATTTGTTTCAATAAAGCAAAATCCCAAATCTCATCAAAGCGATGGGATTTTTTTAACTTCCGTCAAGAAATAATTGTTAAATAACCAACCAATCGTTATAATAGAACTAAAGCGAGGAGTGATTGTTATGCGAAAAATCAAAGCAAGACTTTCCAAATTGAAAGCATCCATCAGCATACAGACCTACAAACGTCCGATGGTGTTTTTAATTTCTATTATGATTTTAATCAATTTGGCCATCTTAATTGTCTCAGCTTTGATCGCCTACCGAGTCGATGATACTTTTACAAGCGTCATCGATGCTTTAGTCAACGGGTCGCTTAAATGGATGTTAACTCCAAATGCCATTTTGACGGTTGAAAACCCACAAACCATGGTCTTAGCCGTCTTGGTTTTAATCACCGGTTTGGTCTTGTTTTCAGGAACCATTATTGCATTAACGACAAACGCGCTCAAAGACTATTTTCAAAAGAAACAAAGCGGTGGTGGGAAAATCTTACTTGAAAACCATATCGTTGTTTTGCACTGGAACAATAAAGTTCCAGAGTTGGTCGCTGATTTGATTCATATGGACACCCATAAGGTCACCATCATGGTGTTAGCAGACATTGAAAAAACACATGCTGAACGGATGATTGCACTTTCTGTGATGCAAAATCAACCCACTAAAAAGAAAATCACCAACCTCAATGTCTTAGTGAAATCAGGCAACCCTCTAAGTTTAGACGATCTCGATGATATTTCGATTCAAAACGCCGATAGCATTCTCATCATGAGCAAAGATGGAGACATCAGTACGGTCGATGAGTTTTATAAAAGTGACCTTTTAGCCATTAAGCAAGTTTTGGCTTTGGGACAGATTGCTCTTCCCAAATCACCGGCCATCATTGTCGAAGTTAAAGATATAGAAACCAAACATAAAATCATCAATCTTTCCAAAATCGTAAAACCCCTTCAATCCAAACACATCATTCCCATTTGTTTTGACCGAAGACTCGGTCAAATTATTGCCCAAACCATCAGCGATAGCCGAATGGAAGACATTTATTTGGAATTATTTTCTTTTAGAGGATCTGAAATATATCCGATTGAGGCCATGCCTTTTGAAACATGTTTAGAAACACGTTCCCACGCGATTCCTTTGTCATCTAATCAACAGCACACGTTTGTATTATCGGAATCGCTACAGGATGCTAGGAAGCAAAGTAAAGACGTGATTGAACCGCGTCCTTTAAAAGTGAAACGGTTGGTCGAAAAAGGACAGCATACCATTTTAATCATCGGTCAAAACCACAAACTCCCCTTTATAATGGAATCTTTTTCGCTCTATGAGAAGATTCATCAAAGCACGTTCACATCCATGCATTTTGATGATACCCAAACGGAGTTAGCTATCCAAAAAATCAATGAGCTAAAACAACCCGCAACACTCATTCTTTTAAGTGATGAAAATAAGCCGAAAGATGCCTTAGATGCGAATGTTTTAGATCACTTGATCTACATTCAATCCAACTTAAAGAACCCTAATGTCAAAATCATTGTTGAACTTTTGGATCCTAAAAACGATCAACTATTTAAAGATTTTGCAATCGAAAACACCATTATATCGAACAAGATCATTTCGCTTTTGTTGAGTAAACTCGCTTTATTCAAAGACACAGCCGATTTTTATGAAGACCTTTTAACCATTTCTCCCAATCAAAACCAGTTAGACAGTCAAGCCATTTCTATTCATTCGGCTAAAGTTTGCTTCAATGAACCGTTCCCACTCGTATTTGCATCAAAAAAACACCTAATCAACTCGGTTTATCAAGCATTTGATAAAAAACTGATGATGATTGGGTATTTCCGTGATGAACGATTGACATTGTTTGACGGCGATTTAAATAAACGCGAGGCAACCGAGATTAAAGAGACAGATGATTGTGTGTTTTTTAAGTTGTAATTAATAACCAAACCAAAGTCCGATAAATAAAAGCACAACCGTAAGCAGTAAGACCACCATTTGAAGTTTGATAGTAAACTTAAACCATTTGGCATAACTCACCGACGCAATGGATAGACCAATCAACAAAACCGCATTGGTAGGAAAAATGACGTTTGTATAGCCGTCCCCGAATATGAAGGCCAAAATGGCGAGTTCAGAACTGATGCCAATCAAGGAAACCAAGGGCAACAAGATGGGCATGATAAGAAAGGCTTTTGCGGATGCCGAGCCAATAAAGAACTGGAGCACTAAAACCAAACCGTAGATGAACAAAACACTCACATAAAGCGACTGATTGGCAAGAAGTGACGATAGATGATAGAGCAAGGTGTCCATAATCATGCCTTCACTGATGATGTGTTTGACGCTAACAGCAAGAATAATCAAAATGAAGGCTGGCGCAACCCCCAACATGCCGTTTCCAAACGTTTTAAAAGTGAAACGGACATCTTTTGATACGATGAATCCAGCCATCCATCCACCGAAAAGAAAGATGACAGCCATCAACACAATCGCCGGTATTTCAATATGAAAAATTAACTCAGCCAAACTCGATATTAAAATGCCCACCAGCAAAACAACAAACAATAGGGTATAGGTTTTGAAAACCACAGGCTCATTTCCAAAAGGCAGTGGAGCATCCAAATTCAGATCCTTTGAACGATTCATATCTTCCGCATAGGTCAATGACGCTTGCGGATTTTTTTCTATTTTCTTCGCATAACGGACTAAGAAAAACTGTAAAAGGGCGTACATAATGAGAAAGATAACCAAACGGTAGCCAATTCCATTGATAATGGATATTCCTGCAAGTTGCGAGGCAACCCCAACAGAAAACGGGTTAGTTACAGCAGAAGCGAAACCGAAGCCTGCAGCAAGCAAACACATGCCCAATCCCGTTAAAGAGTCCCAACCCAATGATAAAGCTAACAACAACATAATCGGAAGAAGCGCAATCGACTCTTCAAAAATGCCAAAAAAAGCCCCAAACATCATAAACACTAAAATCACCAATCGCAATAGTATGTATTTTCGAGCTTGATAGCGTTTGATTAACCGATTGATGATGGATTGAATCCCGCCCGTCTTATCCATAATCGAAAACGTTCCACCCAAAATGATTAAAAACACACCAATCACAATCACGCTTAGCCCATCGGATGTCGCTAAAACCTCAAAAGGGGCTAAAAGCCATCGATAAACCGGGTAATGCGTCTGATCCAGATAAACGAAACTATCTTGAATCAAGGTTCCATCGGGGTTTCTTAAATACGCTCCCTTAGGAATAATCAATGTGAGAAGGCCCGCAAATAGGATTAAACCAAGCAAGATATAACAAACACTTAGAAAAGATTTTTTACCAATATGGAGCAAGGAAGGATTTTGATTCACTGGATTCACCTCATTTAGCACCAGTATAGCATACTCAGCACGAATATTAAACAATTCATCAAAAGGTATTGTGTATTGAATGATACTGTGTTATGATTAATTTGAAGGAGGGATATCTTGAACGCACAATTTAAAAAAGGAATCATTGAGCTCTGTGTGTTATCCATTTTGGTTGAAGAAGACCTATATGGGTACGCCATTATCAATGCGTTATCCATGCATATTGATGTCAGTGAGAACTCGATTTATCCCATATTGAGACGACTGACACAGGAAGACTATTTCATTACGTATTTAAAAGAGTCTTCAGAAGGCGCACCGCGCAAATATTACCAGATGACTCAAAAAGGATTCATGTATTACTTAAATCTGAGACAAGAATGGGACGCTTTCATCGGAGGCGTATACCAAATCATTACCAAAGGAGGAAAGAAAAATGATGACATATATCGACGATTTAAAGAAAGAATTAAGTAAATATAGTCTCAATCAACAGGAGCAAGACGAGATTCTTGCTGATTTTAAGGAAATGTTAAACACCGCAATTCAAGAAGGTCTTGACCCCAAAGACATTGCCAAAAAATTCGGTACAGCAAAAAAAGTTGCCGAAGAAATCGCTCAAGATCAAGGCGCTTTTGAAAAAAAGAGCACAGATAGTGAGGATGATGGCTCCTTTCGTCTATGGAAATCCTTTCAACTAACCGAAGAGAAGATGAACATGACCATCAAACTGATTAACGAAGATGTTATGATAAAGCCCAGTTTAGATCAGGCCATTCATGTTCATGTCAAAGGCGCTTTTAATCCAGAAAGATATGAACTGATTATCAATGCTAATGAACTCTCTTTATCAACACCCACGCTTAAAGGGTTTCGTTTCAAGCATCTTTTTTCATCGCATTCACGGGTGAAGTTTTTGATTGAAGTCCCTGAAGAACTCATGTTCAAACAGGCAACAGTTTCTGTCATAAATGCGTATCTTCACATGAATGGTGTTCGCTCAGAGCAGTTCACCATATCCACCACCAACGGAGATGTGTTGCTTGAGCAAGCGTCCTTGGGAACATTCAAAATCAATTCGGTCAACGGTGATATTGAAGCCAATAACGTGTATGTCGATTTGATGCAAGCAAGCTCAGTAAGTGGAGACATGCTGTTTCAATCGTGCGTCTTTAATAAAGAGATTAAGTTGAATTCGGTAAGCGGCGACTTTGAAATCAACGGATCAACATGCATTGAACTCGACATGTCCACCGTAAGTGGGGATTTAATCGGTAACGAATTTTACCCAAAACGCATCCATTTTAAGTCTTTATCCGGTGATATCACACTAAAGAATTCAGACAAGCAACCCATTGAAATCCATAAAAAAGGACCGTTATCAGGGTCTGTTGACATCGAGTTTTAACGATACATGAACATAACTTTCATAAAATGATAAACTCCTTAATCCTCTTGAGAAAGCGTTCTAAGTTGGTTATAATGTGATTGTGTGCTAAAGGAGTCATTATGAAACCGTTTGAATTCAATCGTCATACCCTATCACGTTTTAAATTGGACCCAACATTTAGTCCGATGGTTCTTAATCATCAAGCTTTTTTGAACCAAGTTAGAAAAACCAACGACATTCGACCCGTCAAAATCGCGATTACGCGTTCAATGGGTCAAGTTTCGGTTTATGAAACCGTGGTTTTTGGTGATTCATCGCATCAAGAGACAGCCAATTTCACGTATTTAGAGCGCTTGGTTAAAACGCTTTTGTGGATTAAAGGGGGATGCAAAATTCATGTTTTGGGCTATCCAGCGTTTTCACGCTATTTGAAAACCTTGTACCACCCAGAGGGGTTACGTGCGTTTGACCAACGGTTTATGTCGGAGATTTATGAATCCTCTTTCGACATTGTTGAGAGTTCAGAACGTGATTTTCCTAACATGTGCGAAGAGTCTAAAGCGATTGGACGGCATTTAGAAGGGTGTCGCATTGGTTTTGATGCAGGCGGTAGCGACCGAAAGGTTTCTGCTTTAATCGACGGGGTTGCTGTTTTTAGTGAAGAAGTGGTATGGCACCCCAAAATTCAATCGCATCCAAGTTATCATCAAGAAGGCATCATGGATTCGATTCATCGCGCAGCGTCTCATCTGCCGCGGGTGGATGCGATTGGCGTCAGCACCGCAGGTGTGGTGATTGATAACCGTATGATGGCATCCAGTTTATTTATTCAAGTAACTGATCCGAGTTTAAAAGATCAAACAAAATCGATTTACACGGACATTAAAAACGCGTTTGATGTTCCACTAGAAGTAGCAAACGACGGAGATGTCACTGCCTTAGCAGGGTCCATGAGTTTAAAGAAAAACCGCGTCTTAGGGATTGCAATGGGAACCAGCGAAGCTGCAGGCTATGTTGATGCCAACGGCAATCTTTTGGGTTGGTTAAACGAATTAGCGTTCGTACCCATCGATGACGCCAAGGAGGCCATGATAGATGAATGGTCCCTTGATCGCGGATGTGGCGTCAAATACTTGTCACAGGATGCTGTTATTAAACTGGCGAAAATGGCGCATCTCCCATTGGATAATCAATTAACCCCAGCTGAAAACTTAAAGGTCGTACAACATTTAGCCGAACAAGGTCATTCAAAAGCGTGTGATATTTTTGAGATGATTGGCTGTTACTTGGCGTATGCTATTGCGTACTATTGCATGTTTTATGACATCGGTGTCGTACTCATTCTTGGTAGAGTCACATCAGGACGAGGCGGAAAACTCATTTTAGAAGCAGCCAATGAGGTCTTATCTTCTGAGTTTCCAGATCTGTTTCAAACCTTGACCATTCAACTTCCAGATGAGATGAGCCGGCGCGTTGGTCAGTCGATTGCAGCAGCCAGTTTGCCTTCTCTAAGAAAAATTTAAAAAAGGGATTGACTCTCTCTTTTTTTCTGGTAAAATATACTTGTAAGATATATCCAACCGATATATTAAGGAGGGTGTCATGTCTCAAAAACACGCCATCTTGGGTTTGCTAAACATTGCTCCCATGACCGGATATTTAATCAAAAAAAACATGGAGATTTCTATCAAGAAATTTTGGCCAGTGAGTTATGGTGGCATCTATCCAGCGTTGCATAAGTTGAAAGAAGAAGGATTCATTGATTCGAAAGAGAATAAAATCGATGGAAGACAAACCATCAAGTATTACATCACAGAAGAGGGAAAAAACGAACTTCATCAATGGTTGATGACACCCTCTGAACAAGTCTCGTGCAAAGATTCGTTCATCCTTAAGATCTTTCTTTCGCAAGACGTCAATCAAGACGAACGGAAAAGCCTCTTGGAAGATTATTTAAGATATAAAGAAACACAGTTAAGGGAGTATCAAGCGTTAGTCAACATGCGGTCTAGTCAAAAAGTTTACACCGATGCGCAAACACAGTTTGTCATGGACTACACATACCAAACGCTTGAGAAAGAGATTGAGTTGATCAAGGCTTTTATTGATAAAAGCGCGTGATGTTCGAAGGAGGATTGTCGAATGTTTAAGTTTGAAAAAACACTCAAAGGAAAACCGGATGAGATTGAGTTTTACTTCATTTCATTATCTGTTGAAGATTTGTCGATGATTCCATCTTTTCACCATGAGGATGTTGAAAACAATCGAAAAGAAGTCAAGTTGGAAATCAAAACTAAAAAATTCTATTTTTACATCGACTTTGAAATTTAACATCAAAATGAGATGGAAAGCCTTGCTAAGCAAGGTTTTTTTATTTTTTGACAACTTTTTTCATCGAATGAACGATAAAATAAGATTAGAACCTGAGGTGATGCCATGAAAAAAAACATGATTGTCTTGATGCTTGTTTTGTTGGCTTTATTATATGGATGCACGAGAGATGAACGTCCATCCACACCCATCGAAACCCCGAATCCCTATGCGGTCTTTTTTGATACGTTAAACGAGATGGACCAGTACAGTTTGGATATTGAAGTCACTGTCAATCAAGAAACGTATCATTTTCTTTTCAAAAGATACCAGCACATCTCATCCAGTCAAGTTGGGGAAACCATCGATTACTTTGTTAAAGAGGAGCAATTCTGTTATCTCTATCGACACTATGAGGATGGGTACCGAAAACACCCTCATGATTGCTCCCCTGATGAGGTCGCTTCGTTTTTGTTTTTTAGATTACTCGACTGGACGATGTTTACAGAACTAAACGGTCGCTATTTTATGAATTTGCAATCGCTTCATGTCGTGGAATCCTTTTTCGTTAAAGAATTCCCCCATGCGAAAGTTAGCAATTTCGAGATCCTGTTTGGCCATCATCACATTGAATCCATCGTGTTTGATTTGACGCTTGGAAAAACGGTGTACCACCATGTCATGATGTTTTATGGCATCCATGAGACCATCATCTTATTACCCGATATCCTTGAGGAGGTTTCATCATGAAAAAAATCCTTCTCATCCTTCTAATAGTCGGGTTATCTTTATTAGGAAATTATCGCCAATTGGAAGCATCGCTATTAGTGGATGCAACAAGTGAAGTCACTGAATACATCGAAGGCGTAAGACACACAAAAATTGTTGGCGAAATTCGTTATTATAATCAGGATACTGAAGAAACCATCCGTACTAAACAAGTCATTAATTATTTAGGTGCACATGTTCAGTTGGCAGAAGAACTTCATGTTATTGTAGCGGATGCCTATTCCCCTTACGAATGGGGGATGGGAAACATGTATGCTCTTAAAGAAAACATTCACCAACGCTACGATCATTACCAAGTGATTGCCGGTGTCAATGGCGATTTTTATAATATGAACACGGGGCATCCGGTTGCGGGGTATATACGCAATTACGAAGTTCTTACCACGGGAGGCAATCGCCCTCTTGCAGGTTTTAAAGATAACGGTGAGGTTGTCTTCGGCATTCCCGAATGGGGAGGTTATGAACTTTTGGTGTTTGATGGGGATCAAGATTTGAAGCTCAGAATGGACATTGGTGCAATCAACAAAGAAGCACCAGCGGGACAGTGGTCTGTCTACTTTGATGATTACCCCCATGTGATTAGTCAAGCTACACCGAAAGTCGTTTTAGAGGCCATTGATCTCAAACGCGATGACTGGCAATCCCGGTATTTTGGAAAAGGGGTTCCTGTGCGTATCACACAGGATACGTTATCCGTAGAAAAAGGACAAATTATCTTGGTCAGTGATTGGGTATCCACTCCTCTTTTATTTGAAAATACAGATCATGTGGTCATCCAAAGAAAACCTCTCGGGGCTTTTGAAGATGTTAGGTTTGCGATTGGTGTTTGGGAAAAACTGGTTGAAAATGGTCGCCCATTAACCACATGGACAGAAGGGGCTATTCCCACGTCGCGTGCACCACGGACAGCCATAGGTGTTACCGCAGGAGGATCCGTATTCTTTGTAACGGTTGATGGCCGACAGGCTCATCTTGGTATGGAAGGTGTGAATCATCGTGAAATGGCAGCGATTATGTCACATTTTGGAGCAAGAACGGCGTATAACTTAGATGGTGGTGGTTCCACCACCGCATTGGTTAAAGATTTGGAGACCGATGCATATCATGTGGTCAATCATCCTTCGGATGGGCAACTAAGAAACATCTCCAATGGCTTATTCATTGTAAAAGGCCACCATCAACGAAACCCAGATCAATTGCCGTTTCCAGATTTAAGACCAACTTTAGAGACGCCTAAACGCATTCATATCGACGATCAAGGGATGATCCGATTCTTGGAAGTTTCCAACAGCCAAGGGTATCAAATGGCTATTAACGGCGTGGTGACAACCCATCATGCTCCTGCATTCCCACTGCAACTGCCTCCAGGGGAATACGAAATAAGAATTAGAGCCATAGGCGATAAATTGCTGTTTCGCTCATCGCATTATTCGGAACCTATTTGGGTTACGGTTCATCCAGATGAGATTGGACAGCTCTTTCGATTGTACAGAAATAGCCTCCGCAAGGAGACAGGAAATTAAAAAAAAAAGGTAGGACACCATGAACATTATTGTATGCATCAAGCAAGTCCCGGCATCTTCGGATGTCAATGTCGATCCGAAAACCGGCGTTTTAATCCGCGATGGGGATAACGTGAAAATGAATCCCTATGATCTTTATGCGTTAGAACGAGCATTCGATATAAAGAAAAACCAATCCAATGCTGTCATTCATGCCGTCACCATGGGACCTCCAAGTGCCATCAGCGTTCTAAAAGAAGCGCTTTATATGGGAGCAGATAAAGCAACCTTGATTTCAGATAAACGCTTGGCGGGTGCCGATGTGTATTCTACAGCTTACACACTTAGTCAGTTGATTCGTTATCTAGGAGACTATTCCATAATCCTTTGTGGCAAGCAAACCACAGACGGGGATACAGCGCAAGTGGGTCCTGAAATCGCGGAGATGCTTGATATACCCCATGTGTGTTATGTCAAAGAAATCATCAAAATCGATGAAAAATCGATTATAGCAGTGGCTTCCTATGACCATTATGATGAAAAGGTATGGATTTCTCTTCCCTGTCTTTTAACCATTGACCATGGAAATCTTGTTCCTCGATTGCCGTCTTTCCGAAGAAAACGCCTTAAAAAAGATGAGCCCATTGAACACGTATCACTTAAGAACTTAGAAGATCAAGATCCCATGCACTATGGATTAAATGGTTCTCCAACACAAGTCATTGAAATCTTTCCTCCCTCCAAAAACCGCGAGTCAACCCTCTTAGAGGGATCGGGTAAACAGCTAAGCGAAGCGCTGTTTGATGTTCTAAAACAGCACAAATTTTGGTGATCCTATGAGTTACATTAAAATCAATCAAGACAAAGTAAATCCCAAAATTGCGAAAGATTTGCTGCAATTATGCCCCTTTAACGCGTTTGATTATCAAGATGCGTATCTTTCCATAAACGCCTCATGCAAACTGTGTAAACTGTGCATTAATCAAGGACCTGAAGGCGTTTGTGAATGGATAGAGTCCAAGCAAAAAACCATTGATAAATCGCTTTATAAAGGCATATGCGTTTATATAGAGCATCACAACAATGTGATCCATCCTGTTAGCTTTGAACTGATAGGAAAGGCCTTAGAACTCAAGCAAGTGACCCAAGAACCGGTCATGGCTATTGTCATTGGATGCGTTGAATCTAAATTGATTGACACCTTGAGAACCTATGGATTAGATGCTATTTATATCTATCAGCACGAAGCCCTAAGGACCTTTGATGTGGAGCAGCATACCCGTGTCATGGAGATGTTTCATCAAACATTTTTAAACAACATTTTCTTAATGGGAGGAACTGCCCTTGGACGAAGCTTTGCACCACGGGTTGCTGCGAGGTTACATACAGGGTTGACAGCGGACTGCACCAAACTTGAACTAACAAAAGAAGGCGATCTCATTCAGATTCGTCCAGCTTTTGGTGGCAATATCATGGCTAAAATTGCAACTCCTCATCATCGTCCACAAATGGCGACTATTCGGTATAAAATGTTCCAAACCGCGACTAAAACAAAAGCGTTGAGTCCAGTCATCTATCCTCACCTTTCTGACATTGAAAAGGAAAGTCGTGTTCAAATCCTTGACATCATTGAGCAACCTCCAGTCCATGATATCAGTGACGCCGAAATCATAATTGCCGTAGGCAGAGCCTTTAAAAAGCAAAAGGATTTGGAATTGATTGAACCCCTAAAGAACAAACTCAATGCAGAATTAGCCTGCACAAGACCATTGATTGAAAACGGTTGGTTTGATCCAAAAAGACAAATCGGTTTATCCGGAAGAACCGTAAAACCTAAATTGATTATTAATATTGGCATTAGTGGCGCAGTGCAATACATCGAAGGGATGAAGGATGCTGAACTCATCATTTCCATCAATAAAGATCCCCATTGCCGATTATTCGATATCAGTCACTATGCGATTGTGGGAGATTTTTATGACATCATGCCAGATTTAAATAAGCTTATTGATCAAATCAAGGAGGACATGCGATGAAATCGTATCAGTTTGACCCCAATCATTACCAAAAATTGCTCCAAATCGTGGGTCCAGATCACATCGTTATCCATGATGATATCCCGATGGATTTGACACATGACGAGTTAAAAACCGTTTCTGCCAAACCGGATTATCATGTATCTGTCACGACAAAAGAACAGGTAGAAGCCATCATGGTGTTTGCCAATCAAAACCGTATTCCAGTCACCACAAGAGGCAGTGGCACAGGATTGGTTGGAGGTTGCGTTCCTATCCAAGGGGGCATCTTATTGGATTTATCCCAAATGAACCGGATACTTGAGTTGGATCCAATCAATTTGACGCTTCGTGTTGAACCAGGCGTCTTGCTGCTAGATATCTATGAATACGTTGAAAAACAAGGTCTTTTTTATGCACCTGATCCAGGCGAAAAAACAGCGACCATAGCGGGCAACATTTCCACCAATGCCGGAGGCATGCGTGCGGTTAAATATGGGGTCACGCGTGATTGGGTCCGTGGGCTTGAAGTGGTGATTCCAACTGGGGAACGTCTTGTTTTAGGCGGGAAGGTGGTCAAAAATTCGACCGGTTTTGCACTAAAAGATTTAATAATTGGAAGCGAAGGCACACTTGGAGTCATCGTTGAAGCGACATTAAAACTGATGGCCAAACCTCAAAAAACCATGAGTCTATTGGTGCCATTTGAAACCCACAAAAAAGCCATTGATGCTGCACCTTACCTTTTAACGCATCACGTAGTGCCATCTGCGATTGAGTTTTTCAATCAAGAGTCACTCACGTATGGGGAAGCATTTTTAGGAAAGAAAATCCCCAATCATCATCATGAAGCGTATCTCTTGCTCAGCTATGATGGAAACAGCGACACCCATCTTATGGAAGATATTGAAAAAGCAAGCGCATTATGTTTAGATGAACTTGGTGCTTTAGATGTTTATTTGGTTGACACCGAAGAGCGGAAAAAATCGGTTTGGACCGTGCGAGGTGCTTTTCTAGAAGCCATTAAATCGTCGACAACCGAGATGGACGAATGCGACGTGGTCTTGCCCAGATCAATGATTGCTTCCTATTTGGATTTTGTTCAAGCACTCAGTCAAGAAATCGGCATCCGAATCCCTTATTTTGGGCATATCGGTGATGGGAATTTACACCTTTATCTATGCAAAGATGCCCTTGATGATGAAACTTGGCAAGATAAAAAAACCATTGCTTTTGACCATATGTATCAAAAAGCAAATGCGTGTGGAGGTCTTGTTTCTGGAGAGCACGGCATTGGTTACGCGAAAAAAAGATACATGAAGGCGCAGCTTGGCGATAAGCAAATAGACATCATGCGTGCAATCAAGAAAGCGTTTGATCCAAACGGGATTTTAAACCCTGAAAAGATTATCGATTAATCGTTTTTTCATTCTTTCGATTGCTTTGCATGCAAAACCACATTTATTTGAAAAAAATGATATAATATGAGTAACCCATATTCGACCATAAAGAGGTGACTCATATGAGTGTCATGTTGAACATGCTGAAGTACAAAGAAGAATTAAGTATGGCTGAGCGTGTTGTTTTGGATTATCTGATTGAAAACAAAGAATCCCTCAAAGATTTCAGTGTAGAAAAGATTGCTGAAGCGGCATACACATCCCCCGCTTCTGTGGTTCGAATGTGTAAAAAACTGGGTTATCGGGGGTTTAAAGATTTTAAGATTGACTTTATTTTAGCTAATGCGAAAGTAGAAATTCCTGAAAACAAAGAGTATGTCGATGTCATCTTAGCCAAAGATAAAAACTGCGGCCGTTCCGCAATTGAAAACAACATTAGAGTGCTTGAAGACACTTTAAAACTTTACAACCAAGAAACCCTTGAAAAAGCAGCAGAAGTCATCATGACGGCTCGAAAGATTCTCATTTTTGGAAAAGGATCATCCTATTTGGTCTGCAAAGATTTAGAAATGAAACTGAGACGGATCAATAAGTTTTGTATCGCTCAAGGAGAATCCCATGAACAGCTCGTGGATGCTTCATTTTTGAATCAAAAAGACGTGATTATTTTCATCTCCAATTCTGGAAAAACCAAGGAAATCATCAGTGCTGCGTTAGTCGCTAAAGAAAATAAAGCCACGATTATCAGCATCACCAAACTTGGCAGTTCTATTTTGTCAGAACTTTCAGACATCGTACTCTACACGTCATCGATGGAAGGCGAATTTCGAAGTGCAGCCATGACCTCGCGAATTTCACAATTGGCGATTGTGGATGCATTGTTTGCATCCTGTGCCTATTTTGATATCGATCGCTCGGTTAGAACCTTAGAGATGACGTATCAAACCTTTAAAAAATACAAGCGATAAGGGATATGAGAATATCCTTTTTTTTTGAAAAAATTGACCAAAAACTGACAAACGTTTGCATCTCATCATAGATGAATTATAATAAAAGTGTAGGTGACGACATGAAACGATTAGGCATTGGAATCATGAGTGGAACCTCTTTGGATGGCATAGATGTTGCACTGGCCAGCATTGAAGGTTACCATGAAGGAACCCGCGTGACGCTCCATCACTTTAACACATATCCTCTATCCGATTCACTCATTAATCGCATCAGACAGGCAATGGAACCAAAAACCAGTTCGGTGGATCTCCTTTGCAGTCTGAATTTTGAGTTGGGCTATGCCTTTGCTGAAGCTGTTCAAAAGCTCTGTCAAGAGGCTCGTTTGCCGCTTTCACACCTTGATTTTGTGGCCTCACACGGCCAAACGATGTATCACATGCCCAATGAACCCCTTCCATGCCATCGCTCCACCCTTCAATTAGGGGAAGGTTCTGTCATCAAAGAAATGCTTCAAACAACCGTTATCAGCAATTTTAGAACAGCTGACATGGCCGTTGGTGGACAAGGAGCACCCCTGGTTCCATTTGCAGATTATGTTTTGTTTAAATCGGATACCAAGACCCGTGTGGTGCACAACATTGGGGGCATATCCAACCTAACCTGGTTAAAAAAAGGTGGCCTACCTGAAGACGTGATGGCGTTTGATACCGGTCCAGGCAACATGATGATCAACGATGCCATTTTTAGATTGTTGGGCTTGCCCTATGACGATCAAGGCATACACGCATCATTAGGGACACCGATTAAACCCATGCTTGAAGCGCTTCTTTCCCATCCTTTTTTGTCTCAGACACCACCGAAATCAACGGGAAGAGAAACGTTTGGCAGTCCGTGGACGCATAAACTGCTGAAACAATATTCCGATTACGCAATCAATGATCTTTTAGCAACCTTCACGGCTTACACCGCAATTTCAATAGCGGATGCCTATGAACGCTACATTTTCCCCTTAGGACCTCTTGATGAAATCATCTTTTCAGGCGGAGGCATTCATAATACGTTTTTGATGAATTCCATTAAAGCACGATTGCATCCTATTCCCATCCGAACCATGGAAGATTATGGGATGAACAGCGACGCTAAAGAAGCCTTAGCCTTTCTCATTTTAGGCCATCACACCTTAGGACATGTTACCAATCATCTTCCTAGCACAACGGGAGCGTCTAGGCCCGTTATCCTTGGACAAATCCACCCTGTGTTGAAATGAGGATTAACCCATGAAAACAGTTTTAGCATACGATTGTGGCGGTACAAAAACACATGTTGCTCTCTTTGATTTGGAAGGACGATGGCTTTTTGATGTTGTCCTTGAAGGATCTAATCATCAATCGTCGAACATGGATCACTACCAAAGTGTCATTCAGCGTGGATTAGAAGCAGTTTTAACGGAAACCCAGTATCCCCTTGAATCCATCGAAAGGGTATTTTTAGGGGTTTCAGGAGCGGATTTGCCAAGCGATTTTATGCTTCTTAATGACGCAACCGCTTTGGTGTTTCAATCGATTCCATTCGAGATTGTTAACGATGCATGGATCATCTTTAGAAGCGGTGTTCAATACCCCTATGGGGCTGTTGCTATCTGCGGAACTGGCATGAACGCGGCTGCAATGGATCAACATCAAAATCAAGCCATTTTAAGATCATTAGGGTTCACGTTAGGAACTTATGGAGGAGGGCTTGACATCGCTAGGGAAGCCATGCATTACGCCTTTCGGGCGGATGAGTTGTCGTATCATGACACAATGCTCAGGCATGAAATTCCTCGACACTTCAACGTAGCCTCGATGAATGAGGTTGTGGATCTCTTTTATCCGACCATGAAGGTGAACCGTCATCAGATGGGAGCAATCACTGGATTAGTTAATCATTTGGCCAATCAAAACGATAAGGTTTGTAAGGAAATTTTAAACCGTGTTGGCGCTGCCATAGGGATGCAAACGTTAGGCGTTATTCGACAACTTTCCATGCAAAACGAACGTTTTCCTTGTGTCTATGGTGGCCGTGTCTTTGATGGAGAATCCCCTCTTTTATTAAAAGCTTTTAAGCGTATTATACGAAAAGAATGCCCCCATGTCTTTTTTGTCAAACCTAAAATCCCACCCGTAGCGGGTGCGTATTTGTTTGCATTAGACCGAATGGGGATTAAACAAACCGATCACATGTTCCAACATCTTGTCCATGGGAGAAATGGCATATGAAAAAAAAGTTAAAGATTGTCACAATAGGGGGTGGATCTTCGTATACCCCTGAGTTGATTGAAGGGTTCATCAAACGACACCATGAACTGCCCGTATCTGAAATCTGGTTGGTGGATATTGACCAAGGCTATGAAAAACTGATGATTGTTGGAAAATTGGCCCAACGCATGGTGAAAGAAGCCGGTTTAGACATCCAGATCCATTTGACATTAAACCGAAAAGAAGCGCTTTTTAACGCTGATTTTGTCACCACACAATTTCGGGTTGGTTTACTTGATGCCCGAATTTTGGATGAAAAGATACCGTATGCGTTTGGCATGATTGGACAAGAAACCAATGGGGCTGGCGGTGTTTTTAAAGCGCTTAGAACAGTTCCCATCATATATGAGCTTATTGATGAAATGAAAGAGTTATGTCCCCATGCATGGTTACTCAACTTCACAAACCCAGCAGGGATTGTGAGCGAGGCGGTCTTTCGGTATGCCGATTTTGATCGGTATATTGGTGTTTGCAATGTGCCGATTAACATGACCCATCATTTCGCCAAATTGCTGAATCTCCAACCCAAAGACATCGTGCCTTACTTTGCAGGACTCAATCATCTTTCTTATGTTTTGCATGTTTTTTACCAAAAGAAAGATCTCATTAAAGAGATTTTCCAAAAGATGCGCCATGAGCAGTCCTCCATGAACAACATAGATCCTTTGGTATGGGATATGACCTTTGTTGAAGAACTCGGTGTGATTCCATCCCCTTATCACAAGTACTTTTACCGCTATGAGGAAATGTATCACAAGTATAAACAGCAGATTGAGTCAGGTGAAACCCGTGCAGAAACCGTCAAGAAGTTGGAAAGCAAACTATTTGAACAGTATAAAGACCCCCAACTAAAGGTGAAACCTAAAGAACTTGAATCGCGTGGAGGAGCGCTTTATAGCGATGTGGCATGCAGCATCATCAGTTCGATAGTCAACGATAAAAGAGATTATCAAGTGGTCATTACACAAAACAATGGGCATATCACAGATTTACCCGATGGGTGTGCCATCGAAATCACCACGCGGATGACCAAACACGGTCCTGTTGCGGTCCATATCGGTCAATTACCGGTTCAAATTCGAGGGTTAATCCAACAGATGAAAGCCTTTGAGGAACTCTTAGCGGATGCCATTTTCGAGAAAAGTCTGGCGAAAGCCAAGCTCGCCCTACAAATCCATCCTCTCACGCATTCGGTTCAACAAGCCGGGGAGTTGTTTGATCGATTGGTCGAAGCCCATCGCCCCTATTTAAACTATTATTATGAGGAAAAAGATGAAACGTTACCGGTATAAAGACCCCAGCCAACCCATTTATCATTACCACACCACACGCATCGTGGAAATCCCAGAACACACGGTTCCTAAACCGTTTTTGGCCATGTGGGTTTCCAACGTGCTGAATATCGATTTGCCCAGTTTGAAGGATTTAGATGCTTATCAAAAGCGAGTCCAGGACATGATTCAAACCGCCTTAGATTTTCAATTAACCGCTCTATTCTTTCAAGTCAGAACCACCAATGACGCCTTTTACGCTTCGAAACTTAACCCTTATAGCCGTTACTTGGTTGAAAAAGAAGGGAATATCCCTCCTTTTGATGTGCTCAGATGGGTGATTCAACGGGTCCATGAAGCCGGTCTTGAGTTTCATGCATGGTGCAATCCTTACCGAGTATCCATGGCCAGTGGTCCTAAAGGTTACGCGTATTTAGAGACATGCGATGACTTGAATTTCGCCAAAAAATATCCCGAACATACCCTCATGGATCTCAATGGTCAGTTAATCTTGAATCCGTCTCATGAGGCTTCTAAGAAGCATATCATCGATTCCATGCTCGAAATTGTGCGAGATTACCCGGTCGATGGCATTCATTTTGATGACTATTTTTATCCTTATGCAGGGCTGGATCCAACACACGATGATGCGAAAGACTATGAAAACCGATTCGACCGTTCCCAAAGTTTAGGCGATTTTAGAAGGCATCATGTCAATGATCTCATTAAGCGACTAAGCGAGGCATTTCAACAGGAAAGACCCATCCGATTCGGGATTAGTCCCTTTGGCATTTATAAAAACAAAGTAGGCGATTCCATCGGTTCTAACACGGATATCAAATGCAGCCAAAGCTACGATAACCAGTACGCTGATGCGCTCGTGTGGGTCGAACAAGGGTGGATCGATTACATTGTTCCACAAATCTATTGGGATTTGGGGCATCCGATTGCTCCTTTCGCGGATGTCTGTGATTTTTGGGCTGACCTTTGTAGCCGCTCTCATGTCGATTTATACATTGGTCACGCAGCCTATCGCTTGGGCCAAGAAGGCGAATACGAGAATCCCGAAGAAATCAATGATCAAATTCGATACGCAGCCCAGTATCCTTCGGTAAAAGGGCATGTGTTTTTCACCTTTAAAAGTTTGTTTGATGATCCTGTTTGTCAAACTGGAGTGAAACGACTAAACGCATTTATCAAAGGAGAGACGAGGACATGAAATTAATCAAAATCACCCTGTTTACCTTTTGGATGGGACTCCTTTTATGGTTAAGCATTCAACTTCTTTTTGCTCAAACGTCGATGGTCGCATTGACTCGAAATGGTCAGCCTGTTTACCACTTTAACACCAGCCAGCCCGTTATGATTCCCGAACATATCCAAGAGAAGAATCAAGAGTTTAGGGCCGTTTGGGTAGCTACCGTGTTCAATTTGAACATGCCTCAACACACCAGCGAGTCTCAATATAAAGCGGCGTTTGCTTCGTTGATAGCCGATGTGAAAGAAAAAAATATGAACGCCATCTTTTTTCAAGTTAGACCGATGAACGATGCATTTTATGCATCGGACCTAGCCCCTTTTTCCCGTTATCTGACTGGTGTTGAAGGTCAAGATCCCGGTTGGGATGTCATGGCTTATATGGTGGATTATGCCAAAAGTCAAGGCGTTGAGTTTCACGCTTGGCTTAATCCGTATCGAGTAGGGACATCCGCTTTAGAAAAATCGGCCTTTATCAACACGTTATCAACGGCTAATTTTGGGCGGAAAAACCCAGAACTTGTGGTGCAAGGAACCATCAGTAATGGCCAATACCCCTACATATTAAACCCTGGCGAGCCTGAAGTGAAAACCTACATTCGTTCGGTTGTTGTTGAATTGATGGAACGCTACAATGTCGATGGCATCCATTTTGATGACTACTTTTATCCTTATTCAGGAATTTCATCCGATCAATTGACGTATCAAACCTATGCCCCAGTGGGCATGAACATTTCCGACTGGCGTAGAGAAAACATAAATGACGTGATTCGGGGCGTCAAAGAAGACGTGGATGCCCACAATCTTACACAGGCTAAAGATGTCCGATTTGGGGTTAGTCCATTTGGCATTTGGCGTTCAGGAGGAACAGAGGGGTCGAACACCTCCACCTCTGCCCTTCAAAGTTTCACCACGCAGTTTGCTGATTCAAGAAAATGGGTTCAAGAAGGCTGGGTGCATTACATCTGCCCTCAAGTCTATTGGAACTTCGGTCATGCATTAGCCCCTTACGCGGATGTTGTTGATTGGTGGGCAAGTGTCACCAGAGGTACTGGTGTCGATCTGATCATTGGCCATTCTCCTTATCACGCATCCATCAATAATTGGTTAAACGATGAACTGGTGATGCAACTTAAATACAACCAAAAGCATCCCGAGATCAAAGGATCTTCCATGTATTCGTTTGCCTACATAGAGCACGTTCATTTAAACGAGGTTCGTTCCCAATCATGGACACAGGTGCCCATGAGCACATGGGAGAGTAGCCAAATTGCGATGCCCACTATCAACTTAACAGGAACTTTTGATTCGGGGAAATATCGAAGCAATGTTACCGTTACGCTTTCGTCATCGTATGATGTTTTTTATAAAATCAACGAAGGAAACTGGATCCCTTATCTCGAACCATTTGTGATTGACACACAAGGCATAACAGCTATCTATGCCAAAGCAGTAACCCAAACAGAGGAAAGCCTTATTGCGAGCACAACGCTTCATATTGAAAAAGTGAACATGGTCGTCCCTCAAATCGTCTTAAACGGTGATCAAATTGGCGGGGATTATGTAGCAGGCACAGAATTGGTGCTTCTCGCGTCTGAACCCATTTTTTATGCCATCAACCATGGATCTATTGGAAGTTGGCAACCCTATATTGGCCCCATTCCTTTGACTGGGCTTGGCAACCACTTCATTCAAGCTAAAACCATTAACAGCGAAGGAATCGAATCATCGATGATCACACGATTGGTTAAAATAGTGCCTGCATGTTATCCCGAGCCGACATTGACACTCGAAGGAGAAGGAAACCCACCTTATTATCAAAACGCCACCCTTCATTTAACGGGATCCACGGCGATGTCATATCGGATAAATGGCGGTTCATGGATTCCTTATGAATCGCCTATCGAATTTGACCAAGACGGCCATTATCTTTTTGAGTACCGAAACGAAGATGCTTGTCAAACCGTTTACCAAGAAAGCTTCGAGATTATTCAAGCGATTGGTGATCCAATTATTGAAATTGAAGGAACGTCTGATGGATGGTATTTTACCGAAGTGACTACGGTCACGTTGATACCTGCTGATCCTTTAGATACCCTGTATTACCGAATTCATAACGGATCCAGTTGGACGCCGTGGCTGATTTACCAAGAACCGCTTGTTTTTGAGGTGAATGCGACGTACACGCTTGAGTTTTATGCGAAAGATCGGGCCTTAAACCAAACAGAAACGTTCGAACAACGGATTCGCTTGAACATTCCACCTTCTGACGATAATCAGTGGATTTACCGAGACGGACAAATTGTTCGCTACTATCAATCCAATGTACCTGTTGAGTTGCCAATTCACTACCATGAAAAAGATCAGGAAATTCGCGCGATTTGGGTGGCTACTGTCTTTAACATCGATTTAGCACCCTACGTGAATGAAGCGGATTATAAGAGCCGGATTATTCTGATGCTTGATCGCATCAAAGCGCTACATTTTAACACCATTTTCTTTCAAGTTCGATCCATGAACGATGCTTTTTACCCATCCTCTTATGCCCCTATTTCTCGGTTTTTGACCGGTATTGAAGGAGGAGACCCCGGTTGGGATGTGCTTGAGTTCATCATTCAAGAAGCGCATGCAAGAGGTTTGGAACTGCATGCTTGGCTTAACCCGTATCGCGTGACCGCCTCAAGCACACTATCTAAAGAGGAGCAACTCAGTTTATTGCACGAAACGAACTTTGCTAGGCAAAATCCGTCCTTAGTCATGGTGGATAACAATGGGGCTTTGATTTTGAACCCAGGCGAACCTCAAGTTAGAGCCTATTTGAAAAACGTGATTGAAGAATTAATGATGAATTACGCGATTGATGGTATTCATTTTGACGATTATTTTTACAGTTACAGCGGGATGAGCACCACACAAGATGCACACACCTACAATCGAACCAAGCAAGCCCTTCAATCGTTGGCGGATTGGAGACGAGACAATGTGAACACATTGGTTCGAGACGTGTTCCATTTGGTGGAACATTACAATCAATCCCAACAACGCTTCATGAAGTTTGGCATCAGCCCCTTTGGCATTTGGAAATCAGGAGGACCAGATGGATCAAATACATCTACCTCGACGTTATCCTCTTATTCTGCTCAGTTTGCCGATTCCAAGAAGTGGGTTGAAGAAGGATGGTTACATTATATTATTCCGCAACTTTATTGGGAATTTTCTCATCGTTTAGCGCCTTTTGCTGATTTGGTTGATTGGTGGGTGGATGTCACGAAAGACACATCGGTTAAATTGATTATTGGCCAAGGGTTTTATCGGTATGCGGATGGTTCTTGGAAAGATGCCGATGAAATCATTGAGCAGTTAAGATACATATCTCAATATCCGTCCATTTATGGAAGTTCGTTTTTCTCTTATCGGACATTAAACAGTTCCCATGCACTCGTGGTACAAGCGTTAGCGCGCATCCAAGAGAGCTATTGGACCCAAACGGTCGACTTTGCTTGGGAAACCTCTGTCGTCCCTCCTGTTCCTCATGAGTGTTTACCAGGTGAAACGTTTCAAGATGGCGTGTGTGTTCCCATTCCACCACAATGCCATGATGATGAACTGTTGGTAGATGGCGTGTGTGTTCCCAAAGAACCGGTTTGTGGAACCAACGAAACGTTTCAAGATGGCGTTTGTGTACCAGAAAAAGAAGAACCGTTGGATGAACGAGGTTTACTTTATGTTATTTTAGGCGTTGGTGCAACCCTGGTTTTAGGCATGGCGTTTATTGTCATTAGAAAGTTGAGATTCCGCGTGTGAAATCAGCGATTTTGGATCAGTTGATGTCTTTAGTTAACCAGGGCATCATCCCTGGAGGGTCGTACGCAATTATTGATCGCAATCAGGGGATTGACATCGAAACCTTTGGATTTTTCCAATTAAAGCCAACGCCAGTCGCTAACCGAACAGATGTCATTTATGACGTGGCCTCATTGACTAAGACGGTTTCTACCACCACCTTGATCATGATGTTAGTGGAAAAGAAGATGATTCAATTGGATACCCCCATCTATTCTTTTTTGCCTTTTAAGATGGACCCCTCAATATCCTTCTTTGATTGTCTAACCCACAGTTCCGGTTTAGCGGCAGACCTACCCAAAGCCTTTACCCTTCAAAACAAAGAAGACGTCATCAAAAGGATCATTGAGCAAAAGCCTATCTATTCGAAAGGAACTCACATTGTCTATTCAGATATTGGATTTATTTTACTTGGCCTCGCGATTGAAACGCTCTTAAACATGCCGTTAGATGAGGCAGCGGATCAGTGGATTTTTAAACCACTCGGGATGAACGATACAGGCTATCATCCTGAAACGTCGCGGACCGCACCAACGGAGTTTAGAAATGACCCCGTGTTTCAAGGGGTGTTACAAGGCCGTGTTCACGATGAAAAGGCGTTTGCTATGGGTGGGGTTGCCGGACATGCAGGGGTGTTTTCGACCGCCCATGATTTAGCGGTGTTTGCTAAACACCTTTTAGATGGGACGTTTCCGCTTCATTCTGAAAGCCTTGATATGCTTTTTTCGACCGCCCTCGAAAGACCGGATTTAAAAGGGACGATGTTAAAGCGAGGAATCGGCTGGGATAAACCCACTGGGCGCTCTTCAGCCGGGCAGTTTGCGGACCCTGAAGCGACCATTTTACACACAGGTTTCACAGGATGTAACATGTTTATTGACCGTAAACATGGACTTGGATTTGTTCTTTTAACCAACGATGTCCATCCATCACGCGATCAAAAAGGGGTGATGGAGATTAGACACGAACTGGCCAATATCGTGTATCGCGAAAGGAGAAACATCAGATGAAATGGATCAAATTACTTGGGGTTATCGGCATCTTGATGCTGATCATGGGGTGTTCCAAACCGAGCATCCAGTTAAATGACGACCCGCTTATTATCAAGGTGGGCGATAAACATGCGATTGAGTTTTTAGAAGGGACATCCCCTGATGTGGTAATCACATCCTCCAATCCTTTGTTAGCAGCCATCACAGAAGATGGACGCATTGAAGCGTTGATGGAAGGAGAGGTGATCATTCGAGTGGCTTTAAAAAGCCATCCAGATGTGTATCGTGAAATACCCGTCACCATCCGAAAGAAGATCACCCTAACGCTTGAAGAGACGCAGGTTCAACTCATTGAAAATACCGTTAAAACCGTCACCGCATCAAGCAACGATAGCGTGACATTTACGAGTTCAGATCCGATGATTTTTGTGGTTGATTCTCTCGGTAAGATTGAAGGTAAATCACCTGGGATAGCCACATTAACCGTTCGTTCGGTCTATGATCCAGATGTGTTTATAACCATCACCGTTGAGGTATTAAAATACGTCTACATTCATCTTCAAGAGACCGATTTGATGCTTTTAATGGACGAGCGTCATCGATTAAACCCCGATAGCAGCGATGATCTTTTATTTGAATCATCGAATCCGTTGATTGCTTCCGTGGATGCAGAAGGATGGATTAGGGGTGTATCCATTGGAGAAGCAATCATTACCATGACGTCAAAAAGTGATGCGAGTATTTTTAAATCCATAAGAGTTTCTGTCTTTACTCAACCCAGCACGATTCAAATACTAGGGTTTACCCGTATGAATAGACAAACGGACCAGCAACTATCTCTTGATGTTAATCCTTATTTAGGGTTTCCATTGGTTTTTTGGCAATCAAGCGACGCATCTCTGTTATCGATTGATGAAACAGGAAAAGTAACCGCTTATCAAACCGGCGTGGTGACGATTACCGCGACATCAAAGGTTAACTCGAGCGTTACCGCATCATGGACCATCGAAATTGTCGATCAAATGATGGTATCCGATCATTTTATCAATCAAAACCAGTGGGTAGATGAAGCAGGCATCCTCTATCTAAAAGATGTGCATGGATTCACAAATTTGACCGATGCATTATCCAAAGCTCGCCCATACACCCATCTTTTCCTTCTTGGAGGAGAACACCAAGACGATGTCGTCTTGGATAAAAAGGGATTGATTCTAACGGGCTCCTTGGCTACCATCAGCGGGATTTGGACGCTTGCAGCGGATGATGTTCGTATCAGCGATTTAAGTTTCACAAACGGGGCTCAAATCAAGAATGATCAGGCGATTCAAGGGTTTGTTTTTAACTCCAATCAGGTTTTTGAGATCCGTCATGAAGACCCCTTTATCCATTTGATAAATGTCAAATCTGTTGTCATTAGCCATAACACATTTCATGATTTAGAAGGCGATGGGATTCAGATTAAAGACTATAGAGGCGGTGACATTGTTATCCATCGAAATACAATGAGTGAGCTTAAAACCGCTATTTCGATTGTAAGCCTTGGAAAGTACGATGCGACAACAACCCTTAAAGTGACACGAAATGTCATCGATATGGTTGATACCGCTCTTGAGATAACCAACGACCACTCTGAAGTTACGGAATCCATACTGGCGTACGCACGGTTTAATGCGATAAAGAATTATCAGATTGCAGCCCAATCGAATGCAAACAGCAACGTTGATTTCACCTTGAATTATTGGGGAACACCAATCCCTGATAGCGACCGTTTCATCGAAATAAACCAAGCGAGCTATAGAGGGTACTATCAAAGCGAAGCTGCCATTATCAGTGAAGCTCTGTACAATCCTGATTTACCACTCTTCATTGAAATCCAAAACACAGTCTCTGAAATCAACATTGGTGATACACACACCTTTTCTGTTTCCTTTCTTCCGATGGAAGTTCAAACCGACCGGTTACGCTGGATTACATCGAACCCATCGGTTCTGATGGTAAGCCAAAATGGAACCATCGAACCACTAAAAAGTGGAGTGGCGGTCATCACGGTTCGTCTGACCCAAAATTCCAGCATCCAAACCACCATCACCGTGAAGGTTTTAACCGATCCCGGTATTGAGTTATCCTTTAGTAAACAGGAAAACCACATTGAAGTTGGCGATGCACTAACGCTAATCGCAACCCCATTTCCTTACAGCATAGCCAATCAAGCCGTTTTCTTTGAATCAAGCCATCCTTCGATTGCATCGATTACACAAGATGGCCTAATTGTCACCCATCAAGCGGGGTTAGTCACATTCAAGGTTTCACTGATTGAAGACCCAGCTGTTTTCAACACCTTTACTATTGAAGTTTTTGACCAACTAGACCCTAATAATCTCTTGGATCTTTTGACCATGTATTCGCTTACTTACGCCAAATACATGGAGTGGCAGCAATATGGAGTGAGTTTTGATTATATCGAAAAACGATACGAGAGTGTCTCGCGTTATCACTTCGGAGATCTAAACATCAACACCTCAAAATTGTTACCGGTTTTCTTTGCTAT
Organism: uncultured Acholeplasmataceae bacterium; assembly: GCA_964553755.1. Lineage (GTDB taxonomy): Bacteria > Bacillota_I > Bacilli_A > Acholeplasmatales > Acholeplasmataceae > Peloplasma. The sequence continues at coordinate 53,395 of CAZKLM010000002.1, forward strand.
TCGACCCGGCGAACCGATGGATCCTCATCCAGCAGGCATTACCGCTTTTAACCCATACAACGTTTATTGGGTCGTTATGCATGAAACAGCAGGAACCAATCCTGGTGCAGGTGCATTATCACACGCGAATTATTTATGGAATGCCACCATCAATCAAAACCAATTGTTTGTTTCATGGCACTTCACCGTGGATCATAAAGAAATTTATCAACATTTACCCGAAACCGAACGTGGGTTCCATGCGGGAGATGGATCCACAAGACCAGGGACAAGCAACACCTATTTAGGTGGGGGTAACCGAAATGGAATCGGCATTGAAATGTCCGTTGCTCATGATGAAGACATGATGACCACTTTGCATCGATCCTCTAAACTAGCAGCCGATTTGCTTGTCCGCTATCAGTTGCCTTTATCCCATATGAAGTACCATCAAGATTTTTCAGGCAAGACATGTCCCCAAGGGCTCATTCGTGCGAACATGTTACCTTACCTTGAAAAATTAGCTGAGATTGAATATTTAATTCGCAAAAATCATTCGGATGCTGCAATCTCATTTGAGTCTCACAATGCCTCATTTTTGGACCAAAATGGACGAATCATCGACTTTCCATCGCGAGCATTGACAGTCAGTTACACGATTACTGTGACAGAAGACGGTGTGACACAGTCAAGAACCCTTTATACCTATCTTCCCGGAACGGATGTTTAATTGAAAAAAATATCCAAAAGTTGGAAAAAAAACCGGTTTAAAAGACAATTGACAAGGTCAAGTTGACAGCGCTTTCAATTTAAATTAGAATACAGGTAAAGATTAACAAAAAATATAGGAGGAAATATGAAAAAACTTATTGTCTTGTTATTGCTAGGTGCTTTTGCCTTTTTGGGCTTGGCAAACACAGTTTATGCAGATGATGAAAATGAACTGATTGACTTATATCCCTACAACAACATCGGATGTATGACAACCAACTTACCTTGTGCCAATACACGAGTCGGTACATCGAATTGGAAAATCGAGTATAACGGCTATCGTTACCATATGGTTCGAGGAAGTGCGCGTTATGCCAAGGATTTTGTTGATTCAAACGCAGATGGGTTTATCAGTGCAACCGAAATGGGTTCACTGACGTTCAATGCGTTTGCATCGATGATCATCAACGACACGGATGAAGAAGTTGTTTTATCAACGGCTAACGGTCGTGCAGATTTGACATCCGTTGTCCAACGGATTTACACGTACTGGGATGCTAATGGCAAACTGCAAATGATTGAAGACCAAATCTTCAGCTATCACATTTTGAATGAAGGCACTGCAGAAGCTCCAAATTGGCGTTTAGCGACCCAAGCTGAAGAAGATGCTTATGTAGCCGCTCCTGCCGATGAGAAACCAGCCAACATGATGGTTGCAAGCATTAGAATGAAATTAGATGCCAGCAATCCAAAAGGCTATGTGCTCGAACCTATCGTATGGATTCAATGGGTTAAAGTCGGTGTGAACAAAGCCGTTGACCCTGTTGAAACATGGTCTGATATTATTGCTGGAGATCCTGATTATGTGACCATCCCAGCAGGATGGACTGTCGTGAGTTTTGGAACATTGGATCGTGATAACACCAATCCCAAAACCGTAACAATGATTAAAGATTTTAGATGGGCGATGTTGGATGCTACTGTTGATCCAGTTAACATTTATTATGTTCACCAACCCGCTGTTTTTGCAGGAATCACTGCACTAGATAGTGACCTTGTTACGCCAGGTATCAACATCATTGTTGAGTACGAGGGCTCCTTTGATCTTCCAGAGACCATTACCGCTACATGGATTAACATGTTTGATGCGCAAGGAAAAATTCTTAATCGCGAAGACAAGTTGAACTTCCGTGTGGAAATCTCGCAAGAAGATGAAATTCTAGAAACCATTCATTATACTTACAACGCAGAAACCAACACGTACACTGCAAGTGGTCCAGTTACCGTTGTGGATTCCAGTCAGTTTGGTGTGGGTTATTTAGCCACATGGATTGCTGAAACACCTAAAGGCGACATCACCCGTGTTGAAGCTGACATCGCTGTTGGGGTTCTTCCTCCTCGCTTCGTTGGTGTGAAAGACCGTTATGTTGATGAAGGGGTTGTGGTAGACTTCCTAGAAGGAATTACCGCTAACGATGGTTATGGCAATGATAAGACGCAAACAATTATCGTCACTGAACCAGCAGGATTCAACCGTTTCAATCCAAAACCTGGTCAATACACCATCATGTTAGAGTTCACGCATAACGTATTCATCGCTGGTGTTCCATCGATTGTTACGGTTAAAGCAGAACAAGTTTCTTATAACCTCGATCTACATTACAACAAGCCTGTTGCTGTCAATGCCGATGCTGGTGTCTTCAAAGTTTGGTCCGATGCTTCAATTTTTAGAACAGTCGGAAGCGCATGGGGATCAGTCATGATCGTTGTCGCTGCAGATGGTACACTTAAAGAACGTTATGACCGTTACAATTGGGAACACACCACTTCAACTGGCACCGTAGTAGGCGATGCAACACAGTTTGCTGCATGGCAAGCTAATCTGGTTCTTCTCCCAGGCGAATACGTTGTTGGCGCACACGGAAGTGTTCATGCAACACGTTTAAGAGCTGCAAACTTGGCATTTGGAGATCCTGTTGTTGTTCAAATTGGAAAAGCTGATTTCAGTTATGACATCGTCACCCAAAGAAGTTATGTGTTAACCATTGACGATATTACCCCACCAACCTTGCTTGTTGTCAAACCTAAAGTTGTCATCACTGCAGGTGAGTTCACCAATGTAAATGAAGTGGTATTAGGCAATGTTGTTGCCCTTGATAACTACGACACAGCAAGCCAATTGGCTCTCTATGTTTCTTCTAGTGGTGGTCTCAATCTAAACAATCCAGGAACGTATACCGTGAGTGTTACAGCAGAAGACCGTGCGGGTAACGCATCGGTCGTGACGTTCCAAGTGGAAGTCAAAGCACCTGTTATCACCAACTCAAGCATCATGGATATGATTGAAAACAACACCATCAGTGAAGCAGAAGTTCAAGCGTTAATTGATGCTGGCAAGATTACGCCACAACAAATTCAAGCATTGATTGATGCTTCCATCAACCAATTGCCAGAAGACCAAGTGGGAACATCCTTAGTGACCACGATTCTAATCGCTCTTGCATCGGGTTTATTATCCTTTGGAGCAGCCTTTGTTCTCTTGAAGAAAAAACTCTAATTTAATTACGAATTAAGTCATTTAAGTACCCGATTCATCGGGTACTTTTTTGTCAAAAACACGAGGTTTATGTAAAAATAATTTTCCGTTTTTGAAAAAGCGTCTAGAGCCATATGCATTCCCCTTTTACATAAGGTATAATGAAACTAACATAATGCTTAAGCATTAGGCTCTAAAACAGATGAAATTAGTTTAAAGAAAGAGGTAATCCTATGAAAAGAAGTATAACCGTCATAGCGTTGATTTTGATGATTGTAGCCTTGGTTGCTTGCGGACCTAAAACAGAAGATCCGAAAGGAAACTCAGCGACGATTAAAGGAGCAAACGACGTTTCGCTTAACATTGGTGAATCGTTTGATCCTATGGCCGGTGTCACTGCAACAGACACCAAAGATGGGGATATCACCAGTAAGATTTTGGTGACCGGTACGGTGAACCTAAATACAGCAGGAAATTATACATTGACGTATACCGTAACGGGCAGTGATGGAAAAACCGTCACCGTCACACGCAAGGTTTCAGTATTGACCGAATCCGGTTGTCCTGTTAACCAACATCGTGTCAACGGCGTTTGTGTGGATATTCCAAAACAGGAAATTGTGATTATGCACGGTGCTACGCACGAAGTGGATCCTTTCCACTCGGCTTTCAGTGGAACCGAACAACTTCTTCGTCAACAAAAGCAACGTGAGGTCGAAGAACTGTATAACGTTAAAGTGGTTTACCGAGCGTATCCAGCAGAAGCTGCGTGGGGACCATCACGCGTGAATGCCATCATTCAAGCCTCCGTTTCAGGCAATCATTTGGCTGATATCTACTGGACTACCAGTGACTGGACTCAACAGCTTGCTTCAGCTGAAGCGATTGTTTCAGTGGACAAATACTTAAACGACATTGGAAAGAACATTGACCCAATTGTCCGAGAAATTGGAACCTATCGCGATCAAGTGTTCGCGTTTGCACCTGAAAAGATGACCGTCACGAATGGACTTTATTATAACGCAGACCTAGTGGCTAGTTTAGGTGTTCCTAATCCAACATCGCTTTTCTTAAGCGGCAACTGGAACTGGACGACTTTTGAAAATTGGGCCAAACAGGTTCAAGCAGCCATGAATGCCCAAGGTGAAGGCATGTATGCACTCGGTGGAATGGTTTCCAACTATGCAGAAAACATGATTCCTCTTAACGGTGGCAGCCTTATTAATGCTCGAACTAAGCGGGTGGCTTTTGCACAAAATCCAGCTTTAGAAACCTATACCTTCCTTACCGGTTTATACAATCAAAACTTATGGGAGTTAAATCCACAATACGATGCAGGTAGCCCCGAGTGGCAAAGCGGAAAGGTCGCCATGTATCCAGGAAATTTGTGGTTTGTGACCGCGGATAACCGTTGGGGAACATTGGCATTTGAACTTGGATTTGTCCCTTATCCAGTTTCACCTACCTTTCAAGGTGAGTACGTTTCGCCTGTCAGTGGAGTAGCTGTTTACAATGTGGCTAGCGGCATGACGGCTGAAAAAGAGCGATTAGTTTTTGAGGTTTGGAACGCCCTGCAAATTTGGCGCACCGAAGCGGAATACAGTGCATCGTTCGAATTGTCGTTGATTACCCGTTTTGATAAGCAAATCTATATTGATGCTTACATGCAAATCTACGATAAGGTTTATTTGGAACTGATTAATGCGATTGGGATAAACCCTTATACCGAAAACGCATGGAGACGTAACATCAACATCGCGATACGCGAAGGAAATGCTCGAACCATTGTTGATCAAATCAAACCGATTTATGATGCTGCTTTGGAAGCGTATTTAAACCAATAATTAAGCCGATAACCCCCTCATTTTTGAGGGGGACCGTTGTTCAAAAGGAGTCAATATGAAGAAATCACTATGGATTACACTCGCCATCGTCCTGTCGCTCTTTTTATACTTTGGCATCAAGGATGAAGTGAATAGACACAGCCAAAATCACTTACGGTGGAATGTGAATGATCGAGAATGGGATGGATTGGATCAGGCTTTTTTGCATGCTTCCGATTATTTTCTTTATAAGAAATCCTATCCCCAGTCCTTTCCTCAAGTCCCATCTTTATCCATTCAAGGGGCTTCTTTTGACGATGCCGTTGGCAATCATCATCTTGTGGATCAATACCAAGGACGATCTCATCTGTTGTTGATGGATGAGCAAGGATCGGTCACTTGGGTGTTTGACATTGTAGAGGAAGGCTTTTATCATCTTCGTTTGGATTATTTTCCTTATGAAGGCAAAAGCGCAATGATCGAACGTTCCATCAAAATTAATCATGAAATTCCTTTTGAAGGAGCAAAGAATGTGTCGTTTCATCGTATTTGGGGAAGTGCATCGGGTGTTACCCAAGACATTTTTGGAAACGACATAAGACCGAAACAAATCGAAAAGCCGCAATGGACATCGGCTTATTTCCAAGATTCCATTGGGCATATCAATGAGATTTACGCGTTTTACTTTTATCAAGGTTCGAACACCATCACCTTAGAATCCATTCGCGAACCGTTGATGATTGATAAAATAACCCTTGAAAGCGTTCAAGAGATTCCCGATTATCAAGATATAAAAGCAAGTTATCAAGCCAAAGGATACGTTTTAGCAAACCAAGATTTGATGAAACTTCAAGCGGAAGACTTTACCTATTCCACATCACCCACCATCTATCCCCTTAACGATCGGACCAGTGTTAAAACCGTCCCTAGCGATCCACGTTTGATTCGTTTGAACACCATTGGTGGAAACAATTGGCGTGTTGCTGGAGACCGGATTACATGGACCTTGACCGTTGAGCAAGATGGTCTATACACCATAAGCCTTCGTGTTAAGCAAAAACTGGCGACTGGAATGAGTGTGGCTAGAAAGATTACAGTGGATGGGGAAGTGCCGTTTAAGGAACTGGAAAACTATGCATTCATCCACCATAATGATTGGCGAGTTCAAACATTAGGAACGAAAGATGAGCCCTTTTTGTTTTACTTTGAAGCCAATCGCCCGTATCGATTAAGCATGGAAGTTTCCTTGGGGCATTATGGACCACTCATTGCTCAAACACAAAATTCCATTAATGAACTCAATCAAATCTACCGTGAAATTTTGGTTTACACCGGACCTCAACCCGACCCTTTTAGGGATTATCAGTTGACAGAACGCATCCCCAATCTACTCAGTCGTTTGATCGAACAAAGAGATAATTTAGATCGTGTTCGATCCTCCATTATCCAGATTTCTGGATCGAAAAGTGAAAAAACTGGCATTTTGGATACCGTCTTGTTGCAATTGAATGATTTTATTGAAAAACCACGGGAAATCCATAAAAACCTCAGCATTTATAACGGAAACATATCCTCTTTAGGGACATTAATCATTTTGCTTAATGCCCAACCGCTTGAAATTGATTACTTTATTTTGCATCACCCCGATCATCGTCTTCCCGTTGCAAGAGGCGGGTTCTTTGAAAACCTTTGGTATGATTTCCGAGCGTTTTTTAGCACATTTTTTACCGATTATTCGCAAGTTGGAAAAACAGCCATAGAAGGTTCTAATCGAACCATTGAAGTGTGGCTGTCCATTGGGAAAGACCAAGCCAATGTGCTTAGACGTTTAATCGATGAATCCTTCACGCCAGCTACGGGCATTCAAGTGGATTTAAAACTGGTGAATGCAGGAGTGCTCCTTCCAGCCACACTGGCCAAAGTAGGCCCTGATGTGGCCATGAACTTAGGCAATACCATCCCAATAAATTATGCCATGCGAAATGCGGTTTATGATTTAACAGCTTTTGATGATTTTGATGAAGTGGCCGCCTTGTTCAAAGAAAGCGCCTTGATTCCTTACCAATATGAGGGGGGAACATTTGCGTTACCCGAACAACAGATTTTCTTAATGATGTTTTATCGCAGAGATATTTTCGAAGACTTAGGATTAACCCCACCTAATACGTGGGATGAGGTTATTACCTTGATTCCCGATCTTCAGAAACATAACCTTGAGTTTTTCTTACCCGTCCCAGTCACCGTGGGAACCATTGCGGATTTGCCGCCAAACCCCGTTTTTTCATCCATGTTTTATCAAGCAGATGGCGAGTTCTACATTAACAACAACCGTGAAAGTGGGTTTAATGAAGGACTAGGACCGATGATTTTCGAAAAATGGACCCAGTTTTATACCGATTATTCTTTTCCAGTGGAAGCCAACTTCGTGAATCGTTTTAGAAGCGGGCAAATGCCCATTGGAATCTCCTATTACAACACTTATAACATTTTGTCGGTTTTTGCCCCAGAAATCCGGGGTCGTTGGGACTTTCTTCCGATTCCTGGCACATGGGACTTAGACAATCAAGGACAGCCGTATCTAAGAAGAGAAACGGTATCAACGGGGACCGGCATTATGATTATGGAACAAGCCAGAAACAAGAAAGATGCTTGGGAGTTTTTAAAATGGTGGGTTTCCACCGAGACACAAGTCCAATTTGGACGCGAAATGGAAGGCATCTTAGGAGCAGCAGCGCGCTATCCAACAGCCAACGTCGAAGCCATGAGCCGGTTACCATGGACGGTTTCTGAGTATCAACGCCTTGAGGCGCAATGGAACTGGGTGCGTGGCATTCCTGAAGTTCCAGGCGGATACATGACTGGAAGACACTTAGATAATGCGTTTAGACTGGTTTTAGAAGAAAGTTCAAATCCTAGAGAAACCATTTATGATTTTGTTCAAATCATTAATGAAGAAATTTTAAAGAAACGCCGCGAGTTCGGCTTAGAATAGGAGACGATGCATGGACGTTCAAATTAAACCAACGACACAAAAGCACGTCAAATTTCATCTGCTTGTTAAAGAACTCAAGCGGTTTAAGCATCACTACGTGTTGATGGCTCCGTATGTGCTTTTGTTCATGACGTTCACGATTATTCCCGTGTTCATGTCGCTTGGCATCAGTTTCACGTATTTCAATTTACTCGAACCCCCTCGATTCATCGGATTGGACAATTACATCAAACTATTGCTTGATGATGATATTTTTATCATTTCATTAAAAAATACATTAATCTTAGCGGTCGTTACAGGTCCGGTTAGCTATCTATTGGCCTTTGTGTTCGCTTGGTTAATCAATGAGTTAAAACCCAAACTTAGGGCGTTTATGACGTTAATTTTTTACGCTCCATCCATTTCGGGAAATGCCTTTTTAATTTGGTTATTGATTTTCTCAGGCGATGTGCATGGGTACGCGAACTCCATCTTGATTCGTTTTGGCTTTTTGGATAATCCGATTTTATGGTTAAAAGATCCGAATTACATCATGATGGTTATCATCATTGTCCAACTCTGGCTCTCGTTAGGTGTCAGTTTTCTAGCGTTCATCGCTGGTCTTCAAAGCATTGATAAAACGCTTTTTGAAGCGGGAGCCATTGATGGGATTAAAAACAGATGGCAAGAGTTGTGGTTTATTACCCTCCCTTCCATGAAACCTCAGTTAATGTTTGGTGCCGTCATGCAAATTACCACCAGCTTGGCGATTGCAGAAGTCTCAATGCAGTTAGTAGGCTTTCCATCCGTTCAGTATGCTGGGCATACCATCGTGACACATTTGATTGACTTTGGTTCGGTGCGCTTTGATTTGGGGTATGCCTCCGCTATTGCGACCCTTTTGTTCATCATCATGATGTCGACCAATCTCTTGGTCCGCAACATCTTGCGAAAGGTGGGGGACTAACATGAAAAAACGTAAATGGTTCCAAATTAAAAAAATTCGCAAACTCAACCGGTCCATAAGCGGCGATATCGCTTTATTTGCGCTTTTGTTACTGTTTGGTTTCTTTAGTGCTTTTCCACTTATTATGACCACATCGAATGCGTTTAAGTCGCTGGATGAACTGTTTTTATTCCCTCCACGGCTTTTCCCAAGAAACATTACATTTGATAATTTTAGAGATCTATCTGAACTCATGAGCAACTCATGGATTCCTTTTTCAAGGTATTTCTTCAATACCATCTTAATCACCACATTAGGGACTGCGGGACACGTGTTGATTGCTTCCATGTGTGCTTATCCACTGGCGAAATATAAATTTCCCGGACGCGGGCTCATTTTTACATTGGTGGTTTATTCGCTGATGTTTGCGCCACAAGTAACAGCAACACCCAACTACATCATTATTTCCCAAATTGGCATCATTGATACGCCTTTTGCGATTATTTTACCAGCGATTGCATCCAGTTTGGGTCTTTATCTAATGAAACAGTTCATGCAGCAAATACCGGATGAACTTATTGAGTCCGCTAAAATTGATGGAGCCAGTGAGTACCGTATCTTTTTCCAAATCGTGATGCCGCTGGTTAAACCTGCTTGGCTGACATTGATTATTTTGTTATTTCAACGCTTATGGACCACCGATGGTGGATCCTTCATTTTCAGTGAGGAACTGAAACCAGTTTCCTATGCGTTAAGACAAATCGCCCAAGGGACCATTGAGAGAGCAGGCACAATTGCGGCTGTCTCCTTTGTCATGATGCTTGTTCCAGTGACATTCTTCATTATTTCACAATCAAAGATTGTGGAAACATTCAGTCACTCGGGCATGAAGTAGGAGGCAAGTATGATCAAAACAGTTTTGATGACCTTCTTGCTCATCACCTTACCCATTTCGGTTTCATCGACACGCTACAATTACTCTTATCATGGACGCGTCATTCATTCCGCTCCAGGCATGACTTATGCCACGTCATTTAACGCACAAACATTAGGGATTGCCTTGTCATCTCCTGAGGATTTCGAAATCTATGACCAGCATATCTATTTGGTGGACTCGGTAGAAAATCATTTGGTTGTGATAAACAAAGATTTCCAAGTGGTAACAAAAATGACCACGTTTATGACCTCAGACGCCTTTTATGATGAAAGTGGCCTTTTAGAAATCACCTTAAGATCACCCTTTGGAATCGATGTTAAATCCAGCGGAATTTATATTGCAGATACCGGTAATAACCGCATTGTTAAACTGAACCATGATTTTCATGTGGTTGCCTTATTTAGTGAAATGGCGGATAAAACATTCGATGAACTCTCCTTTGAACCCATCAAGATTACGGTTGATCCGACAGAACGGATGTATGTGGTTGCTAGAAACGTTTATGAAGGAATCGTCGAAGTGAATCACGATGGCGCTTTTAATCGGTTTACCGGTGTCAATCCCATTCGCATGACGCCCATCGAGATTTTTAGAAGAAGCCTCATGACAGAAGCTCAGTTGGCTCAACTTAAACTCTATTTGCCAACCGAATACACTAATGTGTCGATCAATGACCGCAATTTTATTTATGCCACATCAAAACCTTCGACCAATAACGCTGAAAACATGATCCAGCTCATCAACCCTAAAGGCGTTGATGTCATCAAAAGAAACGGCTATCATCCGCCCATGGGGGATGTGCATTTCACCGATGGATCGAACAATTATGTCGTAACTGGACCCAGTTTGTTGGTTGATATCGCGAGTACAGATTATGGTATTTATACCGTTTTGGATCAGAAACGTTCTCGACTGTTCACTTACGATAGCGAAGGAAACTTGCTTTACATCAACGGAGATGAAGGGGCACAAAGCGACCGATTTGCCGATGGTGTTGCGATTGGCTATTTGGATGACGATCTCTTGCTTTTGGATCGACGTTCTCGCACCATGATTGTGTATCGTTTGACCGAATTCGGAGAATCGGTTAATTTGGCGATTCAGTATCATGCCATGGGGGAGTTTGATCAAGCAGCGGACATATGGAAAGAAGTCATTCGATTAAACACCAACTATGAGATGGCGTATAACGGGATTGGAAAATACCTTTTGCGCGAGGGTCTCTTTAGAGAAGCCATGCATTATTTCCGATTAGGCCATGATCGTTATTATTATTCCAAAGCGTTTCGAGGGTATCGAAATGAAATTATCAAGGCTAATTTTGGATTCATTGTCGGTTTCATTGCTCTGGGTTCTCTTGGAATTTTTGGACTTAAGATTTATCGAACCTATCGAAAAGGAGGAACCATACTTTATGAAGACTAAGTTAAAAAGTGCATGGTTTCATCTGGTTTCGTTTCCGAGATACATCTTGTTTCATCCGTTTAATGGCTACGAGGAACTGAAGCGATACAAAAAAGGAAAAATCAGTGTTGCGCTTGTGTTTATTGTTCTTTATGCATTTTTTAGAATATTCAAGTTTCAAAATGAAAACATGCTCATCAACCCAAACAATCCACTTGACTTAAACAGTTTAACAGAGTTTTTCTCAGTGGTCTTGCTCGTGTTTTTGTTTACTGTGGGCAATTGGTCGGTTACGACCCTTATGGAGGGCAAAGGCAGTTTTAAGGAAATCGTGATGGTCACGGGATACGCGTTGTTTCCCTTGGTTATCCTAGGGTTTCCTGCCGTTATTCTCTCCAATTTTTTGACACTCGAAGAAATGGCTCTTTATCAGCTATTGATTGGCTTAGCCTATTTTCTAGCGGGTTGGATGCTCTTTATGGGCATTTTAAACATCCATCAGTACGGTCTTTTTAAAACCATCTTGGCGTTTATCGCCACCTTGGTTTCCATGAGCGTCATGATGTTTGTTGGCTTATTGTTTTTTGATCTCATTCAACAGTTCATCGCGTTTATCGCTTCGATATACGAAGAATTGTCTTTGAGATATTAGGAGGGACAAGCCATGTTAAAGAAAATGATCCTCATCACCTTAATCGCAATGGCTTTGATTGCCTATCTCTTTTTGTTTCAGTTAAAACAAAGCATGCGTTTAGAGTCACACATTCATGCGTTTTCGAGAGAGAACTTCGTCGATTCCATGACCCTTTCTGATCGAAATCGATTGGTGGCTCAAAATCAAAAATTTGAGCTTTATCTTGATGAAGTGACATCGTATATTAAGGTCGTTGACCGTAGAAACGGTCAAGTCTGGCTTTCCAATCCGGTAACGCCAGACCCATGGACATTAGACTCTACCAAGTTATTGACCCCAACGGCCGAAGAAAAACAAAAGGCAACGTTGGAGCTTTCTTATTTTAATCAAACAGGGACGTTGGTCACCATCAATAATTATAAGATGAGCATCCATCATCCTGAAAGCATCTTGAATGCCGCAGGCATGCGCACGTTTTCCGTTAAATACATCGATTCGGGTGTTCAAGTTTTGTATCAAATCAAAGATTTGGAAGTGGATCATCTTTATTTTCCAAAATTCCTTCCAAAAGATGTTTTTGAAGAAATGCCCGAGTTTCAATTGTTATCAACGATAGCCTACACCGGTTACGATGCTGAACGCGAACTTTATGAAATCGTTCGTTATGAAAGCATGTCTCGTTTGGTTAAATCTCGGCTGTATCAAGTGTTCTATGAACGTTTGAATTATACGCGGGATCAAGCCATCGAAGAAAACATGCTTTATGGTTACATGGAGACGTTTGAAAAGGCCGAATTTGAGATTGCGATCCAAGTGATGCTTCATGACGAAGGCATTGAAGCACGCATTCTTCATGATTCCATTAAGGAACCGGATGACATAAAAATTGGGAATATTTCGCTTTACCCTTTGTTTGGTACAGCGGTATCCACCCTTAATGGAAACCCTACTTCCGGGTATTTAGTCATCCCGGATGGAAGCGGCGCAGTCATGACCTTTAACAATGGCAAACAGGTGCATAATCCGTATCGTAAGCGGGTCTATGGAACGGATATGGCATTATTGCCTTATAAAATGAGAGAGACCCAAGAAAACATTCAAGTTCCGCTCTTTGGTATGGTTAAAGAGCAAAGCGGGTTTGCAGCGATCATCACTGAAGGAGATGCCATGGCATTTATCCATGCAGATGTATCGGAGCGCATTGATTCTTACAATAAAATCCACGCCTCCTTTAATCTTAGAGAAACGGAATCCGTGACCCTTGGAAGTGGGTTTAATCGATATGGAATCAACCTTTGGACCAAACAACCGGTTCGAACCGATTTCGCTGTTCTCTACATCTTTTTAAATGCACCGGATAACAGTTATGTTGGCATCGCGAATGCGTATCGAAATCATCTCATCAAGCAAACGGGATTCTCCCAAAAAGATCACACAGAACGGGTCATCGTGACGGCTGAGTTGATTGGGGCATACGATCAAAAAGCCTTTTTCTTAGGTATTCCATATTACAATCAGCGTGCTTTAACCACGTTTGATCAGGCACAAGAAATGGTCACACAACTCGCTGATTTAGGCGTTTATGACCTCCAATTGGTGTATCTCGGATTATTCAATGGTGGGCTAACCTCAGGGCTTCAAAACCGTTTAACCGTCGAGCGTGTTTTAGGAGGTAAACGGGATTTTGATCGCTTCCAAGAAGCGATGCTCGCGTCAAACATCGCTCTTTATAGCCAAGTCAATGTCACCACCACAACAGGTTATCCACGAGCATTGGATCGTTACCGATACACGTCCACTCGGTTAAATGGCGCATTGTCACGTGACTTTTCGTACCATTATCCCTCGCGTTTGCCGTATGCTGAAACCCCTTTTGAACAGCGAGCAGATGACTATGTCATTAATCCAATGTATTATCAAGCCATCTTTGAGGGACTTTCCAAGTCTTATCGCTATGACGCTATCGCGTTTACGCATCTTGGATCACGCCTTGCAGGACATTACACCAAAAACGAATCCATTTATCGTCAAGATGCGCTTCGCATTCAAGAAAATCTCTTAAAACAGTCGACTTATCAAACCCTGTTAGCCCAACCTTTCGCATACGCTTGGCCTTATCTGTCATCGATCACCGATCTTCCTGCGGAAACCACCCTCTATTCGATTGTGGATTATTCTATTCCTCTTTTGCAACTGATTTTATCCGGTTGGGTGGATTACTCGATGGCTTCTATGAACATGGCCAGTGAAAGAAGCATGACCTATAATTTTTTAAAAGTTTTAGAAACGGGATCCAATCTCAAATACACCCTGTCTTATCAAGACTCTAAAGCGTTAATCGAGACGGATTACAATTATTACATGTCCACACATTTTGTCAATTGGACGGAGATTATTCAGCATCAAGTGACTATACTCAATCAGTTAGGCCTCCATAAAGGCCGACTTGTTGACCATAAGCGGTTGGCTAACAACGTTTACCAAGTGACTTATTCACATGGTCTTCAATTGATCATCAACTATAACCTCACCCAAACAGTGGTTCAAAATCGGACCATTCCAGCGATGGGTTATGTGGTTTTGGAGGGTTAAACGATGACAACCATGATAAGCAAGTTTAAAAAAATAGAATGGACTTACAAACAGCAAAAATTGATTTGGGCAATTATCTTTTTGATGCCTTGGGTCATGGGATTTGTTTTGCTCTTTGCGGTTCCACTCATTGAATCGCTTCGATACAGTTTTTATCAGTTAACCCCACGAGTCGGTGAGATCACCAAAGAATTCGTCGGGTTTGAAAATTACCGGTATGCATGGGATACCCATGTCACGTCAAATTCGAGTTTCAAAGTCGAACTGATCAATACCACGCTGGATGTTGTCTACAATTTACCGGTTTTATTGATTTTTAGTTTATTGATTGCTGTGTTGTTGAACATGCAATTTAAAGGACGAGCCATCGTACGGGCCATCTTCTTTATCCCTGTTATCTTAAACTCTTCCGCTGTCGCGATTGCCTTAGGGGGAAGTGGCGAACTGATTGCTGCCATTTTGGCGGAACAAGGCATTGGCAAAATCTTTGATTTGGAGTTTTACTTAATGCAGACCGGGTTATCGGTTGTTTTGATTCAGTTCATTGTGGGTCTCATTGGTCGTATTTATGCCATCTTGGCTTTGGCTGGAGTACCTATTCTCCTCTTTTTAGCCAGCATCCAATCGGTGCCTAAACACCTTTATGAAGCCGCTAAAATTGAAGGGGCTACGGGTTATGAAATGTTTTGGCTGATTACCCTTCCGAATGTCTCACCGCATATCATTACGGTGACCATTTACGCGTTGGTGGATACCTTTTTAACGTCTCCCGTTAGCGCAATCATTTCAACTGAGCTTAATAAACAACAGTGGGGGCTTAGTTCAGCCATGGCTTGGATTTATGTGGGAACCATCCTCATTTTATTGATTGCTTTAGGCGGGGTTGCTAAAATCTTTAAGATAGGAGAACATCATTATGAAAACTAAAGGATGGGCAACTCTTAAACGAATAAAAGATGACATCAGCCGGTTCCTTCATGACAGAAGAAGAATTAACCGGTTAAACCGCCGTTTTCGCGATGTGTCATCTTCGATTCTTCGGTACATTTTCTTGCTTGGTCTCTGTTTTGTGATTTTATTTCCGACCATTCAGCAGGTGTTTATGGCGCTTCGTGCGCCTGAGGATGTGAATAATCCTTCTGTCATTTGGATTCCGGAAATCTGGTCTTTAAAAAACATTCGGATTGCAGCCATGGTTTTGGATTATCGCCATGCGCTTTTCAACACATTTAAAATTAGTTTTTTTGCGATGATTTTGCAGATTTTTTCAACTGCCTTAGCTGGGTATGCCTTTAGCCGATTACGGTTTAAGGGAAGCAATATCCTGTTTATCTTAGTCATCATCACAATCATCATGCCGCCTCAAGCGTTGTCGTTGGCTCAATATTTGTATTTTAGAGAGCTTAAGTTAATCGGAAAAGAAATGTCGATCTACTTACTCAACGGACTTGGAATGGGCATACGTTCGGGCATCTTTATCTATATTTTCCGTCAATTTTTTAGAGGGCTACCCAAAGAATTAGAAGAATCAGCTATGATTGATGGGGCTGGAGTTTTTAGAACGTTCTGGAATGTCATGCTCCCTAATGCGCGAGGCGCGATTGTCACGGTTGGACTTTTTGCTTTTGTTTGGCAATGGAACGATGCCTATTACGTGAAAATTTTTGAAGTCTCTACCCAAAGTTTTCCGCTTTTAACCATGCGATTAATCAACGCTGCTGAACGCATGTACACCGCACTCTTTTATACCGGAGCTCTCAATTTGATTGGACAAAGCGTATGGGAAAACCCCTTATTCTTGTCGTTAATCACCAATGTTTCGGCTTTGTTGATGATGCTTCCATTGTTGATCATGTACCTCTTTGTCCAAAAATCATTTGTTGAATCCATTGAACGGACCGGGATTGTCGGTTAGTCTGGAGGGAATTCTTTGAAACGTGAAAATACCCTTTTATCCAAATTGAATGAGGCTTCTGATTGGCTCATACGCGTGGTAGTCATCAATTTATTGATGATTGCTACAGCGCTTCCCATCGTAACCCTTTATGCTAGTTTGCATGCCGGATATCGGCTGATGCACGATTATGCTAACCAAGACGAGACCCCGCTGTTCAAAGGGTATTTCAAGTATTGGTGGGAAGGATTGCCCAAAAAAATCTGGTTAGGCCTTTTGTTTATTGTCTTTGGTGGATTAACCGTTTTAAATGTTACCTATTATGTGGACATCATTAGAGAAAACCCGCAAGCGTTGTATGTGATTGGGTATTATGTGACCATCGCTGCTATGGTTGGTCTTTATATCATATTGATTCATTCCTTCTCGTGCATGCTTGTTTTTCCAAATTTGCGCGTCACAAAACTTTTTAAACTCTCATTTTATCTCTCGGGAAAGTATTTTTTGAGAACCAGTTTACTGGTGGTGATTCATCTCGCATCCATGTTGATGCTCATGACACCCATCACTCAGTTTATGTTTGTTTTCATTGGATTATCCTTACCCATGTTGGTCAACGCCATCATGACCCGTCCAATTGTATCCTATTTAGAAAGTTTAGGTGAAAAACGTGGTTAAAGTCGGCATTGAAAACCTTGATCTTTATCTTGACCTTTTTACCCATAAACGGGTAGGACTGATTACCAACCCAACGGGTGTTGATCATCAGTTTAAGACTACGATCGATCTATTATCCGAAAAAACCCATCTTACGACGTTATTTTCACCTGAGCATGGGATTCGTGGCGATTTACAAGCCGGGGTGACCTTAGATTCCTATCGAGATGAACAGACGAGTTCAATGGTTTATTCCCTTTATGGCCAAACGAAAAAACCCACCAAAGACATGCTTACAGAGGTGGATGTGTTGTGTTTTGACATTCAAGATGTCGGTGCCAGATTTTATACCTATGTGGTCACTTTAGCTTACGCGCTTGAGGCAGCGAAGCGTTATGGAAAGCACATGGTTGTGTTCGATCGTCCCAATCCTTTGGGAGGAATCGAAGTGGAAGGCAACATTCTAGACCTTAAGTATCAATCGTTTGTGGGCTATCATCCCATCGTTCAACGCTACGGACTCACCATTGGAGAGCTGGCTTTGATGATGAATGATGCCTTTCATATTGGTGCAACCTTGACGGTTGTTCCTATGACGGGCTATACCCGTTCGATGCATTATATCGACACGAAGAGGCATTGGGTGTTGCCATCGCCGAATATTCCGACACCACAAACCGTATACGCCTATTTAGCGACCTGTCTTTTTGAAGGGACCAATGTATCCGAGGGCAGAGGAACAACTAAACCGTTTGAATGGATAGGAGCACCCTGGCTTAAAAGCGAGGAAGTCATTCGTCTTTTACGATCAGAAGGGTTACCTGGTGTCGATTTTAGAAGCCTTCATTTTCAACCGAGTTTCTCAAAATATGCCAACCAGTTATGTCATGGCATTGAGATTCATGTCACGGATCGGTTTGCCTTTAAACCGGTGCGTACCGGATTTGCGCTTTTACACCACATTAGACATTTGCACGAAGCCTTTCTATTTTTACCCCCTTATAAAATGGGCAGTCATCCCATGATCAAACTGTTGACCGGAGGAGACTTCATCGTAGCAAACGATTTGGATTTGGGAAACCTTTTTGAACACCTTAGCCAGGATGAAAAATCCTTTAAAACCATCAAAGAGAGGTATCATCTATATGACCTTTGAAACCCAAGCGTTATCCCTCAAACAGAAAATCGGACAAGTCCTTATGATTGGGTTCGATGGGACAACGTTAAACGATCATGTGATTGAACTGATCAAAAACTATCACATTGGAAACGTGATTTTGTTTGCCCGTAACTGTGAATCACCTGAGCAAATCTTTCAATTAACAAAAGATCTTCAAAAATTAGCGCTCGAATCAAATGGAATTCCTCTTTTCATTGGCATTGACCAAGAAGGAGGAATGGTGACACGGATCTTTAATCAAGCTACGTTTTTTCCAGGTGCAATGACACTTGCAGCGACGGGTGATCCAAAAAACGCATATGCGATGGGAAACCTCATGGGTAAAGAACTAAAAGCCTTAGGAATCAACATGAATTTAGCCCCTGTTTTAGATGTCAATAACAACCCGAAGAACCCGGTGATAGGTGTTCGAAGTTACTCAGACGACCCGCAAACAGTGAGTCGTTTCGGCATCGAGTTTATCTTAGGGTTGCAAAATCACGTGATAGCCACCGCCAAACATTTTCCCGGACACGGCGATACCACCGTCGATTCCCATTTAGGACTCCCAAGAGTCGAGTATCAGCGCGATCGTTTAGATTCGATTGAGTTGTTCCCGTTTAAAAAGGCCATTGAAGCTGGCGTACACGCCATTATGAGTGCGCATATTCAATTTCCGAAGCTATCGAAAGACAGCAAACCGGCCACACTATCCAAAACCATCATGACCGATCTTTTAAGATCTGAGATGGGGTTTGAAGGGCTGATCATCACCGATGGCATGAACATGAAGGCCATTGTTGACCATTACGGAACCGAAGAAGCGGCCTTAATGGCATTGGTTGCTGGGGCCAATCAGATTTGTGTATGTCATGAAAAGGTCAGTCAAATCAAGGCGTATAACCGATTGCTAAAGGCTTTTTTGACTCACGAGATTGATCTAAATGTTCTTGATGAACGTGTTTCACGCGTGTTAGCCTATAAGTCTACCTTAAACCTCGATTTAGACTGCACATACGCTTCCATAAAAGAACGTGTTGAAAACAAAGACCATCACCATTTAGCCTATCAAATGGTTCAAAAAGGAGTGACTCAAGTTCTTGGGAACCCCCCCATTTTGACTCCCAAAACCCTCTTTATCGGCATGCTTCCAAAACCCGTGAGTGAAGCCGATGATGCGTTAGCTTTTAGTCATGTTTCCCAGCGTGTGAAAACCGCATTCCCCTTTCTTCAAATCGAAGATATCGCGTTAGAGCCTCAAGAAGCGGAGATTGAACGAATCCTCAAAATAGCCCAAGGGGCAGATCATCTCATTTTATGCACATACAACGCCAATATCTATCGTAAGCAGTTAACCATGATTCAAAAGTTATTAACGGTTCATCCTGACCTTCGTGTGTTATCGTTTCGAAACCCTTACGACCTGATTGAGATTCCAGAGATTCGGCACTATACGTGTTTTTATGAGTATACACCCCATGCTATGACCGCGTTATTGGCGTATTTAAACCATCAGTTTGTGCCCGAAGGGAGATGTCCAATTCATGCCATATAAGTATCTTATCGCCATTGACGGTGGTGGAACCAAAACCAAGGGAACCTTGTTCACTTGGGAAGGTGAAGTGGTTCAAACAGCGGTTACTTCATTTTCAAATTTTAGTGTTCATGAGGACTTATCCAAAGAACATATTGAACAATTGATTGGCATCTTAAGAAAATCCGTGCCACAAAATGAACAAGTGTTTGTTCAAATGGGCATTGCAGGAGCATCCAAGCTAAAAAGGGAGGATTCATGGCTGACCTCCATTCAAGAGCGTTTCAATGTGGGTGCCCATTTAGAAAACGATGCTGTCATTGCACTTTATTCAGTCGATCACACCCTAGATGAGACCGTTTTGTTGACCATCAGTGGGACAGGCAGCGTTCACTTAAAAAAAGTAGGTCAAACTATTGAACTTTTCGGAGGATATGGGCACTTATTTGGTGATCCAGGATCCAGTTACCACTTGGGATTAAGCATCATCGAAAGGCTTTTAAAAGCTGCTGAGATAACAGAACCACAAACAGATTTTGATGAACATATGATCCGGTTTATTGGTCGAAAAGAGCGACCTGAATTGATTCGGTTTGCTTATGACTCCGAAAAAAATACGCTGGCACAATTGTCCAAAGAGGTGGCTCGATTGGCTCTTTTAGGCGATCAAGACGCCATAACGTGTTTAAAAAAGGAGGGCGAACTCTTAGCAATAGATGTGATAAGAGCTGCAAAAACCATTCCCAAAGGCACACCCTATGTGTTGGCGTTTAGAGGCGGTTTTATTCAAAACGCCCCTTATGTTAAAGACCGTTTAATGGAAATGCTCAAAGACGCACTAAGCGACTACCGTTTCGAATCAACTACAAATGACCCGATTATCGGAGCCTATCGATTGGGATTGATTAACGCAAACAAAGAGGTGGATTATGATAGATATCAGTAAAATCACAACAGAAAAAAGAAATGAGAAGACTAAAAACATCGATTTGATGTCCACCAAAGAGATATTGGCACTTATCAACAACGAAGATAAGACCGTTCCTTTGGCGGTTGAAAAATCCATTGATCAGATTGCACAGGTTGTGGATTTAGTCACGCAATCGTTTCTCAAAGGAGGAAGGCTTTTTTACATCGGTGCCGGAACCAGTGGACGATTGGGTGTGCTCGATGCTAGCGAGTGTCCGCCCACGTTTGGGGTTGAGCCAGACATGGTGATTGGCATTATTGCCGGAGGAGATCATGCTCTAAGGTATGCGGTAGAAGGCGTTGAAGATATGAAAGAAGCAGCGGTCAATGATTTGAAAAGACATCAACTCCAAAAAGAGGATCTAGTCATCGGTATTGCTGCCAGTGGGCGAACCCCATATGTCATTGGTGGAATTGAGTATGCCAAGCTTATGGGCTGTCAAACAGCGTGTATCACAACGAGTCACGATTCGGAAATCGCAAAAATTGTTCATTTTCCAATAGAAGCCATCACGGGTCCAGAACCTTTAACGGGTTCAACTCGGATGAAATCAGGAACCGCCCAAAAATTGATTCTCAATATGATTACAACAACAGCAATGGTTAAGATTGGGAAAGTTTATGAAAATCTCATGATTGATTTGCAGATGTCCAATCTCAAATTGGTCTCTAGAGCCACTCGGATTGTGATGGAAATTACCGGTGTCGATGAAAAAATAGCAGAAGCCTATCTCGAACAACATAAATCCGTCAAATACGCTATATTTGCTATCATGTCTGAAATCGAAGATCCTAAGGTGATCAAAACGCTTCTCGAAGAGAATCAAGGAAATATTCGAGAATCGCTTAAAAAAGCAAAAAAAAGAGAGTTTAAACCGCTTGATGAAGGGACCAAATAGTCCCTTTTTTTCATCATGAACACTTGCTTATTTGAAGGGGGTATGATATGATGATAAAGGACATGATTCAGAAAGAAGTTTTAACATGATTGCTTTTCTTTTGGGGGTTAAGACAGCCTCCTATCAACTCATTTTTATCATTTCAATTATGATTATCTTAGGCCTATTTTCTGGGCGTTTCTTTGAAAGAAAAAAGGTACCTAATCTAATTGCTTACGTTTTGATCGGTCTGATCTTTGGGTCGATTCTTTTGTTGTTAGGTTTCGAAGAAATCGTTACCGCGTTTGATGTGATCGTCAATATTGCCATCGGGTTCATCGCGTTTAGTATTGGTTTAGAAATCGATTTTAGCAAGTTTAGAAAACGACGCAAAGAAGTGATGATTGTCACCTTTTTTCAAGGCGTTTTTGCATTTTTATTGACCTTTTTTGCTCTTTATGTGATTGGACTTCCGTTTCATATTGCCTTATTAATCGGTTCTTTAGCGATAGCAACTGAACCCGGACCCATTTTACTGATCACCAAAAAACTCAAAAGCAAAGGTCCACTTTCGGACACATTAGTTCCGTTGCATGGTATAGAAGATGTGATTACCATCATGTTCTTTGGGATTGCTTTAAGCTATGCTGCCTCCATTGAGAAAAACAAAACCATGACCTTTTCTGATATTCTTTGGGGTCCGATTGCAGAAATTGTCTTTTCTATATTAATTGCTTTTGCGATTGGCTATGTGTTTGTTCGTATCATTCGTTATCTCAAATACGAAGATAAAGAGAAGGATCTTGTCATTTTGGTCAGTGCATTTGTGTCCATCATGGCTGCGATTTCGATATCACAAATCGGGTTTGATTTGTTTCACCATCATATTCATTTGTCCCCTATCTTAGTTCCCATGGGCGTTGGCATCACGTTTTCAGGATTATCGACGCATTTAGCAAAACATGAGACCGAACGAGTCATGGATGGGTTTTCTGGCCCCGTTTATATTGCTTTTTTTACGGTGTTAGGAGCAGAAATTGTCTTAATCGTTTTCAGTTCAATCGAACTTTTAAATCTTATCAATATGGTGTTGATCGCTATCACTTATGTGTTGTTTAGAACGATTGGTAAGATTTTGGGGTCTTATGTTGGAGGCACTTTTGCGAAATCCCCCAAAAACGTGTCGAAATACTTAGGATTTTGCTTATTGCCCCAAGCTCAAGCGGCCATTGGATTGGCGCTATATGCGTATAATAAGATTATCTTCAGTCAATATGCCATTTTGCTTTTGGTTGTCATCATGATCTCTTCTCTCTTTAATGAAATTTTCGGACCCTTAGGCGTCCGATACAGTTTAATTAAATGCAATGAAGTGGATTTAAGTGATGAAACGACTGAAATCGTGCATCATTAGCCGAAAAATCAAATGTATAACCACAATGAGTCAATGAGGAACCTCAGTTATGTCTGATGTTTCTTTTTTATTTATTACAAATTCCTTAATATCACATTATCATTCATTTAAGATAATTGAAAGAAATGCCGGATGTGATAAGATAGAAGTATAACATGACCTAATCGATGCAACATTAAAAAGGGGGATTAGACATGACGTTCATTCGGCAAAAAGTGGCCATGACACTGATAGAACTTTTGGCCATTATTGTGATTTTAGGAATTATAGCTGCGATTGCGGTACCAACGATTTCGGGGCTTATTGAAAGACAGACGATAAAAGCCGATGAGAAAACCGTTGAAGCCGTTTTTGAAGCGGCTCGACTTTACATGACCGAATACCCACAAGCAAGCATATTTACGATGGAAGATCTTTTAAGCAGTACAGGAGGTTACTTATCTAGCAATCCCTTTGAAGGAGGCATTGATAGCGAACTTGTTTTCATGATGTACGGACAGCACATGATGTTGTTCAGTGAAGACAATTGGACCTTTAGAAAAAGCGGTAGACCGCTTTCTTTGCCCTATTCATCCACTCAGCCACTCATTTTTTACCAAACGGGATTTGAAAGTGCATCTTCAAAAACCGCTTATGCAGAAGGAACCATGACCGCTGATGGAGCAACATGGAACCTTAATGAGGCATTGCGAGGAAATCTTCTTGACGATAAGAAAAATGGAGATTGGGCCATTCGTGGACGCATCATCAATTCGACCACACCAGGATCGGCTACATTGCTAACGGATATTTCCATGTTAACCATGGTATCGTTTAGTTATGCCAATTATGGAGCACTAACACACGGGAGATTATCCCTTTGGATCAGCAACAATGGTGGGGCTTCGTGGGTGTCGATATGGGAACAAACCGCGACACAATCCACGCTCGCTCAGGTCAATGTGCCCATTCCATATGGTGCATTATCGGGCATTGATTTTGGTGATTCACTCCGCATTCAGTTTCGATTTACGAGCACCACGACTAATCAACAAAATTCCAGAATGAATCTCGATGACATCATCATTTATCATTTGCCATAATCATCCAGCCTAGCCCATTATAGAGTTTAAAAAAACACGGAAAGTTCCGTGTTTTTTTAATGGTTTTGGATTAAACTTGACTGCAGTGTTCACATAACCCATAAAACTCGAGTTTATGGGACGTAACGGTAAACCCGTGATCTTTAAGCAAGGTCGCGATATCCTGTTTGACATGACAGAAATCAAGTGGAATGGTTTGATGGCAAGATGTGCAAATCATAAAATGCTGATGCGAGCGCATGACCAGTTGATAGCGGGTCACATGATCGTTATTGAAAAAAACCTCTTCGATGTGTTTGACACGCTTTAACGCATCAATGTTTCGATAGATCGTTGAAAGCGCGAGTTGAGGCATGGCTTCAATCAAAAGCGCATGAATTTCCTGTGCAGAAAGTAGTTTAGAATGTCTCCTTAAGACATCTAATATCATCTTCCGTTGCTTGGTTAGTTTAAACGGAGTTGATGGGTTCATTAAGATTCCCTCCCCTTACGCATGCGCTGAGTCATTAAGACGATTGAATAGATGAGCCCACTTAACAAGACAATCGTGGATCCAGAAGGCCAATCCAAAACATAAGATCCGAGAAGACCTAACCAAACCAATAGAATGGCAATGATAATCGACCAAAGAATGGTTTTCCGAAACGTCATTTGAAACTGGATTGCAATCATGGTTGGAAACAAAATGAAACTCGATATCAAAATGCTTCCGATGGCCCGAATTCCTAAAGAAATGATAAGGCCTGAAAAGATGGCTAGCATGATATTGAGTCTTTGTGTTTTTATACCTTGTACGTGAGCAAACTCTTCATCAAATGTTAAGGAAAGTAAATCGCGATAATGAAACAGGAGATAACCAAAGATCAAAAAGGATGCGACAATGGATAAAATCATATCCACCCGTTGAATGGTCAAAATACTTCCAAAGAGATAACTATAAAGTTCAACTTTAAAACCACCCCGTATACTGGCTAAAACGGTACCCAAAGCCATGGCAAAGGTTGCAGCTAGGCCAATAGAAGCTTCTCCAAATACCGATGATTTTTGATTGACTCTAAGAATTAGGACGGACGAAAGAATGACAATGGAAAGGGTTAGGATTAAAGGGCTTGTTCCTAAAACGAGACTGATCGCTACGGCAGCAAATGCAACATGCGAGAGTCCATGACCAATCATGGAATAGCGTTTCAAGACAAGAAAAGACCCCAAAAAAGCACTGCTAGCAGCAATTAAAATACCAACAACCAATGCCCGAATCATAAACGGTTGTTGCAACGCTTCAAGTAACATCATAGCGACACCTCCGGATGAGGACGATGCATGAAGGGAGACATGTTCGATTCCTGGCAAAACGCTTCACACGTGCCATCAAACCGAATGGTTCGATCCATAGCAATAATACGATTCACATGGTCATAAGCAGAAGCGACATCGTGTGTAATCATGAGTATCGTCATTCCATTTTGATTTAACCCACGCACTAAATCAAAGAAATCTTTTCTCATTTTGGGATCAAGCGCACTGGTGGGCTCATCAAGGATTAATAAGTCCGGTTTTCCAAGCAATGCCCGAGCAAGCAGGGCTCTTTGCTGTTGGCCACCTGAAAGTTTCGAAATGCTTTGGTTTAAGAAGGGGCGAATGTTAAGGGTCTCCACCAGGGTTTCATAATGGTTGATATCATCTAAAGATGGAGGGTTAAACCCCCTTGTTTTAAACCCTGTTTGGATGATTTCGCTGACATAAGCAGGAAAGGATGCCATGATGGCCTTGGTGTGTTGTGGTAAGTATCCGATTCGAATCGAATCAGGTTTAGAAAAGGTTCCGTGTGAGACAGAAACTAAACCAAGCAATGCTTTAATGAGGGTTGTTTTTCCTGATCCATTTGGGCCGATTAAAGCAACAAAATCTCCTTGATAAAGGGTAAAAGAGGCATCTGATACAGCCTCTAAAGACCCATAGGAAATCGAAACGTGAGATGCTTCAAGTAATGCTTTACTCAAGAATAACACCTCGTTTAATTTGATTAAAGTTATGAATCATCATATCAAGGAAAGTCAACCCTTGATTCATTTCATTAGAAGAAATGGTCTCTGCATTGTACAGGTATAAAATCTCGGTACCGGTTTGTTCTTGGATGGCTTTAGCCAAGAGTGGGTTTAGTTCAACTTCCGCATAAAGATAACGAATGTTGTGTTTTTCCATCAGTCGAAGCATTTCCGCTAACGCTTGTGGCTTGGGTTCTGCATCGGATGTGAACCCTTCATATGGGGTATGATAAGAAATGTTGTAGCGACGTGCAAAATAGGAAAACGCATTATGACCGGCGTGCATCAAGTGAAGCGATGGATGCGTCTCAAACAGGTTTAAATAGTCTAGATGCAGTTGACTCAAGGAGGTATTCAATGCATCTTTTCGAGTCAAAATCAGTTCTTCGGACTCGGGCACTAAAAGGATTAAAGCGTGTGCAATCTCTTCAACCATGATTTGTGCATGAATCGGATCCAACCAAAAATGAGGATCGTAATCATGTTCGCCATGAGCATCCAAACCAAGCCATGTTTTAACAGTGTTCCATAAACGTTGGAACCCATTTAAATCATCGTGAT
>CAZKLM010000002.1:80220-177947 GCA_964553755.1 uncultured Acholeplasmataceae bacterium
TCGTGATGTTCTAATGTGATTTTTTCACTTAAGTTAAGAACAGACAAAGAAGAGTTTTTTAAAATTCCCTTCATCCAAGGTTCCATCTCTAAACCGGTAAAAACGATTAAATCCGCTTTTTTAATGGCGGTGATTTGCTTGGGAGAAGGCTCGTAATGGTGAGAATCCCCTCCAAGTGGCAAGATCATGGTCACATCAACCAAATCTCCTGCCAAAGTTTTCGTGACATCGTAATAAGGGAAAAGTGTGGTCATCACTAAGGGTTTATCGCGAGGTTCTTCGCTTTGACAGGCCACAACTGTTAATAAAAGAATAGGAATTAGAATAAGAAATAGAATGCGTTTCATGTGTGTTCACCTCACGAACAGTATAAGACATTCCGTTTCTAAATGCGAATGATTTGCACATAAAAAAAGACCCGAAGGTCTAAATGAAGAGAATGAGGCTGAGCGCCATGACAATGAATCCCAAAATGAGTCCGAGAATGGATAAATGATGCTCGCCAAATTTTTCAGCCGAGGGCAAGAGTTCATCCAATGAGATGTACACCATGATTCCGGCAACAAAAGCAAAGATGAATCCGAAATTAATATCGCCTACTAACGTAATGATTAAATAGTAACCAATTAACGCGCCAACGGGTTCAGCAAGCCCCGATAAAAGGGAATAGGTAAATGCTTTACGTTTTGATCCAGTTGCTTGAAAAATTGGAACAGCAACCGCAATGCCTTCAGGGATGTTATGGATGGCAATCGCTATGGCGATACCAATCCCTAACTGCGGGTTTTGGACCGCAGCAACAAAGGTAGCAAGTCCCTCAGGGAAATTATGTAA
Organism: uncultured Acholeplasmataceae bacterium; assembly: GCA_964553755.1. Classification (GTDB taxonomy): domain Bacteria; phylum Bacillota_I; class Bacilli_A; order Acholeplasmatales; family Acholeplasmataceae; genus Peloplasma. Next base: position 81,055 of record CAZKLM010000002.1, read on the forward strand.
AGCAATCGCTAAAGCCGAGAACAAACCCATCCGCATCAGTTTGGTTTTTTCAAAATCAACGCCGTTTTTAGTCATGCTTGGGATTTCATGGGGATTTTCTCGAGATGGAACCATCCAGTCAATCAATCCAATAAACCCAATGCCAATAAAGAAAGCCAATGTGGTATAGATATAACCTAAGTGGTCTCCATGAAGACCCACTAAATCATCAAGTGCCTTTGGAAAGATTTCTAAAAAGGAGACATAAATCATTACCCCAGCCGAGAAACCGAGCGAAAACGCTAAGAATCGTTTGCTGCTTGCTTTTTTATGAAAAGCCAACAATCCACCAATTCCAGTGGATAAACCGGCAAAAAGGGTTAACAAGAAAGCATAGAGAACATTCATCGGTCAAAACCTTCCTTCCTTTGTTCTTTTTATTTTTCACATTTATTTTAGCACACTTTGTCTAGGTTGTCATAATTGCTGACCAAGATTACAATTATTGCAGAAAAGCATAGCTTAACGAAAAATATATTGTAGGTTTTCTTGAATTGTGCTATGCTTAATATAAACAAGTATGTCTATTAATATGAATATAAGTTAAGGAGGATACGATGGCAGAAGGTATCATCTTAGCAGCAGGATTATCCAGTCGAGCACAAGGAAATAAGATGCTCTATCCAATTGATCACAAGTCAATGATTTGTCATGCCATTGAATCCATGAAACCCCACGTGAGTCATATTTATGTCATCACGGGTCATTACCATTTGGAGATTCAAGACCATTTAAAAAGTCTAACTGAAGTTACTTGCGTTTTTAATGAAAACTACCCTTTAGGCATGTTTTCATCCGTCATCACGGGCGTAAGTAAGGTTCATGAGGACTTTTTTATTTTACCAGGCGATTGTCCCTTGGTCAAAAAGGAGACCTATGAAGCCTTACTTAAAGGCGAAGGTTTGATTCGTGTTCCAGTTTTTCAAGGACGAAAAGGACACCCCATTTGGTTCGAGAAGAAATGGATTAAACCATTATTAGAAGAGCCGATGACATCGAACTTAAAAACCTTTCGAGACCATCAGGGATACAGCATGATTCATGTGGATGATTCCCATATTTTAAACGACATAGACACGATAGAAACACTGAAATCATTGGATACAAATAGGAGGGATTAATCATGATTATTGACCGCATTTTTCAACCAACCAGCATCAAGGAAGCGTATCAAATCCTTATCAGTTATCCCGATGCCGTTATCATCGGAGGTGGCGCATGGCTAAAGTTCCAATCGCCCAAACTTCCTTTCGCGATTGACTTATCCAAGCTCAATTTGAACCGAATTCAAGAAACCAAAACGTTCATCGAAATCGGTGCCATGACAACACTCTACGATCTTGAATGCCATGTTGGAATTCAAGAATTATTCAGAGGTTTTTTATCCAAAGCTTTTGGACAAGTCTTAGGTGTTCCTTTTAGGAACATTGCCACCATTGGAGGAAGCATCTATGGAAAGTATGCTTTTAGTGACATTATCACCCCCCTGTTGTGTTTGGATGTCACCCTTAACTTCTATAAACGAGAACCGATGTCACTTGTTGAGTTTTTAGACCATAAGGATAAAATTGAGGATATTTTGCTTTCCATCTTGATTCGTAAAGACCAAGGTTCTGGTTTCTTTAAAAAGGTCTCCAATACCCCCCTTGATTTTTCAATCGTTAACATTGGGGTTACTTACAGCCACCACCAATTTAAAATAGCAGTTGGTGCACGACCGGGTTTAGCGAAATGTCCTCTAAACGCCCTAAGTTTTTTGAATCAATCAAATCCTAATGAGCCCGGTGTTATTGAAAAAGCAGCCGCCATGGCTGTCGATGAGTTGACGTTTGGAACCAATCATTTAGCATCAGACGCTTATCGAAAAGAAGTCGCTAAAGTCTATATTGTAAGAGGCATCAAGGAGGTTTATTCGGTATGAGAATATCCATGACATTAAATGGTTTAACACGTTTTTTTGAAATTGAAGCTTCCGATTATTTGTTGGATACCTTAAGAAAACATGACATTATCAGTGTTAAAAAAGGATGCGACACATCCAGTTGTGGGGTGTGCACAGTCTTAGTGAATGATCAACCCGTTTTATCGTGTTCTTTTTTATCCATCCGAGCCGATGGTGCTGATGTTAAGACGGTTGAAGGGATATTGGAAGAAGCAGAAAAAATTAGTGCACGTTTCGGAGAAGAAGGCGCAGATCAATGCGGGTTTTGTAACCCCGGTATGGCGATTATGGCTTATGCACTTAAAAAGAGAAACCCTCATCCGACTGATGAGGAGATTAAACACTTTCTTTTAGGAAATTTGTGTCGATGTTCAGGATATCAAGCTCAGTTTCTTGCGATTAAGCAGTATTTGGAGGAAGAGCGATGAAAATAGTGAATCAAAAAACCCGTTCGGTCGATGGGAAAGGCATCATGCTAGGCAGAAAAGCCTACACCGATGATTTGGCAGAACCCAACAGCTTAATCGTCAAATTGCTAAGAAGCCCACATGCATTTGCCAAGATAAAAGCCATCGATACGACCCAAGCCAAGCAAATTCCTGGTGTGGCGTTAATCTTGACCCATAAAGATGTTCCTAGAAGAGCTTTCACACGAGCAGGACAAGGGTATCCAGAGCCATCCCCACACGATAAATTTGTTTTGGATGAGTATGTCCGTTATGTCGGCGATGAAGTTGCTTGTGTGGCTGCCATTGACGAGAAAACAGCGGATCAAGCTTTGGCTGCCATTCATGTTGATTATGAGGTTTTAGAACCCGTATTAGACTTAGAAAAAGCCATCGATCATCCTTCAATCATCCATCCTGAAACAGATATCTGTGAAATGTTTCCCATCGGATTTGAACCCAAGAGAAACATCGCAGCAAAGTATCAGATGGAAGTGGGCAAAACAAAAGACGTCTTGGAGACGTGTGATGTCATCTACCACCATACATTTCGGACACACGCTCAAGCTCATGCGATGATGGAACCGCATACGGTCAATGCCCGTTTGGATTACCAAGACCGACTGGTTCTTTATTCATCAACACAAACCCCATTTCATGTTCGACGCATCTTATCACAAACTTTAGGTATCCCAATTAGCCAAATTCGTGTCATCAAACCTCGCGTAGGAGGTGGATTTGGGGGTAAACAAGCCCTTCATGGCGAGATGTTTGTCTCCATGGTCACCATGATGACTAAAAAACCATCCAAGATGGTGTTTTCAAGAAAAGAAGTATTTGAATCGTCTTATACCAGACACCCTATGAAAATCGATATCACCCTTGGATCCACAAAAGATGGGCATTTAAAAGCGATTGATTGCCATATTTTATCCGACACGGGTGCTTACGGTGAACACGCATTAACCGTCTTTATGGTAGCAGGTTCAAAGGTTCTTCCCCTTTACAACAAAGTTGATGCAGTACGTTTTCATGGAGAGGTTGTCTACACGAACCGAGTTTCTGCAGGTGCTTACCGCGGATATGGTGCCATTCAAGGAAATTTTGCTTTGGAGTCTGCCGTGGACATGCTGTGCCAAAAACTCAACATGGATCCCATCGCGTTTAGAAAGCTTAACATGATAAAAGAAGGAGAAACCAGTCCGATTTTCGCGATTATGGGTGAAGGCACTGAAGGCACTGCCATGAACATGGACAGTTGCAAATTGGAATATTGTGTCCAACGCGGAATGGAACTTATTGATTGGCAATCCAAATACCCTAAACAAGTTTTAAGCGAAGATAAGGTCAAAGCCGTAGGCATGGCGATTGCCATGCAAGGCAGTGGAATTCCTTATATCGACATGGGAGCAGCAACGATTAAACTGAACGATGATGGATTTTATAACCTCATGGTTGGAGCAACTGATATCGGACAAGGAAGCGACACGATTTTAGCTCAAATCGCTGCCGAGGCATTAGGAACTACCGTTGATAAGGTGGTTGTCTATTCATCGGATTCGGATTTAACGCCTTTTGATGCGGGTGCCTATGCTTCATCGACCACCTATGTTTCTGGGAATGCGGTCTTAAAAGCAGCCTTAAACATGCGAGACATGCTTTTGACTGAAGCAGCAAACGCGATGGGGGTGCCTGTGACGGAGATTGCGTTTGATGGCACATCTTTTCAATCAAAAGATCATCACATGACGTTATCGGATTTGTCCAACCGACTTTATTATAATCACGATCAAAAGCAATTGACGGCCACCAACTCCTATGTTGGGCATAAATCACCTCCTCCCTTCATGGCAGGTTTTGTCGAAATTGATGTGGATATCCAAACGGGTGAGTTCCAAATTGTTCAGTATGCAAGTGTTGTCGATTGTGGAACCACCATCAATCCAAAACTCGCCCAAGGGCAAGTAGAAGGTGGGTTGTTACAAGGCATAGGCATGGCAACAACCGAGCATGCCACCTATTCCAAAAAAGGAAAACTCATCCAGAACTCATTTATCAACTACAAATTACCTACGCATCAAACCGTTGGACGATTCATCACCGAATTTGCAGATAGTTATGAAGAATCGGGTCCATATGGCGCAAAATCGGTTGGAGAAATCGGAATCGATACCCCTCCAGCAGCAATCGCTAATGCCATTTTCAATGCAACCGGTGTAAGAATTGATCGACTGCCTATCACACCAGAAAAAATACTAAATGGCTTAAAAAAACTAAAGGAGAAATAAACATGAACAAACAAACATTATCCACCATTATCTTTTTTGGAGCAATTTGGGGGCTCCTTGAAGCGACACTGGGGTATCTATTACAGTTTTTGCCCCCCCTAATTTCTGGAGCCATCATGTTTCCAATTGGTGCGGCCATCTTGCTTTATGTAAGCAAAAACACCGAGTCAAAATCCGCTCTTTTAGCCGTCGGGTTTGTAGCAGCCTTAATCAAAGCCATCAACTTTTTCATGCCTGGCTTGCCGCCCATTAAAACTTATAATCCGATGATTGCGATCATGATGCAATCCATCATGGTTCTAATCACACTCCATCTTTTTGAGAAAAAAACTTTTTTGTCTTCCGTTTTAAGTTTGGGTTTGGCCAGTTTCGCATGGCGTTTGCTCTTTTTAGTCAACCTATCTGTTAATCGGATGATTACAGGCATGTCTTTTCAACAGCTTGCAAGCCCAAATAGCATGATGAGTTTTGTCTTAATTAACGGTTTAATCGGGCTATTGATAATCGGCATTATTTTGGGCATTATTCATCTTCTTCATCAAAGCATGACCATCAAACATAAACCATCACTCTGGATTTCATCGGCATTATTTGCTATGGCCTTGGTCATCACCTTTTTCATTTGATGGAGTGAGCCATGACTGATTTTTATGCAAAATTGACTGAAAAAATAGAACAAGGCACTCCCATGATTGTGGTTACAGCGGTCGAAAAAGAAGGAGAGGGCCCTGTTGAAGTCGGTAAAAAGATGGGAGTTACTGATGAGTCAACTTTTGGAACAGTTGGCGGTGGAGCGTTAGAGCACTACGCCATCAACCAAGCCAAAAAGTTGCTCAAGCAAAGAACCCATTTGATGGAAAAATACTATTTAAATCATGGGGAAATCATACCGAGCGCAAAAACATTGCCCATGGTCTGTGGCGGAATCGTCACGTTATTTTATGAGTACATCGGACCCAAAAACACGGTCTACATTTTCGGTGCAGGACACGTTGGACAAGCACTTTCAAACGTCTTAAACCCTCTTTCGTTTTATCTAATCGCGATTGATCCACGAAAAGATGTGCTTGATCGCTTGAATCATGTTCAAGAAAAACACCAGGTATCGTTTGTTGAGTACATCCAAAAGCATGGCATCCAAGAAAATAGTTTTGTCATCGTTTGCACCCCATCACATACCCATGATTATCATGTGCTTCATCACATCATTGAAGCCAAATATCTCCCGAAATACATCGGAATGTTATGTTCACCAACGAAGTTAAGGGACTACCTAAATAAGACCTATGAATCATTTGGTAAAGATTTGGACTTGTCGCATTTTTATTCTCCCATTGGACTCGATACTGGGGGAGGATCTCCTGAGGAAATTGCCATCTCGATTGCTGCAGAAATCCTTGCGATTCATCATGGAAAAAAAGGTCATAAACACATGAGGGAAAACCTAGATGATCACGATCATTACTGGAAACATCAATGACCATAAGACCACCAAAGCGTATCGCCACTTTCTAAAGGATAGAAAAGGCGATGGCGTTTTGAGTGTGAAAATCATGGATCACCATCAGGTGTTGTATTATGAGGCGTTTCATCTTCAAAGCAATCAAAAGAAAGTGTTGTGCTACCATGAAAAGCACCAACAGGTTGATTCTAAGCACGAGAAGATTGGACCGTATGGGTTTATCCCCGAAACCCAAAAATGGGTTGAAAATCTAATGATCCATCTCATTGAACAGAAAGTTGAACCGCTTTACTTAGATGAAATCGGGGTACTTGAGTTAGAGGGACACGGGTTTCACTCCATTTTGAAAAGAATGCTTGAATCGCAATTGGATCTGGTCTTGGTCATGAGGAAACCCCTCATTGAACGCTGGAAGCAAATGTATCAAGTGGAAGCCGTGACGATTATTGAATAAGGAGGTTCTCCATGTACAGTTTGGGCATCATCAATGGCAAGGTTTATCAGAATCAACGGTTTGTCAAGACGAATGTCTATATTCAAGGTGAAAAAATAGCCTTGATTTCGGATGCCTTTTTGCCTTCTCAAAAAGTCATTGATGCCAAAGGTCATGAGGTGATTCCAGGAATCATCGACCCTCATGTCCATTTCGAGCTCGACTTAGGGAATCTCTCATCGAGAGATGGGTTTAAAGAAGGCTCGATTTCCGCACTCTATGGTGGGGTAACCAGCATCATCGATTTTTTAGAACCCGTTAGTTCTCATGAGGCGTTAATCGAAGCGTTTGAAAAACGGAAAGCACAAGCAGAAGCGTGTCATGTGGATTATCAGTTTCATGCGACCCTAAAGTCTCCAAAAGGGGACTTAGAGGCGTTTATCTTAACCATGAAAACCCTCGGAATCACCACACTTAAAGTGTTTACCACGTATTCGGAATCTGGTCGCAGAACAGAAGATGCCGCCATCATTCGCTTACTGGAACTCAGTAAAAAACACGATATCACGATTCTGGCCCATATTGAAAACGATGAACTCATCGAACGAGGCGATCATTTAACCTTTCGCGATTTAGCCAAAAGCAGACAGACCATTGCAGAAACTACCGAAGCCCTCAAAATGGCTCACTTTGTCCAAAACACTGGTGGAAAACTCTACATGGTCCATTTGAGCAGTGGCCATACGCTGAAACAACTAAAAGATCAGTATCCCAATCTTATAAACCAGACATTTTTGATAGAAAGTTGTCCCCAGTATATGACATTTTCATCCGACCATTTAAAAGAAGACAAGGGGTATCTTTATACTTGTGCGCCCCCTTTAAGAAGTTTAAAGGAAGTCAACCTTTTAAAAGATCAGATTGACGACATCTTGTGTATCGGGACTGATCATTGTTCTTTTAATGCTCTGGATAAAATCGAAAAAAAATTAAAGGATATTCCACTAGGCATTGGATCGATCGAGCATAGTTTTGATGTAATGAGAATGCACTTTGGAGAAAAAATCATCCCTAAAATGACGGAAAACGTGGCCTTCGTCCATGGGCTTTCCTCGAAAGGAAAGATTGAAGAAGGATACGATGCCGATTTGCTGCTTTATCAACCCGGACTTTTTCAAATGAAACACCACCACGGCAACACCGATTATGACCTTTATGAAGGCCTGTTAGCATCGGGTAGAGTCATCATGACCCTCCTAAGAGGGCATGTGGTCATGCACGATAATCAAGTCAATCCGATCAAAGGAAAATGGATCAAGAAAGAGGGATTATCATGAAAGCAATCATTCATGCCACCCTATATGACTATCAAACGTTCATCCAAGACGGTTATATTCTTTTTAACGATAAAATCATAGAAACTGGACCGATGACTGCGTTTCATCAAACCGATGAGATGACCATCATTGATGGAACAGGGCATTTGGTTTTACCCAATTTTGTTAACGGTCATTCACACATTTATTCGACTTTTGCACGTGGAATAGCATTACCGTTTGCGCCTAAAAATTTCATGGACATCTTGACACAAATCTGGTGGAAACTGGATGGTCAGCTTGATTTAGACATGATTTTTTCGAGTGGCATTGTTAGTGCAACCGATTATATCCGACACGGCGTGACCACCTTAATCGATCATCATGCCAGTGGCACCATCAAGGGGTCTTTAGAGACGTTAAAAAAAGCATGGGTCAAAGAAGCGGGATTAAGAGCCATTTTAGCGTTTGAAACAAGTGATCGTTTTGATGTTGATCAGGCGATCAAGGAGAATAGACGGTTTCATGAAATGAATAAAACCGATCGTTCTAGAGGACTTTTTGGTTTACACGCTTCCCTTAGTTTATCCGATGCAACACTCAAAAAAGTAAGACGCAATCTCGACCAAATCCCAATTCATATCCATGTGGCAGAAAGTGAAATGGATCAGACGCTTTCTCTAGCGCGACATGGCATGCGTGTGGTTGAGCGATTAAATGCCCACGGATTATTAATACCCAAGAGCATTCTATCCCATGCCATCCATGTGAACGATGCTGAACTTGACTTAATCAAAGAACGGGATTGTGTGGTTGCCGTCAATGTGACCTCTAACATGAACAATGCAGTGGGACTGCCAAACATTCGAAGAATGAGAGAAAAAAACATTCCGATTATTATCGGAAACGATGGCATTTCGCGATCGATGGCCAATGAATATTTGAATGTTTTCTATACCGCCCATTTAAACGATCAAACACCGACAGATTTCACCTTAAATGATCTTTTAGATATGATTAAAGAGACGTATCGGTATGCAAGCGATCAATTTCAGGTACAGTTAGGCTCGTTTGAACCCAAAGCAGAAGCGGATCTGCTGATGATTCCGTATCAAGCACCAACCCCGCTTCATGAGAAGAACATTTTTGGTCACCTCTTTTATGGGTTGTTTCATAGTTTTATGCCCAAACACGTGTTCGTCAAAGGGGAGTATGTCTTAAGGAACTACCGTGTCAAGAAAAGATTATCCAATTTGTATCAAACATCAAGTGATGTCGCTCAAACCTTATGGGACATCTTAGCCAAGGAGGACTTAAAATGAGTCTTAAAACCGAATTTGATGGATTGTATTTGACCAATCCTTTGATGCCAGCTTCTGGACCGCTTGTTGGCGATTTTAAAAAACTTAAGTTTATGCAAGACGCCGGTTGTGGAGCGGTCGTCACCAAAACCATTTCGACCCAGTTGCCTAAGATCCCTAAACCCTGCATTTATGGGGACCGGACATTTGTTATGAACAGCGAATTATGGAGTGAACACGCATATACCGAATGGGTCGACCATATTTTACCGAAGTTCATGAAAATTAAAGATCGTCCTTTAATTGTAAGTGTGGGATACACCAAAGAAGACATGGAGGTTTTGATTCCATTATTGGACCCATTCGCCGATGCATTTGAGGTCTCCACACACTATGTGGGAACAGATTTATCGGTGATTCAAAACACCGTACTTACCATTCGTAAACACACCCAAAAACCCCTCTATATGAAAATCAGTCCGCATTTGCCAGACCCTAAGGGGTTTGCTAAAGTCATTAAAGAAAGCGGAGCCAATGGCATCGTAGCGATTAATTCACTTGGACCAACGATGAAAATTAGTATCGAGAAACGGCGAATTGAATACGGGAATGAACAGGGCTTTGTTTGGACATCAGGGCCTTCCATCAAACCGTTGGCGTTAGCGGTTTGTTATCAAATCAAACAGGCCGAGCCCGATTTAACCCTTATCGGCGTTGGAGGCATTGCAACCGCAGAAGATGTCTTAGAGTTTTTGTTAGTGGGAGCCAGTGGGGTGCAAATGCTGTCTTCTGCCTTGATTAAAGGAAAAGACCTTTATCAAAAAATCATACGCGATTTGCCCAAAGCACTGGAAAAATATGGGTTTTCAAGCATTGAAGAAGTGCGCTTGACCCCATTAAAAAATGATGTTAAATACAAAGCATCCGTTCCTTACCTTATTTTAGAAAAATGCATCAAATGCGATTTATGCGTGAAAGTGTGCCCGTATTTCGCCATCGAAATGAAAGATCAAATCACGTTTGATGCTGAAAAGTGTTTCGAATGTGGCCTTTGTGTGGTCAAATGCCCCACACAAGCCATTATCATGAATGAATAGGAGGTCTTATGCCAACCATCAGTCGTTCGGTTCCTAAAGTCGATTTTGACGAAAAAGTGTCAGGGCGTGCGCAGTTTGTTGCTGATATTCAACTTGAAGGCATGCTTCATGCGAAAACATTTCGTTCCAAAGAAGCCCATGCACTCATTCAATCGATTAAACTTCCTGAATTGCCCTCAGGTTATTTTGTCATCGATCATCGTGACATTCCGCATGTAAACTACGTCAAAATGATTTTTAAAGATTGGAAAATCTTTGCGGATGAACAGGTTAACTATGTGGGTGAACCCATCTTATTGGTGGTCGGTCCGAATCCTTCTTTAGTCCGTGACCTCATTGACCAAATAGAAATTTCTTACACACCTTTGGAACCTAATTTTGAGTTTTCTAAATCGGTTATTCATAAATCATTTACTAAAGGTAGCCCAAAAGAAGCCTTCAAAAAAGCCAAACAAACCATTGAACATACGTATAAAACGGGTTATCAAGAACAAGCCTACATCGAACCACAAGGAATGATTGGCTATTTGGAGTCGGATGATAAGATGACCTTCATCGGATCGATTCAATGCCCTTATTATGTTAAAAACGCATTAGTCGAAATGCTTCAGTGCCCAGAAGATCAGGTTCGTGTCATTCAAGCAGCCGTGGGAGGCGCTTTTGGAGGAAAAGAAGAGTTTCCATCCATGATTGCCTGCCAGTTGGCTTTGGCTGTTAAAAAAACAAGAAAGCCGGTTCGTTTGATTTATGAACGTGAAGAAGACATGGTTTCTACCACCAAAAGACACCCTTCCCTTATCACATTGAAAGCCTTTCTTGATGAAAAACAACATCTTATTGGCATAAAAGCGCATGTGTCATTGGACAGTGGCGCTTATATCGGACTTAGTGGTGTGGTGTTATCTCGAGCGATGTTGGCAGTGACCGCTGCTTATACGATTCATCATTTAGATGTCTCAGGCGATGTCTATGAGACAAACACCGTTCCAAATGGTGCTTTTCGTGGATTTGGTGCCCCTCAAATGATTTTTGCAATCGAAATGTTCATGAGTCATATCGCCAAAGCATTGCATCTAAATGAGTTTGATTTTAGAATGCGCTATTTAGCCAAACAAGGGGATTATACATCCACAAGTGGTGTATTCAGGGATCCAATCATCATGGATAAAATGATTGAAAAAGCCTGCGAAGTGTCCAATTATCACGAAAAAAGAGCGTTATATAGCGCTAAAAATAGTTTTAAAGGAATTGGAATGAGTTGGTTTTTGCATGGATGCGGATTTACTGGAAGCGGAGAAAGCACCCATATCAATGCGAAAGTCAAACTCAAGAAAACGTCATCAGGAGAGGTTTTTATTCTCGTTGCAGCAGTAGACATGGGACAAGGCGCCAAGACAAGCTTGAAGAAAATTGTTGAAGTTGCGCTTGGTCTTGAACCTAACCGAGTTATTTTTGATGCCCCAGATACCGATTTTGTTCCTGATTCTGGACCAACAGTCGCTTCTCGGACCACCATGATTGTCGGGGGCTTACTGAAAAAAGCAGCCGATCAACTGAAAGCAGATTGGGTGGATGGACAAGAACAAATCGTGATGAAAAGGTATGAGCAACCCGCTTATATCACTTGGGATGAAGATTCGCTTCAAGGAGACGCGTATCCCGCTTACTCTTGGGGAGTCAATATTTGTGAGGTTGAGGTTAATCCAGTGACCTATCAGGTCGACATCAAACAGGTATGGAGCGTATACGATGTTGGACGATCAATCGATGATCGAATGGTTTTTGGTCAAGCCGATGGGGGAATCCTTCAAGGCATAGCGTATGGCTATATGGAAGTGATGCAACATCAAAAAGGTCATTTAAGACAAAAAAACTTGACCGATTACATCATTCCAACATCCGTTGATGCCGCACCTACTGAGACCTATCTTTATGAAAACCCGTTCGAACTAGGGCCTTATGGCGCGAAAGGTGTGGGGGAATTAACATTGGTTGGTGGAGCACCAGCGGTAGCGTTAGCCATTGAACAAGCCATTGGTCATTCGATCTATGCGATACCCGCAACGCCTGAGACAATAATGGAGGTTTTATCCCATGACCAAGATTAGTTTTGTGCTAAACGGAAAGCCTGTATCGTTTGACTCCGATCCGAGTCTACGGCTTTTGGATGTTTTGAGGGAACACTTTCATTTAACCGGTGCCAAAGAAGGGTGCGGCGAAGGGGAGTGTGGCGCATGTTCCGTGCTGATGGACGGTCACATCATCAACTCCTGCTGTCTACCAGTGGCCAATGCAGCTGGTCATCAGATTATGACCATTGAAGGGTATCAACAAACAAACCGATACCCAATCTTAAAAGAAGCCATGGCCATTGAAGGCGGCTCCCAATGCGGAATCTGTACACCGGGAATGATGATGGCTGCTGAATCGTTGCTCAATAAAAACCCAAACCCCACGGATGAAGACATTCGTATAGGTTTATCGGGAAATCTCTGTCGGTGCACCGGTTACAACATGATTATTAAAGCCATTAAATTGGCCAGTCAAAGGGGGAAAGGGATATGGTAAATCATCAAGTTCCCCAAACGTATCAAGAAGCTCTTGAATGGATGCAAAAAGACCATTTCTACGTCATGGCAGGCGGGACAGACCTCATGATTCAAAAACGATCCATGGCGTTGACACCACCCAAAATGGAGCGCCCTTGCTTATTTGTATTTAACTTAAATGAGTTAAAGTATGTCAATAAACGAGCAGACGGGATTGCTATTGGTTCTATGACATCTTTAGAAACCCTCTTGGATCATCCGGATGTGCCTTTGGTTTTGAAAAAGGTCATCGGTGAAATGGCATCGCCAGCGTTGCGATATGTCGCAACCCTTGCTGGCAACATTGCTAACGCATCGCCAGCAGGCGATTCGCTTTTAGCACTTTACCTTTTAGATGCTGTGGTTGTTCTTGAAAGTCTTAGTCGAGGCATCCGCAAGGTTCCAATTGAGCATTTCATCATTGGACCAAGACAGACAACCATCGAACCTGATGAAATCATCAAAGAGATTCACATCAGTGATCTTAGATCGGAACGCGTTACATTTGTTAAAGTAGGCGGTAGAAAAGCGGATGCAATATCCAAAGTATCCTTCTTGGCACTTTTTGAAAAACAAGAAAACCGCTTAGAAATGTTTCGTTTGTCGATTGGAGCCGTGGCTAAAACGGTCATTCGAGATAAAGAAATTGAACGGATTCTCACGGAACAACCCATTGATCAGTTAAAAGAAAACCCAGAAATGGTGTTAACGTTATATGAACCGTTGATTCAACCCATTGATGATCAACGGTCCAATAAACGCTATCGAAAAACAGTAGCACTAAACCTAATAAAAGACTTTATTGATCATTTATGATTGAGAAGGAGGCCCTATGCACCCATCCATCTTAAGAAAAGCTAGAGGACTTGAGAAAGCGTCTTTGGTACTTAAAAACTGCAAGATAATCAATGTGTACACCAAAGAAATCGAGTATGGCGATATAGCCATTGAGCAAAACACCATCATCGGGATTGGCTTTTACCATGGGGTAATTGAGCACGATATGAAAGGCTATTATGTCGCACCCGGTTTCATTGATGGGCATGTTCACATCGAATCCTCGATGGTTACCCCCCCTGAGTTTGCCAGACTCATCGTTCCTTTTGGAACCACGACAGTGATTGCTGATCCGCATGAAATTGCCAATGTGAGTGGCATTGAAGGGGTTAAGTTCATGCTTGATTCTAGCGAAAACATCCCACTAAATGTCTTTCTTATGGCGCCTTCATGTGTGCCTGCAACCAAAGAGGATATGGGCGGTGCCATCTTATCGGTCTACGACATTAAGTCGCTACTGGATCATCCCCGTGTGATTGGTCTTGGAGAAGTCATGGATTATCCTGCTGTTCTTGAAGGAGATCCAGACATTCATCAAAAGATTCATCACGCTAAAGATCGAATCATCGATGGCCATGCGCCTGATATGATGGGATATGATTTAAACGCCTACATTTTATCAGGTATGATGACCGATCATGAATGCACGAAACCTGAATCGATGCTGGCGCGTGTTCAAAAAGGCATGTATGTTCATTTAAGAGAAGGATCTGCAACAAAAAACACACGCGATCTTCTAAAAGGCATTAAGCCTGCATTTTTCGATCGCATCATGTTTTGCACCGATGATAAGCATCCAGAAGACATCGAACATGAAGGGCACATCAACTTTAATGTGAATTTGGCGATTAAAGAAGGTGTTCCAGCCATCGATGCTATTCGCATGGCAACCCTGCATCCTGCGACATGTTATCACTTACCCTCTCTTGGGGCAATCGCGCCTGGTAAACAAGCGGATTTGATTGTTTTTAAAAGTTTAGAAACCATCACACCTCTTTATGTTTATCACAAAGGTCAACTGGTAGCAAAAGAAGGGAAACCTTTATTCGATCAGGTGATTAAACCCCCCAGTCATGTGCTCAATTCGGTTCGCCTAGATCCGAATCAATTGGACTTCACACTCAAGTTGAACCAATCTCGTGTGCATGTCATCGGGTTGATCAAACACAACATCACCACTGAGAAAAAAGAGAGAGACATTGTCTTAGAAAACGGAATCTTTGAACATAAACATAATCCAGATTTGCTCAAATTTGCTGTGATTGAAAGGCATCATGGGACTCAACAGATGGGCATAGCCTTAGTCGAGCATTTTGGGAAACTAAGAGGTGCGATTGCGATGACCATTGCACACGATTCTCATAATTTGATTGTCATCGGTTCAAGCGATGCTGCCATGACATTGGCCTGCAAGCGAATCCATGAACTGCAAGGCGGCATTGTGATTGCGCAAGACCAAGCCGTTCTTGCTGAACTAAAACTAGAGGTTTCAGGCATCATGACCAACCAGAAGAGCGAAAAAGTGAAAGAAGATCTTCAATTTTTACGAAAAACAGCCTATAACAATGGGGTTAACCCCGATATGGGTGATCCGTTTATTTTGTTGGCTTTTCTTTCCCTTCCCGTCATCCCGCAACTCAAGTTAACGTATCGGGGCTTGTTTGATGTCGATTCTTATCAATTTATTCCATTAGAAAGCGATGATCCCCAGCATGCATAATTTTATTCGACACTATGAATGCACCTTATGCCACCAAACGTTTTTACCCAACAAGGAGTGGATGACCTGTCCAACATGTGGAGAAAAAGGCATTTTGGATATCATTTTCGACTATGATTTAATTAAAAAGGTTTTAACCAAAGATCGACTAGCCAAAGATAAGGATCCATCCATGTTTCGGTATTGGCCACTATTGACCGTCACCGATACCAAAAAAGCGATGTTAACCATCGGTGGAACCCCTCTTTATCGTTCAACACATCTCGCTCAGTGTCTCGATGTTGATACCCTTTATCTTAAAGATGAAAGCGTCAATCCAAGCGGATCCTTAAAGGATCGAGCTAGCGCTATTGCTGTCTTGAAAGCCCTTGAAATCCAAGCTACAGCGGTTGCTTGCAGTTCCACCGGTAACGCAGCATCCAGTTTGGCGTGTCATGCCGCTCGCATGGGGCTTAAAAGTTATATCTTTGTGCCTGAGCGAGCACCCATCGGTAAACTCAATCAGTTGCTGATCTACGGAGCAAACGTGTTTCTTGTTCAAGGGGACTATCAACAGACATTTGCTTTATCGAAACAAGCGATTGATGCCTATGGTTGGTACAATCGAAATGCTGCTATCAATCCTCATTTGGTTGAAGGAAAAAAGACCGTGGCTTTGGAAATCGCAGAACAACTGCATTTTCGTCCTACGGATTGGGTTATCGTTTCCGTAGGAGATGGATGTACCCTAGCCGGCCTTTATAAAGGGTTCTATGACTTTAAAGCATTAGGATTAATTGACAACATTCCCAAACTATTGGGGGTACAAAGCGATGGATGCAGCCCTTTAGTTGATGCTTTTCATTTCAACAAACCGTTTGTACCTGCAAATGAAAACACCTTAGCGGATAGCATCTCAGTGGGTATACCCAGAAACCCAAACAAAGCGTTGAATGCAATCAAGGCGTCTTTAGGTTCTTGGATTAAGGTGTCAGATCAAGAGATTTTAGAGGCCATGTCACTCTTAGGTCGAACCGAGGGATTGTTCGGAGAACCTGCTTCGGTTGCGTCCATTGCTGGATTAAAAAAAGCACGACAAACAGGTCTTATATCACGCGGTGATTCGGTCACGGTTGTTCTAACAGGACATGGTCTTAAAGATCCTAAAAATGCACAACTTGCGACCACTAAACCCCAGGCTATCGCTCACGATTTCACAGAATTTAAACGCCACATCAAAGAAGGAGGACATCATGTCTAAAATACCATTTGGCCCAACCTATTATGAAATGCTTTATCCCGAATCGTTGGATTCAACATTGCGCAGCCACGTTTTAAAGGCAAAAGAGTGCGAACTGGATCCATTAAACCTGTTCAACATCACTTGGAAAAACGACAACAATCAAGTTCATAAAATTGTATTATCGAAAGCACTCACGGGTGTTGATGCTAACATTGTCGTTTTATTGGGAAAATACTTCCCATCAGGATCCCACAAAGTAGGTCCTGCCTACTCGACCTTAATGGAAGGCTGTGTTGATCAAACCATCATTCCTGGAAGACACACCATTTTG
Source organism: uncultured Acholeplasmataceae bacterium (assembly GCA_964553755.1). Lineage (GTDB taxonomy): Bacteria > Bacillota_I > Bacilli_A > Acholeplasmatales > Acholeplasmataceae > Peloplasma. Next base: position 98,077 of record CAZKLM010000002.1, read on the forward strand.
GGACCTTCAACGGGTAACTTTGGGATTGGAGTCTCCTACATTTGTAACCTCATGAAATACGATGCCATTGTCATCATGCCGGATAACATGAGCAAAGAGCGTTATGAAAGAATATCGCGTTATGGAGCCAAATTAGACTTAACACCAGGGACTGAGTCTGATGTTATTCTTACCCTGGAAAGGACCTATGAACTCAAGAAAAATCCGGACTATCGTGCTTTGGCTCAGTTTGAATTATTTCCGAATTATCGGTTTCATCGATACGTTACAGGGCATAGCGCAATTGAAGCGGTAAAGGGAATTGGAAATGGACGAATTGCTGCGTTTGCTTCCGCTCCAGGCAGTGCTGGTACACTGGCTGCTGGCGATCAAATAAAGAAGGAGTTTCCTGAAGCAAAGGTTGTGGCGCTTGAACCGTATGAATGTTCTACCTTAATGGATGGTGGACGAGGACAACACCGAATTGAAGGCATCGGAGATAAGATGTGCACCTTGATTCATAATGTGTTAACGACTGATTTTATCGCTTTAATCAAAGATGAAGACACCGTCAAAGGTCTAAAAGTGATTCAAGATGGATCTTCCATCTTAAAAGAAGCAGGTCTAAAAAACGATGAAATAAACGTTATGAAGGATCTTTTCGGTGTATCAGGCATATGCAATATTCTTGGCGCCATCAAAATCGCTAAGTATTTAAAACTCGGTCCCGGTGATAATGTCGTAACGGTTGCTACCGATGGGTTTGATCGCTACAATAGCGTTTTAGAAGACCTTGAAAACCGTGTCTTGGAGACCGAAGATTTCGTTTTAAGAAGATGGTTTAAAGACGTGTTCATTAAAGCCGACACCCTTGATATTGAAGATGTAAGGAGCATGGATAAGAAAGAGCGTCTATTTAAGCAAAAAGAAAGCGATTGGTTGAAATTTGGTTATCATCAAGCGTATCTTGATGCGATGCGCGACATGAAATTTTGGGATAACGAATACGACAAAATTGCCCACTATGATCAAATGATTCGAGCAAAGAGAGGAAAAGAAATATGAAAATACCTTTTGAAGCTATTTTAGAAAAGGCGCATCATTATGAAAAAGAGATGACACGATTTTTAAGAGACATGATTGCTATACCCAGTGAATCCTCTCAAGAAAAAGAAGTCATTGAATGTATCCGCAAAGAAATGGAGAACGTCGGCTTCGATGAAATTACCATTGATCCAATGGGCAATATTATCGGACGCATCGGTCATGGTCAGCATGTGATTGCCATGGACGCTCATATCGATACCGTTGGAATCGGAGAAATCAAAAACTGGACATTTGATCCTTACAAAGGTTTCGAAGACGAAAACCGCATTGGAGGCAGAGGCGCATCGGATCAAGAAGGTGGCATGGCATCCATGGTTTATGCCGGAAAAATCATCAAAGATTTACATTTGGAAAACGATTATACCTTGTTGATTACAGGAACGGTTCAAGAAGAAGATTGCGATGGCTTATGCTGGCAATACCTGATTGAGCAACAAGGCCTCAAGCCTGAGTTTGTCGTCATCACTGAACCAACAGCCTGTCGAATCTATCGAGGCCATCGTGGTCGGATGGAAATCAAAGTATCAACAACCGGTATCAGTTGTCACGGTAGCGCTCCCGAAAGAGGAGACAATGCTATTTTCAAAATGGCCCCCATTTTGCTGGAACTTGAACAACTGAATCATCGCCTTAAAGACGATCCTTTTTTAGGAAAAGGGACGTTAACGGTTAGCGAAATCTTTTATAGTTCTCCATCACGCTGTGCAGTTGCTGATGGATGCAGCATCTCTATTGATCGCAGATTAACCAACGGAGAGACATGGCACATGGCGATTGAGCAAATCAAGTCTCTTCCTTCAGTCATTCAAGCTCAGGCCGTTGTTGAGATGTACGATTATGACCGTCCGTCCTACACGGGATTGGTTTATCCAACACAATCCTATTTCCCCACATGGGTGCTTGACGCCTCACACGATGTATGCACCACCCTGGTCGATAGCTATCAAGGACTGTTTAAGCAAAAACCTGTGGTTGACAAATGGACCTTTTCTACTAACGCCGTATCCATCATGGGACGACACAATATCCCTTGTATCGGATTTGGTCCTGGACGAGAAGAACAAGCCCATGCTCCCAATGAAATAACCTACAAATCAGAACTCATTCAAGCTGCAGCGATGTATGCGGCTATCCCATTGAATTATTTAAAGAAAATTAAAGGAGAATAAGCATGAAACCGCTGTTTAAAGGAAGACATTTTATCACATTAGAAGAATGGACAAAAGAAGAAATTGATCATTTGCTAGAGGTCTCAAAAGACATTAAGAAAAAATTCTTAAACAACGAACCAACGCCGTTTTTAAGCAATAAAACAGCCTTCTTGATGTTCTTTGAGCAATCAACGCGTACCCGTAACTCCATGGAAGCAGGCTTTGCGCAACTGGGGGCACACGCCACCTATTTGGATACTTCAACCATGCAAATTTCCCATGGAGAAAGTGCAAAGGACACGGCCATTATCCTTTCAAGTTATGGTCATGCGATCGCATGTAGAAACTGTTTTTGGGGCATTGGAAACAAGTATTTACGGGAAATGGCTGCCCACAGTACCGTTCCCATCATGAATCTTCAAGATGATTTGTTTCATCCGATGCAAGCATTAGCAGACCTCATGACCATCCAAGAAGTGTTTAATAAAACCGAAAAACTGAAGATTTCCATCATTTGGGCCTATGCAAAAAGCCACAAAAAACCCATTAGTGTTCCTGTTTCGCAAGTCCTATTGTTTCCACGATACGGGATGGATGTCACTTTGGCTTATCCTAAGGGGTATGAACTGCCTGAGTGGGTTATCGAAAAAGCCATGTTGAATGCAAAAAAACACGGCGGGTCCTTCACCATCACACACAACATGGAAGAGGCCTATCGGGATGCGGATATTGTTATTCCTAAAAACTGGGGCAGTTGGGTAACCAATCAATCGGATGTGGTCATTGATGATTTATTAGAAGCTAATCGGGCTTGGAAATGCACCGAAGACATGATTAAGTTGGGTAAACCCCATGTTAAATACATGCATGCGTTGCCAGCTGATCGAGGCAACGAAGTCGTTGATTCTGTCATCGATGGCGAACACTCTATTGTCTATCAAGAAGCTGAAAACCGATTACACACATCCAAAGCAGTCATGTTAATGACGGTGGGAGATAAATAGAAAAATGGCACTCTTTAGAGTGCCATGTTTTTTAATAGATCGTTTTGTTTTTCCTTTGATACTCATCAAAAAGCTCCAAGCAATCGTCCCGATTCATTTCATGAAGGGTTAAAACATCCTGATGTTGGCTAGGGTCTTTGATGTAATGGTAGATAAAGTCATCACGAAATCCAATAGCCTCAGCATCAATTGGACGGCACCCATAGATGACATGCTTGATGTTAGCCCAGATGATCGCGCTTAAACACATGGGGCATGGATAAGCCGTGGTGATGAGGATATACCCGCTTAAGTCATGGGTTTTCAAGATGGCTGACGCTTGACGAATGGCATTGATTTCGGCATGCGCAGTGGCATCATGATCCTGAAGCACTGAATTGGAAGCAAGCGAGATAATGTCACCTTCCTGATTGATGATGGCGGCACCAAAAGGTCCTCCAATGTTGTCGTTCATCGTCTGTTGAGCTTGTTTGATGGCCTCTTGCATCACCTTATAAACCGTTTTAGGGTTGTTCATATAGAGCTCCGATCTTGATTCAGTTTCGTTTAATGTAGTATGATTATAACGTTTTTTTAGGAAAATTACAATGATATCTGTGAAAAGGTGATGATTTATGGATTTTGATCGAAAAAGAAAAGCGATGGTTCATGACGATTTGTATCAAAGAAAGATTCGTTCCAAACGTGTATTAGAGGCTTTTTTAAAGATACCAAGGCACCTGTTTGTTCCTGATTCGTGGGTTCATGAGAGTTATCACGATTATCCACTTCCCATTGGAGAGAATCAAACCATTTCGCAACCTTATATAGTTGCCCTCATGACGGAGGCTTTATCGGTTCAGTCGCATCACACGGTTTTAGAAATTGGGACAGGATCGGGATATCAAACGGCCATTTTGTCTCGTCTTGCTCAAACCGTTTATACCTTAGACATTTATAAAAGTCTGCAAAACGAGGCCAAACGTGTGCATGAACAACTTGGACTAACCAACATCCTTTATGCACTAAAAAATGGGTATCAGGGGTGGGTTGATTATGCCCCTTACGATCGCATCATGGTAACAGCAGCGCCAAAGACCCTACCGATGACGCTCATTGAGCAACTGAAAATGGGGGGGATTATGATTGTTCCCATTGGCGATTCATGGATGCAAGAACTGGTAAAAATTACGAAAACCGATGATGGGTATCGCAAAGAATTTTTGGGACATTGCCGGTTTGTTGAGATGCAACGCTAAGATAATTCGATTCTTATTAAAATAGAGAAAAGAGCTGCAAGCAAATGGTTTGATTGTGGTATTTTTCTACGTTATAATAACGGTGTAATAAAATATATTTTTTTTGGACAATGAGTAGAAAAATTATAAATAACGGAGGATTATGTGTATGTTTTTTGAGACCTTTGATCCCTTAAAGGGAAAAATGTTCCAAATATTGGATGAAAATGGAAATATTTCAGATGCAACGTTTTTACCCAAGCTGGATAAAAAACTTTTGCTTAAAATGTATCGAACCATGTCGCTCGGTCGAATTGCGGATATCAAATCCTTGCAATACCAACGGCAAGGAAGAATGTTAACCTTTCCACCCAGCCGTGGACAAGAAGCATGTCAAGTTGGTCCGATGGCCGCATCGGATGACAAAGATTGGTTGGTCACTGCGTTTCGTGAGCTAGGTGCCATGCTTTATAAAGGTGTCACGCTTGAACAAACGTATCTTTATTGGTACGGAAATGAACGGGGGAGTCACTTCAATGAAGGTGTTAAAGTGTTGCCAATCAATGTTCCCATTGGGTCACAAATTGGGCATGCTGCAGGTCTTGCTTATGCCAGTAAAATTCAAAATAAGGGAGAAGTAGCGATTGCTTACATCGGCGATGGAGGAACATCGCATGGTGAGTTTCATGAAGGGTTAAACTTTGCCTCAGTCTTTAATGCTCCCATGATTGTTGTGATTCAAAACAATCAATACGCGATATCAACACCTAGAAAAAAGCAAACCAAAGCCACCACCCTTGCTCAAAAAGCCATTGCTTACGGAATTCCTGGGATTCAAGTCGATGGCAACGATGTATTAGCCATGTATGTGGCGACAACCTATGCTTTAGAGCGTGCTAGAAAGGGCGAAGGGCCCACATTAATTGAAGCGGTCACTTACCGGTTAGGACCCCATACCACTTCGGATGATCCCACCATCTATCGCAGCGATGATGAAGTGAAAATCTGGGAAAAAAGAGATCCAATGATTCGATTTAGAAACTATTTATTGGATCAAAAGATATTGACCGAGAAAACCGATCAAGCCTTGCAGGAAGAGGTTGAAAATGAAGCGGTTGAAGCTTTCAAAAAAGTCGAGAATTCCGGTTTAGTTTCATTAGAAGAGATTTTTAACTATACTTACGAAAGCATGACACCACAACTAATTGAACAGTATGAAGCCTACAAAGCCTATCTGAAAGAGGAGGAACAATAAGATGCCACTATTAAACATTTTGGAAGCTGTTAACCAAGCCATGGAACAGCAATTAAAAGAAGATCCAAGTGTTGTCGTATTTGGAGAAGATGCCGGATTCGAAGGTGGTGTTTTCAGAGCAACAGCTGGATTGCAAAAACAATTTGGCGAAGATCGTGTCTTTGATACGCCAATTGCAGAAGCAGCCATTGTTGGATCAGCCATTGGTATGGCGATTAACGGACTGCGTCCTGTTGCAGAAATTCAGTTTTCTGGTTTCATGTTTCCCGGTTACAATCAAATCGCTGCACACGCAGCCCGTTATCGCAACCGATCACGTGGTCGCTATCACTTGCCCATGGTTATTCGTATGCCTTATGGTGGCGGTATCCGAGCTTTAGAGCACCATTCAGAAAGTTTAGAAGTTTTGTTTTCAAGCATTCCAGGTCTCAAACTCGTGATTCCATCTACCCCATATGATGCCAAAGGGTTGTTAACAGCAGCTATCAAGGATAATGATCCTGTCATTTTCATGGAACCTAAACGAATTTATCGTGCTTTTAAACAAGAAGTACCTGAAGAATCCTATACAGTACCCATCGGAAAAGCCAAAGTGGTGAAAAAAGGAACAGACATCACCGTGGTAGCATGGGGGGCTTTGGTTCGTGAAGTCGAAAAAGCCATTAAAGATTTGGAACAAGAAAACATCAGTGTGGAACTGATTGATTTAAGAACCATTGCTCCACTGGATCGTGAGACCATCATTGAATCGGTTAAAAAAACTGGTCGATTCCTGGTGGTGCATGAAGCGGTCAAATCGTATGGACCTGCTGCAGAACTGATGGCACTGGTCAATGAAAAAGCGTTTTTTAATCTAGAAGCAGCCCCTGCAAGACTGACAGGTTTTGATATCACAGTCCCGCTTCCCAAGGGAGAACATCATTTTATGATTGATCCGAAGCGGATTGCTTATGAGATTAAAAAAGTCGTTCGTTCCAAACCCTAATAGGAGGTTAAATTATGTATGATTTTAAATTTGCTGACATCGGTGAAGGCATTCACGAAGGTCAGATTCTAAAATGGAATTTCAAAGAAGGCGATCAGGTCAAAGAAGGTGACACATTATGTGTCGTTGAAACGGATAAGGTTAATGCTGAAATTCCTTCCCCCGCATCAGGGAAAATTGTTAAATTAGGCGCAAAAGTCGGAGACACAATCTATGTAGGTGAGACGCTTGCTTTGATTGATGATGGGACTTCCATCAAACCGGTTCAAAAACAGGAAGACATTAAAAATGTGGCTGAAGAAGCGGGTGCAGGTGTTGTGGGTGAAATCGAAGTTTCTTCAGATGTTATTGCCAGTTCGACAGAGTATGAGAAAGAAGCCCCCGCACAACAGCGTAAAGTGTTAGCATCACCGGTTGCTCGAAAAATGGCAGCCGATCGAAACATCGATCTTGCGAAAATCAAAGGGACAGGCGAACACGGTCGCGTTATGAAAGAAGATATCGAACGCTATTTCACGGAGAAAAAAGAAGAACCTGCTAAGGTCTTATCTGAACCGATTGCTATGCCACCGGTCTCCAAAGAAGGAACCAGACGTGTTCCCATTAGTAAACTGCGCAAAACCATAGCAAAAAACATGGTCATATCAAAACAACTCATTCCTCACACAACGGTGATGGATGAGTTCAATGTAACAGAATTGGTTCAGTTTAGAAGCGCTCAAAAAGGTTTGGCTGAAGCCAACGGCATCAAATTAACTTACATGGCCTTTTTCATTAAAGCCATTACCGTCACTTTAAAAGAATTCCCTATATTTAATGCAAGTTTTGATCATGAAACCGATGAAATCATTTTTAAAGACTACATGAACATCGGTGTCGCTGTTGATACCCCGGACGGGCTGATTGTGCCAAATATCAAAAACACGGATCAAAAAAGCATTTTTGAGATTGCCAAAGAACTTGAGACATTGGCCAAACAAGCGTATGAAAGAACGATTCAGTTGAATCAACTGCAACAAGGAACTTTCAGCATCACCAATTATGGTGTTTTTGATGCGACATACGGTACACCCATCATCAAGCACCCTGAAGTGGCCATTTTGGGAATTGGAAAAATCATGAAAAAGCCGGTTGTTCAAGAAAATCAGATTGTGATAGGCGATATCGCTCCTATCTCGTTATCGATTGATCATCGAATCATCGATGGAGGCGACGCGGGTCGTTTCATGAAACGGTTTAAAGAACTCATCACACAACCCATGTTGTTGTTGTTGAATTAGGTGATCCTATGATGTACGATGTCATCATAATCGGAGGAGGACCCGGGGGTTATGTGGCAGCCATTAAGGCCGCTCAATCCCATTTAAAGGTTGCTTTAATCGAAAAAGAAGCGATTGGTGGGGTGTGTCTAAACTGGGGCTGCATCCCGACAAAAGCGTTACTAAAAAGTGCCAAAGTCTATAAGCAAATCATGCATGCTGAATCCTACGGAATCGTTATCAACGATAAAAAGGCCATTAAGCCCGATTTAAACTTGATGATGAAACGGAAAGATGATGTGGTCAAAAAACTAACAGGTGGCGTCAAAATGTTGCTTAAGAAAAACGGTGTCACGGTCATTGAAGGGTTTGCAGAGGTCATTGATTCGCATACGGTTCGCGTTGCTGATCAATCTTTCCAAACGAAAACCCTTATTTTAGCAACCGGAGCATCTCCGATTATGCCACCGATTCCGGGTTTAGATCACGCTAGAAAAGCGGGTATTGCTCTAACGAGCAAAGAGATTCTTTCTATCACCACGTTACCAACCTCGCTTGTGATTGTGGGTGGCGGTGTGATTGGCATTGAGTTTGCTACGATGTTTTCCGCTTTAGGCACAGAAGTGACCATCCTAGAACGAGTAGACAATATTTTGACGCAAGTTGATGAAGAAATTAGAACCAGTTATGTCAAGTTACTCAAAAAAGAAGGAATTAAAATTTTAACATCCGCTTCTGTAGAAGCCATCGATGAGCACGTTGTGACGTATGTCAAAGACGGTAAAAAAGAACAGATTCAGGCGGATATCATCTTAATGAGCGTGGGCATGAAAGCGAATACCAAAGGGTTTGAAAAACTGGGGCTTACGATTTCATCTAAAGGCGTAGTTGTTAATGAGCAAATGCAAACAAGCCTAAAAGATGTTTACGCGATTGGCGATGTGAACGGTGAGATGATGTTGGCTCACGTGGCATCTGCACAAGGACTTATCGCTATAGAGAACATTTTAGGAAAAGCAAGCAAAATCGATTATCGGAAAGCACCAGCAGGCATCTATGGATCCCCAGAGATTGCTTATGTTGGGTATAACGAACAAGAACTAAGAAAACAGAACCGTCCCTATAAAGTGAGTAAATTTCCACTTTCAGCTAACGGTAAAGCGTTGGCTGAAGGTGAATCCGATGGTTTTGTTAAAATTTTAGTGGATCCGACCTATGGAGAAATCCTTGGGATGCATATTTTAGCACCCAATGCAACAGACATTATTGCTGAAGCCGTAGTGACCATGGAACTTGAAGGGACCGTGCATGAGGTGGCAAAAGCCATCCATCCCCACCCAACTCTTTCAGAAATCATGATGGAAGCTGCGCATGGTGCAGTCGATAAACCCATACATATCATTTAAGAATAAAAGCCATCTCATGTGAGGTGGCTTTTCATTCGGTAAGTTCTTTAGCAAAGGATTGAATCGTTTGCTTTGATAACGTGGATCGAAACGAAACGTCTAACTGTCTCGTGATGTTTTCTTCCATAAAACGGGTTCCTGTCAACATCCGACAGAGGCTATCTAAAACATCTTCAGAGGCTTTACTGTGGGAACAAGAGGTAATAATTCCGGCTTGGATGTCTAAGTCAAGATCGTGTATCTTTTGATTCAAATGGATGCGTTTGGTGGTTCTAAAATCTGGCGATTCGCCGTAATTCCATTCCCAGCGATTGTATTTTTCTTGAACAAGCGTTTGAATCGCGTTTAGGTCTTCCGATGACAATTCAATAAGATGTTCGTGAAGATGCTCTGATTTAAGGAGCACGCTTCTTAAATGATCGATAAAGGTTTCAGTCGTCATGTCTTGATTCAGAAATGGCTTTAGATTCGTTACCTGACTTCGATTGGATTTCACACTTTTTGAGGTCATCTTAAAAAGGTTCGGTGCCAGTACCCGGTTCAGTGTATCTAGATCCGAATCAAAAAGCAATGTGCCATGATGAAGCATTCTGTTTTTATGAAAACTCTGAGCGTTTCCTGATACTTTAAAAGCATCGATCTTTAGATCACTTTTTCCACTCAAATAGACGTTTAGTCCCATCTGATGGAGGGCATCAATCATCGGTTTAAGACAGACATCGTATTTGCTAAGGCGTTCGGTCAATTTACCCGTGATAAACGAAAAATTAACGTTGCCCAAATCATGATACACCGTGCCTCCACCAGAAATTCTACGGACCATATCGATGCGTTCAGATTTGAGATAGGGCATGTTGATTTCTTCAAAAACGTTTTGATTGCGCCCGACAATGACTGAAGGACGGTTTTGCCACAACAAAAGGATGTCATCGTCTAGATTGAGGTGCTTTAAAACGTATTCTTCCAATGCAAGATTAAATTTCGGATCCTTTTGAGTGTTTATCAGCGTCTTCATGGTTATTCCTCACACTTGCAGTTTATAAAAAGGGCATAAAAAAGTCAAATCGAATACACTTTAAACTAGACCCGTGAGAAGTTTGCGATAACTCATCCTTGAACATGATACAATAAAGATGGAGGACGCCATGAAAAAATACCCTGTTTACGATCCCGATTCCATGAAAAAACTCGAAAAAGAAGTGATTCTAAAGCGAACCATTGCCGAAGACGATCTCGTTTTTGAGGCTGGACTTCGTCTTGTTGAGCATATCATCGCTCAATCCATGATAGTAAAGGAACATCGTGTCTTAATTTTAGTTGGGTATGGAAACAATGGGATGGATGCGTATTGGATTGGTCTTCATTTGGAAAAAGAAGGACACGATGTGACGTATGTTCATTTAAGAAAAACAGATCGGCATGAAAAGGCGCGAAGTCGACTTGGATTAGACGCGTTTGAAAAAACCATCCAGTCACCGATTAACTTCAATCATTCTTTTGACCGCGTGATAGATGGCTTATTTGGAATAGGCCTACATGGACCGATGCCAGATGAAGTGACGCTTATCATTGAAGCAATCAACCGAATGAACACTACCGTTATCAGCATTGATCTTCCATCAGGAATCGATGGGCGAAATGGACGGATGCGTCCTGTTGCGATTCATGCAGATTATACTCTAGTGGTTCACGCCTATAAATCAGCCCATTTTTTAGGGGATGCAATGGATTGTTCAAAAGTCCTTCAAGTGGTTGATATGGACTATGGACATTTTGAAAACCATCACATGTTTTGGATAGAACCTGAAGACATTATCCATGCACCTAGAAAACATGCCTCCCATAAATATGATTACGGTCATGTTTTAGTGATTGGGGGCAATCATCACATGATGGGAGCGCCTATCTTATCTTCTTTAGCTGCCTTAAGATCAGGAGCAGGTCTTGTGACTTGGGTGTTAGAACGACGCGAAGAAGCACTTGCTCATGTGCCTTTTGATATCATTCGAGGGTTTTATGAAACGGAAGACGAACTGTTGCAGTTTACCGATAAAAAGACAGCGATTGTTTTTGGTCCAGGCTTAGGAAAAAAGCCTAACCAGGCTATTTATTCGCTTTTAAGTCTCATGAAGAAGAAGATTCCATTGCTGATTGATGCAGACGGTTTAAGGGGTTTTAAATCCATAGAAATTCCGAAAGAACGAGGGCCGATTGTCTTAACACCTCATCTCGGTGAATGGGCGAGATTAAATGGAAAAGATGACCATTTTATGTTGGAAACGGATATTTATGAGCGATTATCATTTTCGGATCCTCATCTTTACATTGTTTTAAAAGGTCCATGTACCCTTGTAAAAACACCTCATGACATTTGGTTTATCCCAATCGGTCATCCCGGGTTAGCCAAAGCTGGAACAGGGGATATCTTAAGTGGAATCTTGGGCGCGATGATGGGGCAATACCCCGTGGAAGAAGCCCTTATTAAGGGGCTTAGTCTATATCACTGGGCGAGTCTAAAAGCACGCGATTACTTTGGAGAATCTGGCATGATGGCTTCCGATTTATTAATGACCATTTCAGAGGTTCTAAAAGAAAGGGAAACCGATGGCAACGTCTAAACTATTTATCGATTACGTTTATCAACAACTTGAACGTTTTGGGGAAGTTCGCTACCAAAAGATGTTTGGAGAATACATGGTTTATGTTCAAGAAAGACCTATTTTTATCGTGTGTGACAACACTGTTTTTGTTAAAATGAAAAATGAAAATCGTCATCTGTTTCCTTCTATAGTTCCGGCCTCTCCTTATCCTAGTGCAAAACCTCACTATGTGGTGGACACTGACGATCGTGATTTGCTTTTAGAACTCGTTTCAATCATGGTTCCAATCACCCCCATACCGAAGTCAAAAAACAAAAAGCAGTCAACCTTATAAGATTATCGATTGGAGATTAGTCTATGAACCCAAGAATCGTTCATCTCGTCATTAAAATGTCGGTTGCATTTGCACTAAGCTACTTAATAGCTTCTCTTTTTCAATTAACCTATAGTGTTACCGCAGGTATCTTAGCGGTGCTTTCGATTCAAATGACAAAAAAAGATACGCTTCAAATGGCAACAAAAAGGCTATTTAGTGCAGCCATTGCGTTAACCTTATCTTCCCTTTTATTCTTTTTGTTAGGCTATCATGTCGGGATTTTCATGGTGTTTGTGCCCCTTTTTGCTCTTCTTTCTTATGCTTTGGGTATGCAAATGGGGATAGTTCCTTCCTTGGTCTTGGTGAACCACCTATTGATTCATCAAACCTTCTCGTGGTCCGTTGTTTTCGATACCATGTTGTTGCTTGCTATCGCCTCAACAATTGCCTTTTTAATCAATATAGTTTACCCTTCAAAAAGCAAATCCAACTTGCTTAGAGCCACAAATGAAATGGATCGTATGCTGAGTGACCACATCTTAATGTTATCTTTTCTACTTAAAAACAAGGATGATCCGTCTGATTTTATCGCACATTATCGCTTATTAAAGCCTCAAGTAACTCAACTGATCAATTGGGCATCCTTGGAAGAAAAAGACATTCTTTTTCAAGAAAATCGACAAAGCATGGCGTATTTGTTTATGCGGGAGACGCAGTTTCAAACCATTGACCGGATGTATGAATTAGCCATGAGTATTCAAGACTTCCATCCCAATATGATGCTACTGGCTGATTTCTTAAAAGAACTCAGTTCAAAAATTGGACAATATAATCAAGCAAAACCTCAAAAAGAAAAACTACATGTGATGATGGAAGCGATTCGAAAAGAACCCCTCCCATTAAGCAGGAATGAGTTTGAGACAAGAGCGATCCTCTTTCAAATCATTCGTGAGGTGGATTTTTTCCTTTTATTGAAGTTGGATTACCATAAGAAGTATGGTGAAGGATAATAAAAAAGCCAAATGCGCTAATTTTTGAAACGTGGTGTTAATCTTTTTTTGGAAACAAAACGAGTAAGAAGTCTATTTGTGATAATACATTGATAACGATAAAAGGATTCACTCATATTCAAGAAAAGGTACACCATTTGATTACGCACATATTGAGTCCTTTCCTTTCATCATCATAAGAGATTCTCGAACGTGACACATAAAAAAAGCACCCGATTATCATCGAATGCAATTAGATTAACTTACTGCGTAGGTAGCTTGATATGGCATCGACTGACAATACCATAACAATGATGGCTATCATAATGGTTCCCAAAATATCCCAGTTCCAGTTTTCGGCAGCTAAAATCATTGAAGCTCCTAAACCACCTGCTCCAATAATTCCCAACACAGTAGCCGATCGAACGTTGATATCCAATCGATACAACGTGATAGAAGATAAGTCTGGAATGATTTGAGGCAAGATGCCATATCGTATCTTTTGCCATGTGTTTGCTCCCAATGAATCGAGCGCTTCTAATGAACTTCGATCCATGTTGTCAATGGTTTCAGAAAACAACTTGCCAAGCATACCAACAGAGTGTATACCAATCGTTAAAACACCGGTTAACGCGTTAATACCAAACCCTTTGACCAATATAAGTGCTAATACTATTTCTGGAAACACACGGATAAAAACAAGGATGCTTTCACCAATTTTAGCGAATTTTGCTCCAACCACATTTTTGGCTGCCAAGAAACTCGTTGGAATGGCTAAAACTGCCCCTAGCATCGTTCCAATAAAAGCAATAGCAAGTGTCTCTAATGTCATATAGATGACACCTTCTTGAAATCGGTAGATGCCGTTGCCTAACAGAAATTGAACATTAATGTTTGAAAACCCTTGAATCATTATTCGCATGGATATGCCAATGGTATTAAAACGTGTCCAATTAATGGTTGATCCAGAGAATGAATAAATGACAGCGAAGACTAAAATAAATGCCACAATGCCATTTACAACCCATTTTTTCGGTTGTTTTTTGAGTGCTAGTTCAATGTTTGTCATTGCAGCTTACCTCGCACATAGTTGGATGCAAATTGAACAATTAAAATGGTAATGAGCATCACAATAATTGCTCCACCCACCCGATCATAATTGTATAATATATTATCTTTAATCACGCTTCCAATTCCACCAGCCCCGACATAACCTAAGATGGCAGATGAGCGAACATTGATTTCAAAAATATAAATCAAATAACTAATAAAAATCGGTAAAATTTGAGGGACAACTGCATATCGAAAGGCTTGAATCTTATTCGCACCGGTTGATTCTAAAGCTTCATAAGAACTCATATCAACTGTTTCGATTACTTCATAGAGCATTTTTGACATGATACCAAATGTAAAAAGCACGATGGCAATAATACCTGATAGTACACCAATCCCAACAAAGAAAACTGCAACCAGCGCTAGAATCATAACAGGGATGGTTCGAATTAAATTCATCAAAAATCTAGATGGGATATACACGAACTTCGACTTAAAAATGTTGCGTGCTGACAAGATGGCTAATGGAATGGCCAATAAAGAGCCAATGACACTTCCAGCAAGGCTCATTTTAAGTGTATCCATCAAGGGTTCTCTTAAGGTCAGCATATACCGAAAATAATCACCCCATGTCCGTTCAATTCGTGGTGTGAATATTTTTTTTATCAATATAGGAAGTTCTTCTAAACGAATAAACCGAGGATCAAAAACAATAAATTGCCAAAAAATAAACAAAAGAGCACCAATGACGCCAACAATGATCCATATTTTGTTAAAAGGCTGTTTAACAACCTTACCGGATGGTGTTGTGTAATGAGCCATCATTATTCACCCAACACTTCATCATGTTTAAGTGCTCGACCATAGATTTGAATCAAAAGGTCTTCATTAACTTGACTTGAAGATCCATCGAAGACAACCTGTCCATCTTTGATACCAATGATGCGAGTCGCATATTTAATAGCTAAGTCGACATGATGCATATTGGCAACAATAGTGATGCCAAAATCTCGATTTATTCTTTTAAAATCGTCCATCACTTGAATGGTCGTAATGGGGTCTAATGAAGCCACTGGTTCATCTGCTAAAATCAGTTTGGGCTCTTGAGTTAATGAACGAGCCAAAGCAACTCTTTGTTGCTGACCACCAGAAAGCTGATCTGCTCGTGTGAAGGCTTTTTCTAATATACCCATGGTTTCTAATGATTGTAAAGCGAGTATTTTGTCTTTTTTAGGAAAAATACCAAACAATGTCTTTAAGGTAGGGTGATAGGCCACACGACCACTTAATACATTGGTAAACACAGAAGAGCGTTTGACAAGATTAAACGATTGAAAAATCATTCCAATGCTACGTCTTAACATGCGTAATTCTTTGCCTTGAATGGAACTAATATCAATACCATCAATGTAAAGCTCGCCTGAAGTGATTTCATGTATTTTGTTAATAGAACGGAGCAGGGTAGACTTCCCTGCTCCGGACAATCCAATTATCGCAACAAACTCGCCATCACTGATTTCTAAATTGATGCCCCTTAAGGCTTGAACACCGTTAGGATATGTTTTTGTGACATTAACGAATTTAATCATGTGATGACCTCAATCAACTTATTTTTGTAGAGATTGTAGGAAAAGATAAAATGCTCTTTCTCCATCGTAATCAGAATCTACTGCAATTTGATAGCCAGTATGATTGTAAATTTGCAGTGCAGCATAACCATCATCTGTTTGAATAACCGCCATGAAAGCCGCTTGAATCGCCGCTTTAAGACCAGGACTTAATGATGAGATGGATGAAATGGTATCATTGAAGATCCCAGTAGTCAGCGCAAGCACGGTTGTTTCTTCAAAAATATTCTTACCAGGATTGGCTTCAATCCAAGAATTGTATGCGGTAGCATGTGTTCTTGCATCAAAGAATGTAAATGTTGCATCAACTTCGTTGTTGAGCAATGCCAAAACTGAGTTTTGGTGTCCACCAACAACTTGTCTTCTAACTTCGCCATTGGCAGCATTTGGTGTTCCGGTCACCCATTTCAGATTGTTTTCATGCAGTAAGAATGATGGGTATAAGTATCCTGAGCCTGACGTATCACTTTGACTCGCCACAGTTTTACCTGCTAATGCAGCCACAGTGTTTAAACCGTTATTGAAATCGGATGTTCTAACAAGTAACATGGCATAATATGAACTGACTTGTACAGTTGGATGCAAAGATCCATCATATCCAGAAGCTCTAGAGTTAGCAATAATGGTGTTAGGATCGGTAATAGCATTACCATTTGGATCAATTTGAGCATTATATGCACTACGAACCGATGTCAATAGCACTTCCACTTTGCCTGGATATTCAAGTGTTGTAAATGCATATTGTTGAGCTGTCAAAAACCCAACATGCACTTGTCCTGAAGCCATGGCTTCAACTACTGATGCATAACTTGTTCCAATACTGATATTAACATTGATTGCATAACCTTGGTTTTCCAACTCAGCTTGTAGCATATCTTCTAAACCTTTGAGTCTAGTTAACATGGTTGAGTCAACTGATGTTGATGGAACAAACTGAATAATAAGTGTCTCTGGGTCTCCCTGTTGTTCTTGTCTACATCCTGCCAAACCGATACTAAAAAAAGCAATTAACAATAACAAAAATAGTTTTTTCATATACCCTCCTATGGATTTCTTTGTTTTATCAAACGAATAAAGTTATTAATTCATCCGTATGAAGTGAGTGTGTTCTCGAGTTCATTATATACCAGTTTTATGTGAAATGTGTTTGAAAATTCGATTTTTTGAAGACTTTTTGTATCCATGATAGAATAGTACATGAAGGCATTTACATCATGTTAAAAAGCCATTTCAAAGTCATTTATTCTTCAGTCGTATTGGATATTGATTTGATTTACCATTTTCACGTTTTGGAATTAGAAGAAAATTGAGATGAAAAAAGTTGTGATAGGACTATAATGAAGATGGAAATGAGGTGTTTATGTGATGTTCCATCGTTTGATGATTGGCCTTTTGCTCTTCGTATCCAGTATCATTTTAGGAGCGTGTGGGAATGTGCAACACGCTTACCATGAAGTGCATGTCATGGTGGTTGATGGTCAACTGTTTTATTATATTGATCCCACAGATGGAAAAGATACGCTCCGAATCCTCTATATGGATGCTGTTGAAACGACATTTATCTATCTTTATGTGGATCAAGAGAATCAAGCCTTTTCATATGAAGACTATTTTGAATCGATTGGCAATCAGTTTGTTATGAAGGATAGTCGGACAAACAAACTCTATATTGAAGAGTCGAAAGAAATAGATGAAAGAATCCATCAGTTCATGATCCAATACGACATATGGAAAAATGAATCTTCTCTATTGCCATCTTTCTTAGTGTTCTAAGAAATTCATTGGATTTACATAAGAACCATAAGCATCGTTGGCCCTTTTGCGTGTGGGCTTATCTAAATTTGACTTAGGAAGACCGGTTGAAAAGGACTTATAAAAAAATGCACCTGAGTGCATCATTTTATTCTTCTCATACGATCTTTATCCAAATACATGTCGACTTCAGCGTTTCTTAATACATTCATTAACGATTGTGTTTGGTTGGTTTTTGCAGATGCCCCAACGGCCAGTTCAATGGGCGTTTGATCGATCATTGTTTCGAAACACTTGAGTTGAATGGCTTTTGCACAAGCCATGGCATCGCTTAATGGCGTGTTTGGCATCAAAATAATGTATTCATCTCCCCCTCTTCGAATCGGATAATCAGTGACAGAAGTCAGGCTTCGAATGATGGATGCAACCGTTTCGATTGCTTGATCACCCGAATCATGGCCGAACTGGTCATTGTAAAGTTTTAAATTGTTTAAATCTGCCATGATGACGCTGATAGGCAATTTGTCCTTTTGATCAAGTTCTTGGATTACTTGATCCATGAACGCTCGATTGTATAACCCTGTTAAATGGTCATGAAACCCGAGATAAGCCAGTTTGCTCTTTTCTTTTTCTTCAAGATCATGGACATAAAGAAGATGCAAGATGATCAGAAAGATCCCTAAGGACAGCCCCAAAAACCCATGAAGCATTAAGACCCAACTGAGTAATTCTATATCTTGGATGAAAGGATAACTAATCATTAAGATGACCAAAAAAAGAACCGTGATGCCTGTTAGTTTTGAAGCAAGATAAGTGTCATTGAACAAATCATTTAAAGTCATCACATAAAATCCACTCATGAAAAGGAACAATATCAGCGTAAGGACTAAAGGTAAAATCGGCAAATTGGATAAGACAAGTAAAACCATTAAACCTATCCAAAGGTAAAAAAGATGGTAACGTGTGTGAGGTTTCCCGTAATAGCGTTTTGTCCCAATCAAGAAGAAGTAACTGGAAAAAACAGCAGAGAAAAGATAAACACTATAGTGAACTGATGAAAGCAACAATGAACCCGATTCAATAAAAATCTGTGTCATTAACAAGGCAAGATTGGACAAAAATAAAAAGAAAAAACAAAGAAACCAGTATTTAACATGTTTTTCTTTATAGCGTATCCATGCTGCTGTCATCAACAGGGTGAGGATTAAACTGCCGATGGATAATGCAATCTGGGTCTTAACATCCATTTTCATGTCACGTCCAATTGAGTCTACTGTTAATAGTATAACACAACTTAGATAAAATGCAAACAAGTGGTTAATAAAATGAGTATCATATAGACCAAATTTTAGAAAAATCGCTCATCTAGAGCCCTTAAGGTGAACACATGGCCCAAATGGATGCGATCAAACGCGCGTTTGAACAACAATTTGATCAAGTCGGAATTATTCGAACCGAACGTTACCGAGCGAGCATGAACGCTTTAGGTCTTTTATCATCTCCTATCCCCTATCCCACGCTTGTTATCGTTGCTTTGGCCTATCCGAAACGTTTAATGCGGCATTCCTTAACCCATTTAGTGCCTTCGTTTTATACGTTTGGAAATGATTATCATTTTATAATGAAATCAAAAATGGAGCGTGTGATGCAGGCCTTCCCCCTCTCTTATCAAGCGTATGTTGATAACCACCCTCATAACGAACGTTTAATGGCAGTTTTGGCTAAGATAGGGTACTTTGCAAAAAATCAGTTGATTATAAGCGATGAATTAGGAAGTTATTTTTTCATTGGATGCGTGGCTATCGATCAAACCATCAACCAAGATTTAGTCTCACAAAGCACGCATTCTTGTGGCGATTGTGAGGTTTGCCTAAAGGCTTGTCCGACCCAAGCATTGGATGAAGAAGGCTACCATATGAAGCGGTGTATCAGCTATTATAATCAATCGAAAGACGTATTAGAAGAATCGCAGATTCTGGCTAACTATTGCTTATTTGGCTGTGATATTTGTCAAATTGTTTGTCCTAAAAACATAGGGAAAGGCAAAAAGGTTCACCCAGAGTTTGAACTTTCTAACAAGGAAACCATTTCAATTGATGATTTATTCACGTTATCTGAACAAGCGTTTCGTGCCAAATATAGCGATATGGCGTATCTTTGGAAAGGGAAAACCGTGTTAATGCGAAACGCCTTGATGGTCATGTTAAGGCAAAACAATACGGCTTACATGGATCTCATTGTTCACTCATTAAGGACGCATGAAGCGCCATGGTATCAAGAAACTGCGCGTTTTGTATTATCCAAACTGAGAAAAAAAACGTAAGAGGAGATAAGGATGACACCAACTGCACGCTTACTGGATCATTTTCAGCAAGTTACAAAAGAGCACCAACACAAAGCGATTCGAATCACATGTTTTGTTATGGGAATCGTTTTTTTAACGACGGCGATTCTACTTTTCATTTTTGTCTCACAGGTAACACTCGTATTGAGCATTCTATTTGGGCTTGCTATGATGTCTTTTTTTGTGCTTTGGCTTATGGGTCGTTTTTATCTTAGTGAGGCTCCTTTTTATCAGATCCTGATGCCTCACATTGTGGAGCAAATCCAATTTGAGGAATTTCCAACACTCCTTTATCAAGTCAAGCCAGACAAGAATGCCTCACTTTCTGAGTCCGGGTTGGTTCCTCAATACGCGACTAAAAGCGTTCGGGCTTCCTATACTTTTTTAGACGATGAAGGTTACCCCATTCACATTTTGGATGTTCATTGCTATACCCAAAGTAACAAAAGTTATGTCAACCATTTTAATGGGTATCTCGTGGCTTTATCTGCCGTACCAATTGATCCCTTTCAACTTAGGACTTCTGGAAATCCTCCAAGATCGGACATACGCTATACTCGGATCAAAGAAGAAGATCGCGTTCGATTTTACGTGGAAAAAGACAAGGACACACGAGACGGTCAATCATGGGTTCCTTCTTTTTTAAATCTTAAGGAAAAGTTGGATGCCAAACACCTGTTTTTAAGTGTCAAAGAGCAAAAGATGTATTTGGCTATTGATTTAAGAAAACCACAGAGAGCCTTGCGAAACCTGGATGCTAAGACGTATCAAGCGATGTATCAAAACACCGTTAGTCTTATGCATCATCTTTTTAATTATAAACAAACTTTATCATGATAAGAACCACAGTTTGTTATTTATTCAAAGACGATTATTGCTTGATGATGCACCGAAACAAGAAAAAAAACGACCCTAATCAAGGAAAATTTATTGGAGTTGGTGGCAAAATCCAAGATGGTGAAACCCCGCTAGCATGCATCAAGCGAGAAGTGTTTGAAGAAACAGGATTAATCCTTAAGGCACTCTCGTATCATGGTATTGTATGGTTTATCTCTGATCAACACGAACACGAAGAAATGCATCTTTTTACATCAAATCACGCAGAAGGAACCATGCATCCTTCGGATGAAGGGGATCTCCTTTGGGTTCATCAAAAAGAAGTTTTGTCACTAAACCTTTGGGAGGGGGATCGAATCTTCCATACCTTGATTCAAAAAAAACATCCTTTCTTTCAGTTAAAACTTATCTATGTGGGTGATCATCTTAAGAAAGCCTATCTTGATGGCCATTCCATTGACTTAAAAAAATAGGACCCCAAAAATTTTTGGGGTCCTTTATTGTTTTTCATGCTTTTCTCTTTCTTAAAAGAATTAGATTGATGGCGACAAAGGCAACCGATGTAATGCCCAAGGTGATCAAAGCTAATCCATCGCTTCGATAAGCAATTCCAACTAACATCAAAAGAGGGAAACCAAAAGCAATGGCACTGCTCGCACCTAAAACCAAGTTATTAGCAGCCGGTGTTTTAAAATGAGGATCCACTTCCCTTAACAATGCGATTCCTGTTGAGGCAGTCCCTGTTAACATCCCATACATAGAGACCGTTGCTTCAAGTTCATAGTCTGGATAGACTTTTTTACAAATAAAGCGAACATAAATAAAGGTGATTATTCCGCCCGCGGTGGTTAAGATGAAGAAGGGGATCCATAACCCTCTTAAATCTTGAATTTGGATGGCGGCTATGCTCGCAATAATCATGAAATCGAAGGCTGTCCCTGCAATTCGGTTTAGCATGTAATCGTTTGGATAACGGCGTTGCATGATGTTCCAATCTCTTAGTTTGTTGAAAATCTGTTTGAACAATAACGCAAACAATGTGGCCCAAATGAAGTTGAACCCCCAAATCAATGGACGCATGGATTCAGTCCCAAAATCACCGAAGGCTCCAGTCAAGATGATTCGATCAAACCCTGTCATGAAAAGGAAGGTTGCAAAATACACCATAAGTACCAAACAGATTTGGACGGTAAACTTATCGATAGCCTCGGATAAAGGGATTTCATCGGATTCTTCAACAGTCGCAGTTGTAACTTCCTGATGCGTGGTTTGATCAGCTTTTACGGTTAATCTCCCTTTTTTGACTAAAAGGTTTAAATACAAGACACCACCGACACATGCCCAGATGAACCCAAGAGAAGCAATCGAAAGCCCAAATGCTTTTCCTCCAAAAAATGGATTTATGGTGTTTGTCTCATACACATTACCCATGTTACCTGCAGGTCCTGGGCCTTGACCAAATCCCATAGGCAGTAGCATCCCTGCGCCGCTGATTAATTGAGGAAACAAAGTTAAGGCTAACGAAATCGTAATGATCAATCCGATAACCGCTTGAACAACATACGTTCCAACAATGATTAAACCACTATCGACAGCAACCATTTTTGCTTGTTTTTTTTGTTGGGTTAGGTTTTTTAAAGCCAATGCAATGAACCCAATTGCAAGCATGTGAAACGTGATGACTTCCATAAGCGTGACGCTAAAAAAGCCTTGTGGCAAAAGGTTTGTTTCCTTGATGAATAAGACAATAAAACCACCAAACACTGCGGTTGGTAACAAGGATTGTCTAAGAAAGCCAATTTTTCTACGAATAATGTTTGAAAGCATTAAAACGATGGCTAAAAAAGCGATTTGGTTCAATCCCGACCAAAACTCCTGATTCCAAAATTGCATAACGTTCTCCTCCAATTAGGGTTGTCTTCTGACAGTTGACTTCATCATATCACAAAATAATTTGAACATCAAGATAAAACAAGCGATTCATGCTGTTCTTTTTTTAGTATAATGGAATTAAATAAAAAAATGGAGGAATCTTTTGATGGGAATTTGGATTTTGCTTTCGGGGCTATTCGCTTTCGTCTTCTTTTTATTGGCTGGTTTAAATGGAGCGAAAAAATGGATTAAAGCACCTTGGTTTAGAAAGTGGACATCTAAGCATCGGCTTTTTGGGATGCTTAGCGGTGGATTTGCTTTCGTCCACATGGGTCTTAACGTTATAAATGACACCTTGAGATTAACAGGTGCTTTCGCTTTAATCGGCGTGATGGCAACGGGACTTTTGGGCATGTTGTTTTTCAAACTTAAACAAAAGAAGTGGTATGTTTTACACCGTATCATAGGAGCTAGCACCCTGATTTTGATGGTCATTCATATAGTGTTCAATCACGCAATATAATGGTTTGATCCATGTAGTCATGAAAAAACGGCTGATGTCAGCCGTTTTACTACTTTTTTGGTGGAGATGAGGGGAGTCGAACCCCTGTGCAAGACACTTAATCGAGTACTTTCTACATGTTTATTCCATTTATGATCTCATCAGGGCTTCGAAACGGACAAATGATGCCATGACTAACCTATGAGGTTCGTTTATTGATATAGGTTTTTCAATAAAGATAGCTTATTAAAGTTGAGCCGTGTAAGAACCATAAGCAAATTCATACTTGGCACGCACCTGTTCTTAGGCAGCGTAAGAAAAAGATTGGTTTCCGGTTATTATAACCTCGGCCTTTTTACATGAGCAACCATGACATGCTTATACTCTACGCCATGCCGTGACGAATCCAGAACATCCCCAGCGCATTTATCATACATCAAAAGAGTCGTTTTGTAAAGTGATTGAACAAAGAATCTTTGCTGGTTCGTGATATAATGTTGAAGAAGAGGTAAAGACATGAAACCTATCCAAACCGCAATCATCGGATTTGGGATGGCTGGACAAATTTTCCACTCTCCCGCTTTGAAAGATCATCCCTTGTTCAAGGTATCGCATATTATGACTCGTGATCCGATTAAAATAAATCACATATCTAACATGGATTCTACCCTTGTTGTTGTCCCCAATTATGAGGAAATTTTGAGCAATCCAGAGATTGACTTAATCATCCTAGCTACCTCCAACGATGTTCATGCTGAGTATACAAAACGTGCCCTTCAGGCCAACAAGCATGTGGTATGTGAGAAACCTTTCGTGTCATCGTATCAAACCGCATGCGATTTGTTTCGTTTAGCGAAAAACAATAAGCGAATCCTTAAAGTGTATCATAATCGAATCTATGATGGGGATATGCAAACCATCCTTCACTTGATACAGAACAATCGTTTGGGAAACATCCATTCGTTTCACGCACGTTTTGATCGATTTGTCCCAAGTTTTATCCCCAATTGGCGGTATTCTTCTGGGGTCATGACCGGTATCTTTTATGATTTAGCACCGCATTTGATTTATGACGCTCTGGCGTTATTTGGCTTACCCGATCGAGTCTCACTTGATCTTTTTAAAGACCGCCCGAATCTGGCTTTTGACGATCACTTTGAAATGGTTCTTTATTACCCTAATCTTACCGTCTATTTGGGGGCACAAACGCGTTTAAGGTATCCAAAACCACGGTTTGAAATCACGGGAGATAAAGCCTCATTTGTTAAGTATGGGTTTGACCAACCGGATGTAAACTATCAGCGGAATCACCACAACTCATCCGGTCAATTTGGTCTTTTATATGACGATCAAGGGGAAAAGAAAATTCCGATTCAAATGGGCAAACACTACCTCTTTTATGACCGATTGGCACACGCCATCATGGGATCTCAATCCATCGATCTAAATATCGATTTGGATATGGCTGTGGTCTATCTGATGGAACAGGCTATCAAAAGCTTTAAAGACAAAACCCCTATAAATTTGAGCATCAAGGAGATTAAACTTCATGATTAAAGGCATTTTGTTTGACATGGATGGTACGGTTTTAGATACATTAAGGGATATTAAAGAAAGTGTAAATCAGGCGATGATTCAGTTTGGTCTCGAACCCAAAGACGATCATGCTGTCAAATTGGCTGTAGGAAACGGGGCTTTCCAACTCATTGAGACCCTCACGCCAAACACATGGTCCCAGGAACAAAAAAAAGCGGTTTTTGACGTTTATCAAGCGTATTATGAACGTCATTCTAATCGGTATACCGCGCCTTATAACGGCATTTTAAATCTACTCAAGCAGTTAAAAAAGGATGGATATCGGTTGGGAGTTGTCTCCAATAAATTTGAGTTTTTAGTCGAAAAACTCAATCAAGAGATGTTTCTTGGATTGTTTGATGTTTCGATTGGTGAACGTGAAGGCATCCCAATAAAGCCTGCTCCAGATATGATTTTTAAAGCATTAAAACGCTTGGATTTAACGCATCATGAAGTGATATATTTAGGCGATACCAAAACCGATATGCTGGCTGCAGCCAATGCAGGTATAAAAAGCGTTGGCGTCACATGGGGATTTCGTGATCAAAGAGAACTTGAAGCGCATGGCGCCCATCATATCATCAATGAGCCGATGGAACTTTTAACCTTATTAAAAGGGGAGGCATTATCATGGAAATGATCCGGTTAGAAAAGGTTTCAAAATATTATAAATCAACAGAGACGGTCTCTGTTGGTATGAAAAACATCAGCCTTTCTTTAGATTTAAATGAGTTTGTTGCGATTACTGGAGAATCTGGCTCAGGAAAATCCACCTTGCTCAACGTCATCAGTGGCCTTGATGGATATGAAGATGGTGAACTTTTTGTCTTCGGAGAGGAAACATCGCATTACACCATCAGCGATTGGGAAACCTATCGAGGCGCTCATGTTGGTTTTGTGTTTCAAAATTACAACATCATCGACGCTTACACCGTCTATCAAAATGTGCTTTTGGCATTAGAGGTTCAAGGCTATCCTAAGAAGGACCGAAAAAAACGGGCGTTGGAACTGATTGAAAAGGTTGGATTGACCAGCCATAAACATCATAAAGCTTCAAAACTTTCAGGGGGTCAAAAACAACGAGCTGTGATTGCAAGAGCACTGGCCAAAGATTGCCCAATCATTGTTGCCGATGAGCCCACTGGAAACTTAGATTCCAAATCGAGCGAGCAAATCATGATGCTGTTAAACGAAATCAGCAAAGACAAGTTGGTTTTGGTCGTAACGCATGATTTTGATCAAGTCAAGGCGTATGCGACACGGCGAATCAAGATGTTAGATGGCGAGATTATCGAAGATAAAAAATTAAAAAAAGTTGCTTCAGAAGGATCAATCACCATCGCAAAAACGCATCGAATGAAGACCGGCACGATTTTACGATTTGCTTTTCGCAATCTCTTGTCAACTCCCAAAAAACTCATCTTTTTGCTTTTGCTTCAAGTCTTACTGCTTTCTTCGTTTACGTTAATCTTTTCCAATCAAATTCAAAATGTTCGGGAAGCGGATTTTTCTGATACGTCAAGAGGATTTGTCAATGTCCCAGTGACCCGTCTCTTGGTTGAACGAAGAGATGGTCAAATATTTACATCAGGGGAATTATCGCGTATTCAAACCATCAAGTCGGTCAAGTTCATCCATACCCAATCGGATTTGTTCTTTAATCGGGATTTTTTAAACATTACAAGCGCTCAAAACCCGTTTGGTGGTTACATCAATGTGCGTGGAACCGATACGGCTCTTCAGTTGCGTACGTTAGACGTTGATGGAACGATTCCAGAGGGAATTTCGGAAATCGTGATAAGCAATTCGCGATTCAATCCGTTTTCGATTGGTGATGTGGTTCAGATCGAAGCGAGTGGACGCGACTACATGAATCAATTTACCGTAGGAACGTTTGTGATATCCGGTTTTGATCGATTGCAACGCAACATTATCTATTTTTCTGAAGCCTACTTGAATCAGGAAAGGTATTTTCGTGTTGATCAAAGTCTCAAAGGATTTGCGATTGATCAATTGCAACGCAACATGAAACTCGAGGTTCAACTGAACGCTCAGGTGATTAGCATCAATGTTTCAAAAGCGTATTGGGATTTAGACAGTGATGTGGTGATTGATGGCGCTGGAGAAGGGCAACGTTACCTCGATCAAACCGTTTTAATGACATCCACCTACAATCAACAGGATTTGACGCATCAACTGGATAACCTTTCGGTCAGATTGTTTCAACAACCGTATCATGCGACCATGAAATCTCTTTACTATGATCAAGTTCTAGAAGCCATGCTAGAGCCCTTTATGGCCTCTTTCACGGTTCCTAATGAGGCAAAGATGATATCAATCGGGTTTGACAGTGCGGCAGACGGAAAACGCATTATCCAAGAACTCGATGAAAGCATCTATCGTATTTATTATCCCGCTATCATTACCAGTCCATTGGGTGCATTTTTGAAATTCATCACAGGTGTCGGTGCCTTTATTCTTTTATCCGTGGTGGGCTCTTTGCTTTATCTGGCCTATCACGCCGTGACCAAAAACATGATGAATGCACGAAAGAAAGATTTTGCCATCTTTCGATCGATTGGCACCAATCAATATGTGCTGGCACGATTGGTGATTTTTGAACAAGTCATCGTTTCACTCTTAGGGTTTGCTTTCTCCATGGTTATTTTACAGTTTTTACGGTCTGAAGTGACGTTTATTCGGGCCTCGTTAAGTTATTTGCGGGATATCGATTATGTCATTTTAATTGGTGTGGTTATTCTAATAGGTGTATTGATTGGTCTTAGATTCAATCGAAAGGTTTTCCATATGTCTGTCATAGAGACCTTAAGTCAAAGTCGAGGTGATCAAGCATGATTAAAGTGACACAACTCAACAAGTATTTCAACCGTAGAAAACGCAATGAAATTCATGTGCTCAATCAGGTCAGTCTTGATTTTCCTGACAAAGGGTTGATCGTTTTATTGGGCGCTAGTGGCTCAGGGAAAACCACGTTACTCAACGTTATCGGAGGATTGGACAAGGTTCAATCAGGAAGCATCCTCTTTGATGATATTCGTATCGATTCTTATCATGCTGAAACGTGGGACCGAATTCGAAACGAATCGATTGGCTACATTTTTCAAAACTATAATTTATTGCCTGAGTTATCGGTCTTTGATAACATTGCCTTTGTATTAAAACTCATGGGCATTCGTGACCCCAAGGTCATCGATGAACGCGTGAATTACATATTAAAAAGTGTCGGCATGCATCCTTTTCGAAAGAAAAAGGCTTTTCAACTTTCTGGAGGTCAAATGCAGCGGGTTGCCATCGCTCGAGCCTTGGTAAAAAATCCGAAAGTGGTGATTGCCGATGAACCGACTGGCAATCTTGACAGCAAAAACACCATCGAGATCATGAACATCATCAAAGAAATTTCAAAACAGAAACTTGTGGTGTTGGTGACGCACGAAAAAGAAATCGCCCGTGTTTATGGCGACCGGATCATTGAAATCGTTGATGGGGCAATCCAAAGTGTTATTGAAAACGATAAAGATTTGGAACACAACATCGATCATGATGACGCCATCTACTTAAAAGATTTAAATCAACTGGTTTTCCATGAAGATTCACAGGTTCAAACGACTTTATATAGCGATCAAAAAGAAGAATCGCCTTTCCATGTCAAACTCATTGTTAAAAACAAAACCTTATACATTGATGTTGAAAGTCCGTATCAGAAAATTAAAGTGGTCAACGATAATGCTAACATCTTAATCAAAAATGAACACTATCAGAAAAAAACGAAAGAAGAACTGCAGAAAACCGGGTTTGATCTTTCGATTTTCGACAATCAAAATGTAGCACGTGAATCGACACGGATGGTCAGTTTGAAACAAACCTTTATCATGGCGTTTCAAAAACTCGTTCGAACAAGCATCAAAGGAAAAATGATGCTCATCAGTTTTATTGTTTCAGGCATCATGATTGCACTTGCGGTCAGTTCATTAGCTGCCGTGGCCATCATCAATCCTGAAAGCAGGATGCAGTACCCAAGAGGGTATGTTGCTGTTGGTTTTGAGACGAGCACTCGATGGTCCTTGGACGAGTTGATGGCACTCAACACCCAAGATGATGCTCAGTTTTTTATCAATCCTTACCAAGAAACAGGCTTCTTTTTTAACCGACCCACTTCGGATTCACCCGATGGCATGTTCTCAGCCATGTTGGATCATATTGACCATGCCGAAACCACTCTTATTATGGGAAGGCTTCCTTTAAATCGATATGAGTTGGTTGTCTCTAAAGGAATCGCAGATGAACTGACTAAAAAACCAACCGGCCAAACGGTGGGGATCTGGAGTTATCAGCACTTGCTTTATGAAAAAGTGCTTCATGATGGGGTTTTGTTTGACATTGTGGGGATTGCTTCCTCCGAGGTCAAAGTGGTTTATCTTGCACAAGATACCGCTCAATTCTTTCATCGCCTTTACTATTTGGATGCCTTAGAAACCATGCCAGCCTCCTTTTTTGATCAAACCCTGTTGACCCATGGAAAAGAGCCACAAGAAGGTGAGATTTTGGTTCGAAAGGATTTTTATCAGTTTTTGTTTGAGAAAAACCCCGAAGGGGCTTTTCCACAAACCGCGCTATTTTTAAACCAAGAACTTATCATTAGTGGTGTCTTTGAAGCAGAGGGTAAGCATCCTGCAATTGTGATGCCTTCTCAAGATATTTATAGGCACATGGTTGAATCGAGTTACCGTTTGGCCATCTATGTCCAAAACCCTGCTCTATTTGTCAAAGAGCACGGACGAAATGCCACTTTGAATTTAACGGATGTCTATCAAGACACTTACGATAGCATGGCCGAAAGCAATCGGGTTGCTTTAATTTCCACGATGACCACCTCTGCGGTGTTGATTGGGTTAGCGACATTAGCCTTTTACTTTATCATTCGTTCCAGCATGGTTGAACGAATCTATCAGATAAGCGTTTACCGGGCGTTAGGGGTTAGACGAGTGGATATTGCACGATCCTTTTTAATTGAGGTTTTTGTGATCACCACCGTGACGACTGTTTTAGGTTATGTCTTGGCTTCTATTGCGATTAGCCGACTTCAAGAAGGATTATTAGGTGAACTCAGATTTTTCTATATCAATCCGTTGACATTTATCTTAGGACTCTTATTAGCGTATTTGATTAATCTTTATGCAGGCATGGCACCCGTAGCCATATTGCTTAGAAAAACGCCTGCCCAAATTATTTCTCAATACGACATTTAAAGATATAGGGCTTTATAAAGCGAAAAAAAGAACAGAATCAATGGACTCTGTTCTTTTGTTTTTTGCTATAAGAAGGTTGCAACGTGTTCGGGTTCTAGCCTGACAGTCTGCTTTGGAGTCTCTGCGCTTTGACCGATTGAGATGATCATCACGGGTTCATATCTCTTGGGATCTAATCCTAAAGCGAATGCAAGTTGATCGCGATTAAATCCTCCGATTGGGCAGGTGTCATACCCGTAAGCTTTTGCGGATAACATGAATTGCATGGCCACCAATCCACCATCTACCAAACCCCATTTCGCTACCAAGAGAGGGTCTTGTTTGGTCGATTGACTCAACATATAGTCAAGGCGTCTTTGTTTGGCACTTTCATCAATTAGACCAGCCCGATAGGCTTGATCAAGGATGGTTTCCGCCATCCGATGTTTTTCCAAATCAACAAAGAGACAAATCATTGCCGCCGATGTCTCGAGTTGGCTTTGATTTCCATAAAGTACGGTCGCTAAAGTGTCTTTGGCTTTCTTGGATTCGACAATAAAAAAGCGCCAAGGTTGCATGTTCATGGATGAAGGGGCTAATGTCGCCAGCTTGATGATACTGAGCATGTCTTCACGGGTTATTTTAACCGTGGGATCGTATGTTCTAATGGCTTTTCTAGATTCTAAAATCTGCATTATTTCACATCCTTTTTCATCTTGATTATACCATTTGAACGGCAAGAAATAAAACCAAATGACCATTTAATGATATAATCGTAGTGGAGGATGATGTTATGCCAACAGAAGTGATACTTATCAGACATGGAGAACCCCGGTACGATGAAATTTCAAAGCGAAAATACGTTGGAATGGGGTATGATTTGGGACGATTAACCCCGCTTGGGATTGAACAAGCTGAAAAACGGGCGCGAGATCCTCTATTACACGGGGCGACCCTCATTCTCTCATCGCCCTATACGCGGGCTTTACAAACCGCTGCTATTTTATCTCGAGTGACTCAAATTCCAATCATGGTTGAAAATGACTTGCATGAATGGATGCCTGATACCACGTTTAAGTTCGATTTTGACATTCAAAAGGGGTTTTTGGAGTTTGTCAAAGCCAAAGGCGTTCGACAAGATGTCCATCGTTATCCATGGGAAACGTTTGATCATCTAAAGGAGCGGGTAAGAAAAGCGATTGAACCCTATTTAAATCATGAAAAAATTATCGTTGTTTTTCATGGGATTGCGATGAGCACACTCACAGATTTCGATGATGTCATCGAACATTGTGGAATCAGACGTATCTTCTTATGAACATAGCCATTTTAGAAACATGGTATTTAGACCATCATCGGAAACTCCCCTTTAGGGGAAAGGATCCCTATCAAATTTGGGTCAGTGAAATCATGCTTCAGCAAACACAGGTGGAGACCGTTCTACCTTTTTTTGAACGTTTCATCAAACGCTATCCGACGGTAAGAGCGTTGTCTCAAACAGATGATGAAACGTTAAAAAAACAAGTTGAAGGATTGGGTTATTATCGCCGTTTTAGCCATATGCTTCGGGCAGCGAAAATCATGGTTGAACAGCATCAAGGGAATGTCCCAAACACCTATCAAGACTTAATCGCATTACCAGGAATTGGCGAATACACGGCTGGAGCGATTTTATCGATTGCCTATCAATTGCCTTATGCTGCAACCGATGGCAATGTTATCCGTGTTTTAAGTCGATATTATGGGATCAAAGACGATATGGCTTTGGTAAAAAACCGTAAAAAAATAACGGCGCTTCATCAATCTTTGATTGAACAAGCCCATCCAGAAATTTACACACAAGCGGTCATGGAGTTAGGCGCATTGATTTGTAAACCCAAAAAGCCACAATGTCAGATTTGTCCGATAAGGGCATCTTGTATAGCGTATCAACAAAACGCTACTAGTGAATATCCTGTGATATCCAAAACCAAATCCAATGCTGTTTTTCAGTGGATGACCATGATTGTTCTAAAAGAAGGGTCAATTGCGTTAAGGAAACGACAAGAGACGTTATTAGAAGGCATGTATGAATACCCCCAATATGAGAAAACGACGATTGAAAACTGGTTATCCTCGATGAACCAGCAAGGCGTGATGTTTGAATCTGTCACCTATCTTTTGCGAGTTTCTCATGTGTTTAGTCATCAACGTTGGGAAATGGAGGTTTATGTTGCTCGGTTAAAAGGGTCCAAGCATCCTGATTGGGTGATGGTGCCTCTGTCGGATCAACTTAAATACCCCATGGCAACAGCCCATAGAAAGATAAATCTTTCTGATATCCTTAAAAAGGATGATGAAAACGCTTAAGAGTCATGGTAATTTTGTCAAGGGTATGTTAAAATAATGAAAGAGTGTCGTAAAGGAAAACCATCATGAAACTGATCGAATCGTTTGAACGCATTTTTATCAATGCAGCACCCAAGATCGTCTCTTTTTCTCCAGGACGTGTCAATCTCATTGGTGAACATATCGATTATAACGGAGGCTATGTTATGCCAGCTGCTATTTCGATGGGAACCTATGGGGTGATTGCCAAACGCGATGATGCACTTTTTCGTCTTTATTCAGAGAATTTTTCTCATATAGGTGTTGTAACTTTAACTCCAGAAGAGCTATGGTTTAACGCCGAACACGATTGGGCGAACTTTGTTAAAGGAACGCTTTTTCTCCTTCAAAAAGAAGGACACCCATTGAATCATGGGTTCGATTTATACCTAGAAGGCAATCTTCCAACTGCATCTGGGTTATCCTCATCCGCATCCTTAGAACTTCTCGTTGGATTTTTAATTAATCATCTTTATCAGTTAGGACTCTCAAAACAGCAACTGGCTTTATTAGGTCAACGTGTAGAAAATCAGTTCATGGGCGCAAATACTGGCATTATGGACCAACTCATCATTGCGTTAGGTATCCAAAATAAAGCGCTCTTAATGAACACCAAAACCTTCGATGTCCAACCCACAGATGCTAAATTTGACGGGTATCAGCTTGTGATTATGGATACCCATTATCAAAGGCAGTTAACCGATTCAAAATACAATCAAAGAAGACAAGAGTGTGAAAAAGCTTTAGCGATAATCCAAACCGCTTATCCAGTTCAACACTTGTGTGAACTTTCCATTATGGATTTATCAGCCATTAAAACTCTATTAAATGACGACCTGCTCTATCGCCGTGTCCGTCATGTGGTCACTGAGCAACACCGAACGTTGGATGCGTTTGATGTCATGCATAAGCAAGATATTGAAAGCTTTGGGCAGCTGTTGAATCAATCGCATGAATCGCTTCGCGATGACTATGAAGTGACGGGGTTTCATTTGGATTGTTTGCAGGAATCTGCGCTTCGTCATGGTGCCATCGGGTGCCGTGTGACAGGAGCAGGGTTCGGAGGCTGTGCGATTGCGTATGTCAAAGATGAGAGGGTGTCTCATTTTATGGAAGCAGTCTGCTTGGATTATCAACATCATACAGGGATAACACCCAGTTTTTATCAAGTCACATTTGAGAATGGGGTAGGTGAATGGCATGGTCACGATTAAAATCGATAAAAAACAAACCAAAGTCGGTTTGGTGGAACTGGTCACTTTGAAAAATGATGTCATTGAACTGACGTTGACGTCTTATGGAGCGGCGATTTATCAGTGGCTCGTTGAAGGACATCCCATCCATATGGGACCCAAGAATTTGGATCAATTCTTAACCGATGAACTTTATTATGGTAAAACCGTTGGACGTACTGCAGGAAGACTCTGGTCACCTGGGTATCAACTGCATCAAAAATTTGTTGCGATTGAACCGAACCATGGGGATGCCAAACTTCATGGAGGTCCTACAGGGTTTTCATTTAGGCATTTTTCTGTCAAACAAATGAACTACAACAACAACGAAGTCACCTGTTCCTTTGTTTATTTCAGCAAGCATCAAGAAGAAGGATACCCCGGCAACTTGGAACTAACAGTGACCTACACCTTGAATCGATACAACGAAGTCAAAATCCAATACGATGGGATTTCTGATAAAGATACCCTGTGTAACTTGACCAATCATATTTACTTTAATCTGTCAAAAAAGAATGAAACCTTATCGGATCACATGCTTAAAGTCAATTCCGATTCCCTCCTTGATGTGGATGAAAATGTTCGCATCAAAGGCCAGATGAACGTCCATCATACACCTTATGATTTTCGAACTGAAAAGATGTTAGGACCTGTTTTAAATGAGCTTAAAAAGACACCGCTTATGGGGCTTGATCATACGTATCTACTCAGCGATAGCAAAAACTGCGTCACCCTCAAAGAACCCACCTTTGATTATGTAATGACCTGCAGTACAACGTATCCAGCGGTTGTCATTTACACCCATAATCAACCCTCACGAAAGCCTTTAGAGCGCATCCATCATGACGGTTTTCATTCGTGCATAACTTTGGAGTTCATGTATGAACCCGGTGGTATTCACCACACCGATCTTCATTCAGCCATCTTGAAGAAACATGAACCTTATCATCATGAAATCCTGTTTAAATTTGATAAAATCGCTTAAAAAAAATGGTCAGGTGACCATTTTTATTTTGAATGATTGGCGACGATAAACTCCATAAACCCAGCGTTTCTTTTCAATATTAGATAAAGCGGCCATCCCAAAAGATAAAGCACAGCCCATTCACCGATAAAGACACTGGGAACAGTGACATAAAGCGGACCCAACAAATACCCATACGTTAAAAACGCGCCCACGATGAGACCATTGATGATACTGGGCCATAATAATGCGATCATAAGAACGCGTTTTGTCTTAACCATCAGCCATGCGGCCAACCATGTAGCAAACGTTCCAAAAACCACATCGAACCATAACCCCCCACCAATAAGATTGGCTAAAAAGCAACCCAAGGTGACCCCCCAAATGAATTTTTTGTCAAATAAAACAAAAATCATGAGGATTTCAGCGATTCGAAACTGAATGAGTCCAAAACTTGCAAAATGGAAAAGTTGAACCAAAGCGACATAAATTGTGGCCACCATGGCTTGTGTCACATAGTGTTTAAGTGTTAAGCGATTCATATGATTCTCCCTGTTTTTATTTTTGTGGCTGGTTTCCTAGGGTACAGCCAATAAACGTAATCATTTTAACAAACTTATGCTATAATTACAAGGTAAAGGATGATTTTTATGGGCATAACATTTGAAGTCTTACACATCTGTAAACAAAGCGGTGCGCGATATGGGCGATTAACCACACCTCATGGCGTGTTTGAGACACCCTTTTTTATGCCTGTAGGAACCCAAGCGACCGTAAAAACGTTGTCAGTTGATGAAATTGAAGCGGTCTCCGAAGGCATGATTTTAGGCAACACATACCACTTGTGGCTTCAGCCTGGTGCCGACATTGTTGAACAACACGGAGGTATTGGCGGGTTTATGCAATGGAACCATGCGCTTTTAACCGATAGTGGAGGGTTTCAGGTTTTTTCACTGACCGATATGCGAAAGATTACCGAAGAAGGCGTTCATTTTAAACACCATAAGAATGGCAGTTCCCTTTTCATGTCGCCTGAAGATTCCATTCGTATTCAAGAACAACTCGGGGCTGACATCATCATGAGTTTTGATGAGTGCCCGCCTCCTTATGAGAGCGATGCCTACATGAACGATTCGGTTCTGCGAACCCTTAGATGGGCCGAAAGAGGAAAACATGCACTTAAGACTGACCAAGCGTTGTTTGGCATTGTTCAAGGCGGACTTAATCCAGATTTAAGACGGTTTTGTGCGGAAAAACTAATGGAAATGGATTTTCCAGGGTACGCGATTGGCGGACTTTCTGTTGGCGAGACGAAAGAGGAAATGTACCGAATTACGGCGTTTTTAAACCCCATCTTACCCCACGATAAACCTAGGTATTTAATGGGCGTTGGTGCACCCGATGATTTAATTGAAAATGTCATAAACGGCATGGACATGTTTGATTGTGTGTTACCCACACGAATCGCAAGGCATGGTACTGCACTGACGACCGTGGGAAAGATTGTGATTAAGAACCAAACGTATGAAAAGGATATGCAACCCCTTGATCCTCACCTAAAAACCCCCATTACTATGTATACACGATCGTATCTTAGACACTTGTTTAAAGCTGAAGAGATGTTGGGTATGCGCCTAATCACGTATCAAAACTTAGCGTATTTAAAACACCTTATGAAAGAAATCAGGAAGGCAATTCTTGAAGATCGCTTATTGGATTTCAAGGAAGAGATGAAACAAAAGACAAATTACTTCAAAAAGTGATTATATCGTTTGAATTCATGGGTTTCTATTGTAAAATAAGAATAGCATGAGGAGGGATTACTATGGTGTTTGGCGAACAAGACAATTTCAACCAAAAACCGGTTATCAAGGTCATAGGAGTCGGTGGAGGTGGAGGAAACGCCATCAACCGCATGATTGAAAACGACGTAAAAGGCGTTGTTTTTGTCACGATGAATACCGATGCTCAAGTCCTAAAGGTCTCCAAAGCGGAAACCCGGATTCAACTTGGAAAATACTTAACCCGTGGATTGGGAGCAGGCGCTAAATCAGAAATTGGTAAAAAAGCTGCTGAAGAGTCAATCGAAGAGATTGATGAAGTTTTAGAAGATGCGGACATGGTATTCATCACAGCAGGCATGGGAGGCGGAACCGGAACCGGTGCAGCACCCATCATTGCTCAGCGTGCTAAAGAAAAAGGGTGTTTGACCATTGGTATTGTCACTAAACCCTTTGCATTTGAAGGACCAGCCCGCATGCAATCCGCGATTTATGGCCTCGAAGAACTGAAACCCCATGTTGATACCCTAATCGTTATTCCCAATGAACGGTTGCTCGCTATATCTGGACCGACCACCCAGCTTTTGGATGCGTTTAGAGAATCCGATAATGTCCTAAGACAAGGTGTCCAAGGAATCGCTGAAATTATTGCTATTCCTGGATTGATTAACGTCGATTTTGCCGATGTACGTACCGTGATGGAAAACAAAGGAACTGCTTTAATGGGCATAGGAATTGCCTCAGGTGAAAATCGGGCGATTGAAGCAGCACGAAAAGCGATTCATTCCAAACTTTTGGAAGTTTCAATTGATGGAGCAACAGATGCCATTGTTAACATCACGTCTGGAACGGGCATTACCCTGTTTGAGACAGAACAAGCTTTATCTGAAATACGGAATGCAACCGACCGGGACTTAAACATCATTTATGGCACCACCGTCAATCAAGACTTAAATGAAGAGTTGATTGTCACCGTCATTGCAACAGGATATGAACTTAAAGCTAAAGAGTCGACCATCCAAAATTTAGCGAGTGAGATTTTTAACAAGACAACCGATGAACAAATGCGATTGACACGATCTGGACTAAAAAATCCAGAGGATGTTTCAGTGGAACCAGAGAACAAACCTGGCCAAAAAAGAACCTTACCGCCTTGGCTCATCAAGAAAAACAAATTTTAAAAGGCGCAAGCCTTTTTTAATGAAAGGATACCCCTATTATGTTAAAAGCAGGCATTGTCGGTTTGCCAAATGTTGGCAAATCCACCCTTTTTAACGCCGTTACCAAAGCTGAAGCACTATCGGCCAATTACCCGTTTGCAACCATCGAACCCAATGTGGGGGTTGTTTATGTTCAAGATGATAGACTCGATGTACTGGATCAAATTTACCGACCTAAAAAAGTGGTTCCAACCGCGTATGAGTTTATCGATATTGCAGGGTTGGTCAGAGGCGCTTCGAAGGGAGAAGGTCTTGGGAACCAATTTTTAAGTCACATTCGTGAAGTGGATGCAATTTGCCAAGTGGTGCGTTGTTTTGATGATTCGATTATCACGCATGTGGAAGGAACCATTGATCCCATTCGTGACATTGAGACCATTAAAATTGAGCTTGAACTGGCGGATATGGAACTGATTGAAAGACGGTTACTTCGTTTGGAAAAGAAAAAGAAAGCCATGGAAAAAGATGCCGCTTTCGAACACGAGACGCTCACACGAATTAAAGAAGCCATAGATCAAGGCGAAAACCCACGGTTACTTTCTCTTTCAGAAGAGCAAAAAAAGCTGATTAAGTCCTATAATTTGCTCTCCATGAAACCGATGATTTATATTGCAAATGTCAGTGAAACCGACCTTTATGCGCCAGAACTGAACTTACATTATCAGCGGGTTTTGGATTTCGCAAAACGTGATCAAACGGATGTTGTTTTGATTTCTGCTCAAGTTGAAATGGAAATTGCATCGCTTTCTCTAGATGAGCAAAAAGCATTTTTGGAAGCGTATGGCATGAAAAAATCAGGGTTGAATGCACTAATTGAAAAGAGTTATCATCTTTTGGGACTCAAAACATTTTTCACTGCCGGTGACCCTGAAGTTAGGGCTTGGACGTTCAAACACGGCATGAAAGCACCGCAGTGTGCAGGAACCATCCATTCGGATTTTGAACGAGGGTTTATCAAAGCTGAAACCCTTTCTTATGAGGATATCGTTTTTTATAAAACACCCCAATTAGCAAAGGAAGCAGGAAAAGTCCGTCTTGAAGGCAAAGAGTATGTGGTTCAAGATGGCGATATCATGCTGTTTAGGTTTAATGTATGATGTTCGATAATGTAACTACCGTTTGTGCGTCGAAATATTTCAATCCCCAACAACTTCGCCAACTCCATTCAAAAGGCGTTTTTCATTTTGGTGAGAACCAAGCACAAAGTCTTTTAAAAAAAGTGGCTGAGTTACAGGATTTGCCAATCCATTGGCATTTTATTGGGCACCTTCAAACCAACAAAGTGAAGGATATTATCGAGGTGATTGATACCCTGCATACCTTAGACCGCATTAAGTTAGCCCAAGAAATTCAAAAGCATGCTAAAAGGCCTATCGATTGTTTCATCCAAGTGAATTTGACCAATGAACCTCAAAAAAGTGGGGTTGATCCTGAGAATTTGCAACAATTCCTTTTGGAAATAAAAAAGTATGATAAAATAAACGTAGTAGGCTTGATGACCATGGGAAAAGATCACGATGCCCAGATCACAGAAGAAGCCTTCAGACGCTTAGATGAGTTGGCTAATGCCTTTCATTTGCCGTATCGCTCCATGGGCATGACCGATGATTATGCATGTGCCTTGAAGCATCATACGACCCATTTAAGAATCGGACGAAAATTTCTAGAATGGCTTGATTAAGGAGGAAACATGGGTCTTTTCAGCAGATTCACCAAAGTTAAGAAAAACCAGATCGAGGAGACACCGGTTCATAAATCCGATCAGATTGTCTTTGAAAAGTTGGAATCTGATGACGACCGATATTTAACCAAACTCGCTGACCAATTGATCTCGGGTTTACCCCTTATTCTCAATTTTGATGGGCTAGATATTGATCAGGCCAATAAAGCAATTGCTTTCTTCTCAGGTGTTATTTATGCCCTAAAGGGTGAGATTCTCAATATTCAAGAAAAAGTATTTTTATTTGCCACCCACGATGTTTACGAAGACGGGTCGGTTGAAGAGTTTTTAAAAGAGATTGTCGAATAGAATCATGCGACGATAAGGACACACGAACAAATGATGTTGCAAGCGAGTCAGGATATGGTGCGAGCCTGACCAACCCCTCTTTTGTTTGGATCACCTTTGAGCATACAATGCAAATGAAGAGCTAGCGCTGCTAGAACTAAGGTGGTACCGCGGATATGATTCCGTCCTTAGATCGAAGGCGTTTTTATTTTATAAACAGGAGGATAATGATGGACTACAAAAACACACTTTTGATGCCAAACACGGAGTTTCCGATGCGTGGGAATTTGGGCACACGCGAAATCGAATTCCAAAAACGGTGGGAAGACATCAAACTTTACCAAAAAGTACTTGAGAAAAACAAAGAGAAGACCCCTTTTATTTTGCACGATGGCCCCCCTTATGCCAATGGGGATATCCATATTGGGCATGCACTCAATAAAATCTTGAAAGATTTTGTTTTGCGTTATCAAACCATGAAAGGGCATTATGTTCCTTATGTTCCTGGATGGGATACCCACGGATTACCCATCGAAACCGCTGTTGGAAAAATGGGTGTCAACCGAAAAGAATTATCGATTGCCGATTACCGTAGGCTTTGCCAAGATTATGCAATCAAGCAGGTTGCTCGCCAAAAAGAGCAGTTTAAGCGATTAGGAATCTTAGGAGATTGGGACACCCCTTACGTGACGCTTGATCCGGCCTTTGAGGCGAGACAAATCCGAGTTTTTGCCAAAATGGTCGATCGAGGGTTAATCTATAAAGGGCTGAAGCCCGTTTATTGGTCTCCTTCGTCTGAATCCGCTTTGGCTGAAGCTGAAATTGAGTATAAAGATAAGCAATCCACCTCCATCTATGTTGCTTTTGAGTCTACGGATCAAGACGGGATTTTTAAAGATGCCGCTTACTTGATTTGGACGACCACACCATGGACCCTACCAGGAAACTTAGCCATCTCCGTTCATCCACGATTTAAATACCATGTGGTGGATGCTGATGGAAAAAAGTACATTGTGGGAGAGACCCTTTTAAACGATTTAAAAAACAAACTTGGATGGAAAGATGTCACTTTACTGCATACCTTTTTAGGGCAAGAATTGGAGTCAA
The DNA here is from genome assembly GCA_964553755.1 of uncultured Acholeplasmataceae bacterium. Taxonomy (GTDB): domain Bacteria; phylum Bacillota_I; class Bacilli_A; order Acholeplasmatales; family Acholeplasmataceae; genus Peloplasma. Next base: position 138,833 of record CAZKLM010000002.1, read on the forward strand.
AGACTTACCGTCACCCCTTGTTTAAAAAAGTATGCCCCCTCATCCTTGGGGAGCATGTGACCGATACCGATGGTACGGGTTTAGTTCATACAGCGCCTGGACACGGTGAAGAAGACTATCGTGTAGGTCGCCAGTATCAATTAGACATTCTATGTCCAGTGGATGATAAAGGGTACATGAACCAAGACGCTGAACAGTTTGAAGGTCTTTTCTATGAAGTGGCCAACGAGAAGATTGTTGAAACCCTTTATGCGGTTGGCTCCTTGCTTAAAGCTGAAAAGTTCACCCATTCTTATCCCCATGATTGGCGTACGGGAAAACCGGTTATTTTTCGCGCGACTCCTCAATGGTTTGCAAGCATCGATCGCATCAAAAACGAACTGCTTGAAGCGGTTAAAGACGTTGATTGGCTGCCGGTTTGGGGCGAACTTCGCATGACCAATATGATTCAAGGACGTGAAGATTGGTGCATCAGCCGACAACGGATTTGGGGTGTCCCCATTCCGGTGTTCTATGCTGAAAATGGTGAAGCCATCTTGGATCACGATGTCTTGCTTCATGTCGCATCGCTTTTTGAAAAAGAAGGGTCCAACATCTGGTATGAGAAAGACGCTAAAGAGTTGCTCCCCAATGGGTTTACCCATCCGGGTTCGCCCAACGGTTTATTTGTTAAAGAAACCGACACGATGGACGTTTGGTTTGATTCAGGAACGTCACATTCGGTCTTAGATGAACGCAATCTGCCGTATCCAGCTGACCTCTATTTGGAGGGTTCTGATCAATACCGAGGCTGGTTCAACTCCTCACTCATTACAGGGATATCCGCGTACGGGCAATCGCCTTATCGTCGTGTAGTTTCACATGGGTTTGTCCTTGACGGGCAAGGATTTAAAATGAGTAAGTCCTTGGGTAATACGATTGACCCCATCAAAGTGATGAATCAACAAGGCGCAGATTTACTGCGTTTATGGGTGGCGAGTGTCGATTATCAAAGCGATGTCCGGATCTCAAACGATTTGATGAATCAAATTGCAGAAGGGTATCGAAAAATAAGAAACACCATCCGTTTTATGCTGGGTAATCTATCCGGATTTGACCCATCGAAACATTTGATTTCTTATGCGAATCGAAGTAAACTTGATCAAGTCATGATGCTCATCTACGATGATTTGGTTCAAAAAACCCGTCATGCTTATGAGCATTATCAATTCGATAAGGTGTATCGCACCATGGTATCGTTCATGACCAATGAACTTTCCGCGTTTTATTTGGATTACACCAAAGACATTTTATACATCGAAAAGGAAAATGACACCATCCGACGATCCGTCCAATCCACACTTTATGAAATCACATCAGGCATCTTGAAACTTTTGACGCCAATCATCCCACATACTACATCTGAGGCGTATCAACTTATGCCAGAACCGAAAGCTTTAGATGTCTATTTAGAAGACCTTCCTTCTTCGGTGTTGCCTAAAGATCCAGCTCTCATGGCGGCTTTTGAAGTCTTTCATGATTTTAGGGATACTGTATTGAAAAAGTTAGAAGAAGCACGCGAGCAAAAAGTCATCGGCAAATCGCTTCAAGCCCATGTTAAACTAAAAGTCACCTCACCCATTTATGAAGCGATTCAAACACTAAAGATGCCCATCGCACAAGTCTTAATTGTCTCCAAAGTAGACCTTGCCATAGGCAATCACGTATCCGTTGAGGTTTATCCTGCAGAAGGGCATACCTGTGATCGTTGTTGGAATGTTGTCGATCACGTTAATCATGAGGGCTTGTGTGAGCGATGCGCTCGTGTTGTAAAGGAGTAGAATATGAACATACTGGTAGTTAATGACGACGGATATCAAGCAGAAGGTCTTGCTATCTTGGTGCGGGCTTTGCAAGTCTTTGGAACCATTTTCGTTTCGGCACCCAAAACCCATCAAAGTGCAAAATCACACGCCATTTCCATAAAATCGCGCATTGAAACGTTTTATACTGATCCTATTTTTGGCTCGCAAGCCACTTTAGTGGTTGATGGAACACCCGCTGATGCGACACGTTTAGGTTTAAAGTTATTTGATGTGGATTTTGATTTGGTCATCTCAGGCATCAATTATGGTCAAAACATTGCCAAAGACATCTTGTATTCTGGAACCGTAGCGGCTGCCCTTGAGGCGAAGATTTTAGGTGTTCCTGCGATGGCCATATCGGCCCCACATCCTCGATTACCGTATCTGTATGATGAAACCATCAAACTAATGGATGAAATCATTGAAAGCAAACTTTACGAGGGTCCTGGAATTTTGAACATCAATTTTCCGAAAGACCATTATTTAAGACCCCTTGGAGTTAAATACACCACAATGGGCAAACGGTTTCAGCATGCTGAGTACGTAAAAAGCGAACGCCCCCATGTTTATCATATTAAATCCTCGATTATTCACTATGAAGAAGACCCGATGACGGATGTGATTGCGTATGATGAAGGGTACGTCTCGATAACCCCATTAAGCATTGATCGAACCGATTATGATTGGCTCAAAGCATTCTTAAAAAAATAGTGTGATATACTTAAGGTAGCGAGGTGTTGCTATGTCTCAGTTCAATATCCATTTTTTCAAGGAAAAAAGCCGTAAAATAGACATTGAAGATTTGATTCAATTTTTTGAAAAGATTGAAGGAATGGACATCGAAATGGATGACCAATCGGTCCGATTTCTCTACACCCATCCCAGATTAAACCTCAAAGCCGCCTTTTTTATCACGCCAAAATCCCATGTTCCAGACATCTACCGATTAAATCCGAAATACTTGGATTTGAATTTTAGAATGGATATGCCGATTTTATCCCCAGATTATATGGCTAAACACATGTTTGATCTGGTCAAACGGGTGTGTGACACTTATGGTTTTGCGGTTTATAATGAAATGTTAGAAGATGTTTTACCGTTTAAAATGGAAATTGTCTTTAAAGTGTTTTCGATGATTAAAGAGGCGTATGTCTCAAAAAATCCAGTGTTGTTATCGGATTATAAACACGTTCCACACGATCAATTGTTCGCAATCTACCGTTATTTGGATGATGCGTTCGAACTCCAAAAGTATTATCAAGAACTGAACACATATGTTCCTAAATACCATTTCCTTGTTGAAAACGGCGAACGTTTGGTGATGGCCATCGAATGGAAAGAACAAACCCTAACGGTGTTTCCTCCCTTCTTAAATTACATTTTGTATCGCCAGACTGAAACAGTCAAGGTCGTTTCGACCAAAGAACTGTATCCACTTATTGAAAAGTATTTACAAGATGTTCCTGGATTCATACGAGGAACAAAAGTCATTCCAAAGAAAACAGCGAAAAAGGTTTATCGGATCATGAAAAAGACGAGGTTCACTCAGTATAATCATGCGTATCAAAAAATTGATGTTAGAAAGTTGATTGATTAATGATTAAACACCCCTGGTTTAGACATCTTGGAGGTTTTCTTATCATCTCTTTGGGGATTGTGACGATTCTCTATTCACGCCTTGGAGCAGCCCCCTTAGATGCACTATGTTACTACCTTTATCGGTTAACCCCCCTTTCTTTAGGAACGGTTGCGATTTTAGTGGGCACAATTGCCACCATCTTAAGCTATGTTTATGGATCGAAAAAGAACATTTTGCTTTCGTTTTTATTCTTGCTGGTTTTAGGATTGGGTGTTGACGGTTGGAAATGGGTTTATGATAGCGGACCTTTCGCGCATGTAACGGCCATTTGGCTCAGGCTTTTAATGGCCATTTCGGGCATACTCATTGTTTCGTTTGGAGTCTCTTTGACCTTGACCACGGGGCTGGCTCCTTTGCCGTACGAACGGCTTTTGGTCATCTTAAACCAAAAAACTCACTCGACGACCTATTCAAAAATGATTATCGAAGGCATTTTTCTTGTTTTGGCTGTTATTGTGGGAATCATGACCGGCTTGCTCTTTGAGCAAATCAATTGGTTTACCTTCGTTATGGTCGTTACGATAGGACCTTCTATCGGTTTTTTTGAAAAACACATAAAAAAATATAAAGGAGATAGGCTATGATACCTCTCAACAAAATGATTGATCACACCAAACTTGGCGCGAATGTCACCCTAGAACAGATCAATCAATTGATTCATGAAGCAAAAACATATGATTTTAAAAGCGTATGCGTCAATCCTATTTGGGTCAAATACGCTAAAGAACACCTGATCACTACGGATGTCTTGGTCTGCACGGTCGTTGGATTTCCTCATGGAACGCACCGAGCCGATGTCAAGGCCTTTGAAACCCAACAAGCGATCACAGATGGTGCAGATGAGATTGACATGGTCATCAATGTTCAGTTATTGAAGTCAGGTCAAGATGAAGCCCTCTATCACGATATTAAATCAGTGGTGGATCAAGCCAAAGGCCGTACCGTCAAAGTGATTATTGAAACGTGTTACCTTACCGAAGAAGAAATCGTTAAGGTGAGTCAAATAGCGCTTCGCGCTAAAGCCCATTTTATAAAAACATCCACTGGGTTTGGTCCAGCAGGTGCAACCATCGCGCATGTGGCTTTGATGAAATCGGTCGTCAAAGATCAAGCGGAAGTCAAAGCTTCTGGAGGCGTTAGAACCTATGAAGACGCGCTTAAGATGATTGAAGCGGGTGCCACACGAATTGGAACATCGAACGGCGTCCAAATTATCCAAAGGAGACAAGAACATGATTCCAACACCTCATATTGAATGTCACGATAAATCGCTAATTGCTAAAACCGTATTGATGCCGGGAGATCCATTGCGGGCTAAGTACATCGCAGATACCTTTTTAACCAAAGTCGTACCCATCAATGGGGTTCGAAACATGCTTGGCTATACCGGGTTTTTTGGAACAAAACGCGTTACGGTGATGGGTTCTGGGATGGGGATGCCATCTATTGGCATCTATTCTTATGAACTTTATAAGTTTTATGATGTTCAAAACATCATTCGCATCGGTTCTTGCGGTGCATACACCGACCAGTTAAAACTTTATGATGTCATCTTAGCCAAAGATGCCTACTCCGAATCCACATTTGCTAAAACCATGGGAATCTCGAATCGAAAGATTCTTCCAGCTTCAAAAACGTTAAATCAACGGCTTATTCAATCGGCTCAAAAACTCAACATCCCCCTTCACATTTCAACCATTCATTCATCTGACGTGTTTTACCGCATGCGGTTTGAAGATTATATCGATATCCAAAAAGCCTATAACGCTGATGTAGTCGAAATGGAATCGTTCGCCTTATTTGCTAATGCCAAGGCACTGGGTAAACGCGCTGCTTGTCTATTGACTGTTTCCGATTCACTGGTTACCCATGAGGCGACGACGGCACAAGAGCGCCAAGAAGCGTTTACAAAAATGATGGAAGTTGCGTTGAATAGTCTCTAATGCTCATCTATAATCAAGCCTTTAAAACGATACAAATCGCTGTGTTTTTCGCAGCTAAAGAAACAAAAGATACACGCGTGTATCGTTTTTTATTGCCGAAACTCTTAACATCGCATACCGATCGATACCCGACTCGACAAGCCATGAATGAGGCTTTGGAAAACCTTTATGGTGCCTATTTTAAAACCCGTGTGGAACGCATGGGAGACCTTAATGTGATATCCATAACGCTAACGTTTGTAGACCCTTTGATCGTTGATGATCCAACGCTATTTCAAGAAGCCCTTTTTCTTTTAGATGAGGTTTTAAACCGAAATAACGGCTTTCAAGCCACACTTTTAGAAGAAGAAAAACGGATGTTAATCGAGCAATGGGCGACCCATAAGAACAATAAACGCATGTATGCACAGCACCGGTTTAATCAACATTTTTTTCAAAAAGATACGTACGCTGCTCCTTTATCTGGAACACCCAAAGAGATTAGAAACGTCACGTTGGAGAAAATGGAAGCCTTTTACCGCAACCTTCGCAGCGACAATCGCATCCATGTGATCGTGAATGGGCGTGTTGAGCCTGAGCAAATGACAAGGATTGAGTCGGTCCTTTTTCCAGATGAAACCCAAACGTTACCCATTGAATTGACCTTTAGAAAAGCAAGAAGCCACAAGGTTATTACTGAAACCACCACACAGTTGCAGCAAGCCATCCTAAAGATGGGGTATATTTTGCCGATATATCGAAACGATGATTTGTTTGACGCTGCGGTTTTAGTTGATTTAATCTTAGGTGGTTATCCCGAGTCAAGGCTTTTTCAAACCATACGTGAGAAGCAAGGCTTATGCTATGATATTGGTTCAAACTATGATCCCTACAAGGGCGTTTTGGTGATTTCCTCTGGTTTAAACATGGATCAGAAGACCATGGCGCACGAAGCCATCATGCAATTGGTCGATCAATTGGTGGTTAATGGGATTAAAGAGGCCGAACTGAAAACAGCAAAGGCTTACTACAAGTCACAAGTTCAATCGTCACTTGACCAACAGTCTTTTTTAACGAAACGCGCCTATACACGTATGATGTTCAATCAGGAAGATTCCATTGGCGAGCGGCTTAACCGCATTGACCGTGTCACGCTAAACGACTTAAAGGTCGTCCTCCTAAAATTGCAGTTAGACACAAGTTTTATCCTTACAGGTGACACCAATGCGTAAAATACACCACTCAAATTTCGCAGAAACGGTTTATGTGCATCGTTTAAAAAACGGGATGGAAGTCCATGTTCTACCCAAAGAAGACCCTTGTTATTCCACCTATGTTGAACTTTCAGTTCCTTTTGGTGGGTTGCATCTGTCGTATCGAGTGGATGGAATCGACCATCGCTTTCCTGAAGGAATTGCTCATTTTTTTGAGCATAAAATTTTCGCCATGCCAGAAGGGGATGCGTTTTCTAAGTTTTCTCAGTGGGGAGCAGATGCGAATGCGATGACCTCTTTTGACCAAACAAGCTATGTTTTTCAAACAACAGAGCACGTTTTGGATTGTTTAGAACATGTGTTAAACATGGTGGACACACCGTATTTCACGGATCAAAACATTGAACAAGAGAAAAGCATTATTGCTGAAGAACTGAAAATGTATTTAGATGATCCTCATACCCAGATGCAAAACCATTTGATGGAAAACATGTATCATGTTCATCCCTTAAAATACGACATCGGAGGCACACTTGAATCGATTCAAACCATCAATCAACAGATGCTCTTGGATGTGTTTAATTTCTTTTATCAACCCAAAAATCGGTTGTTGGTTATCGCTGGAAAAGTTGATCTTCTCCAATTAAAGACGTTTTTAAAGGCTTATGATCATCGAACAGACAAGCCGTGTTTTCCAATCCCTCGGTTGTTGGTTCAAAAAGAACCACGAAAGATTGTTAAAAAACATGAAGAAAAAGTCACCGATTATGGAATGGATCGTTTAATGATGGGGGTTAAGCTCGGGTATAAAAAACGACAACCCAAAGACCAAATCAAACGCGAACTGGCGATATCGATGCTGTTGAACATGCTTTTAGGTGCATCATCGCCTACGTTTCAATCGCTGCTTAATGAACAACTCATCAATCAAAGTTTTTATGTCAGCACTCAATTTGAAAAGGGAGCTGAAGCGTTTTACCTCTACGCTGAAACCAACAAAATACGGAAGCTTAAAAAAAGGCTGATGGATGTTTTGTTTAAGGACAGGAGCGATTGGATTAATGAAGATGATTTTATTCGCTACAAGAAGGTATACCTTGGGCAGTTCATTTTCGCTTTAAACAGTCAAGATGTCAAAGCCTACCTGTATGGAAAATATCACCATCAAGGGGTCGAACTTTTCGAAGTGGTCCATATTCTATCATCGATAACGTATTCCGATGTGTGGGCGATTATGACTGAGATTAAAAAAACCTATTGTTCGACCTTAGTTTACAAAAAAGCCTAAATCTTAGGTTTTTTTTATAATGATGAAGGGCTTGATTCTTCAGTTTCAAAAATGCCAGTTCACTTAACCCGTTTTTATCGAAACGAAAACCCAAACGCGTCTGATGATTCAAGTGAGCATTTGAATCCATCCGAAGATTTCGCTAAACTGGATGAAAAAGGAGAAAGAACATGCTCAATCAAACCATCTTAATTGGACGATTAGCCCACGACCCCGAAGTAAAAATACTAGAAGACGGCAGAAAGGTTTCCGATCTAACGCTCGCTGTTTCACGTCCCTTCAAAAACATGGAGGGCAATTATGACACGGATTTCATCAAAGTGACGGTTTGGGAAGGATTGGCCAACTCGATTGAGTCCTACGCCAAAAAAGGCGTGATGATTGCCGTTAAGGCACGCGTGCAAACCTGGAAGTTAGATCTTTCTGATGAAAAACGAATCAACATGATCGAAATCATTGCTGATCGGATTACCTTCCTTGCAGGAAACGGACGAATTGAAGAGAGTCACTTGAAAGAAAGTTCTGAAAAATGAACTTTTTTTATTGACATCTAATACTATGCGTTGTATAATATACCGTGTAAAGTGGTATAAGAGGTGACCCATGAAGACAGAACTAAAAAAAGGAGTGCTAGAAATATTCGTACTGGCGATGTTACAGCATAGCGATTCCTACGGTTACAAGTTAATCAATGATTTATCAAATTACATCGAGATATCAGAGTCAACACTCTATCCCATCCTAAGAAGGCTTGAAAAAGCGGAGGCATTAAAAACGTACAACGTCCTTTATCAAGGTCGTAACCGGAAATACTACCAAATCACATCAAACGGAAAAAAGCAAATCGATGAATTTCTAAAAGAATGGGAAGACATCAAAAAGATTTATGAAATATTAAAAAAGTGAGAGTAAAACATGAAAGCCTGGATCAGTGAGCTAGAAAGAGCGCTCAGCAAACATTTTTATCAAGAAGAAGTCGATGATATTGTTGCGTACTATCAAGAATTTTTTGAAGAGCGAATGGCCAATGGCGAGTCTTTTGATGATATCGCCCAATCGTATCCGATCGATACCATCATCAAATCCATGCGGCCAGTGGTTCTATTGAAAAGAAAAAATGACACCTACAGTAAACAGGCCAAATCCATGCGACAATTGTTCTATGTCTTATGGAGCACCCCTCTTTTAATCCCCCTGGGAATTGTGTATCTTATTTTAATGATCATCAGTCTTTCTTTGGTCATCTCGATTATGGGTATTACATTGTCAGGAATTGTAGCGCTTGCTGCTTTGGTGTTTGATGTTTTAGGAACACAACTGGGAACTGCAGAATCGTTTGCCATCATTGGAACATCGATGGTTGCCCTTGGCGTGGCCGCTTTAGCCTCAAGCCTCGTCTTGGGAGTTGTTTGGCAAATGTCAAAATGGATCTATCGCTGGTTCATTAAAATTATAAGAAAAGGTGAAAACAATGAAATGGATATTTAGAACAATAGGAATTATCATGATGATTGGCATCCTTTTAATCATGGCCGGTTTAGTCATGGGGATTGATGTTGTTAACTTAAGATCGTATTTGAGCAACGATTACGCTTATGGCGATCAGCAAACGTATGTTACAGAAACAGCCATTGAATCCATCACATTTGATTTGGATACACGCGACATCGTGATTCGTCATCATGAAAGTGAGACATTCATCATCCATTATTATCAACACGATAAAGAGACGTGGACCATAGAGGAGACCAATGGGGTGTTTTATGTCAAGCAAAAAGAAGACGTCCGTCAGTGGTTTTTCTTCCGGTTTCCAGCAAAAACATACCGTTCAATTGAACTTTATGTTCCCCATGGAGCGGATTTATCGCTGCTTTTGAAAACTCAGACTGGGTCTATTAAGACCGAATTTGATGACCCACAAGACTATCGAAACGTGTTATTCGAAAGCAGTACAGGAAGCATAACAGTTCACAAGGTAAGTGCTCAAAAATTTACAGCAAAAACCCAAACAGGCTCAGTTGACCTGCGTGATATCGTCTCAGTTGAGCGAATTTATGCTCAATCAAGCACTGGAAGTGTCACCGTAAAAAATGTTACTGCAAGTGGCATCACCATCAAAACCGATACCGGGTCTGCTCTTCTTGAGTCTTCACAATCAACCGAAAGTGTCAGTGTACGCGTTTCGACTGGAGATGTCGTAGTCAAAAGCACAGAAGCCCCATCCTTTGATCTTGCGTCAAGCACGGGAGACATTAGTTTTACAGCACTGCCCAACGTAGACTATAGCATGGATTTATCGGTTTCGACTGGAAGCATTCGTGTTTTTGGCGACGCACAAGGAAAAAACTATGTGCGAACATCAGGCGATGTTTCGATTGTTGCAAAAACGTCGACTGGAAGCATCCGAATCCAATCCTCATAAGTTGGCTGAGCCAACTTTTTTTTGGCATGAAAACGGGTTTCTTGTTTCCTCAGGGTTTTAGATTATGTTACAATAGAAGCGGGAGATGATAAGATGATGATCGATTTTAAAAACGAAGTGTTAAAACGAAAAGAACAACTCATTGAAGATTTGCAGAAGTTAATTCAAATTAACTCTGAGTTGACCACATTTGATCCAAATAGAAAAGGTGCCCCTTTTGGGCAAGGATGCACCGATAGCTTGAATCTTATGCTTCAACTCGGTGAACGTGACGGGTTTGATACCGTTAACCTAGATGGATATGCTGGCCATATTGCATATGGGAATCAAAAAGACTATGTAGCCATGATTGGGCATCTTGATGTTGTCCCAGCCGGTAATGATTGGACCTATCCACCCTATGGAGCAGAGATTCATGATGGCAAAATGTATGGACGCGGCACCGAAGATGACAAAGGACCTTCCATCGCAGCGTATTATGCGATGAAGATCATTAAAGAGTTAAATTTACCATTAACCAAACGGATCAAACTTATCTTGGGCAATGATGAAGAAACAGGATGGCGTTGCGTGCGTCACTATTTTAGTGTTTATCCAGAGATTCCCGTAGCGGGATTCATTCCAGATGCTGATTTTCCTTTAATCTATGCTGAAAAAGGCATTTCCAGAACATTGATTCAAGGGAAATGCGAATCCAATGACATCATAGAGATTAAAGGTGGATTCAGGGATAACATGGTTCCTGATTATGCTTATGCGATTCTCAAAAATCAAGTCGATTTTGAAAACATTTTATCCAACTATCTTGAACAATCCAAAGACAAAGCAACCTTTACAAGACAAAACGACACCATTAAAGTCGAGTTTTATGGCAAATCAGCCCATGGTTCTACCCCGGAATTTGGCGATAATGCCATCTTTAAGCTCTTTCACTTCTTAAAACATTTGGGTTTTCGCTCCAAATTAGTGTCGCTTATTGATCATCTTTTGTTAGACGATTTCTTAGGTGTTAAGTTAGGCATTGCCTACCATGATCCTGAAATGGGAAACTTGACAAATAACTTCGGCGTTATTGATCTTAAGGATGGCGTGTATCAACTTTCGCTCAATATTCGCTATCCGAATGGGGTTATTTTTGATCAGGTTATTGAACGGTTAAAAACTGTTTTTTCTCCTTATGGGGCGATTGTCACGAATGACAAGCATCAGCCATTGCTTTACCAAGATTTAAACTCACCTTTGATTCAAACGTTGCTGAAGGTGTACCGCAAACATACCAATGATTTAACAGAACCAATCTCGATTGGTGGCGGAACGTTTGCACGTGCGCTAGCCAACTGCGTGGCGTTTGGTCCTCATTTTTTAAACACACCCACCTTCATCCATCAACGGGATGAATTTATCGAAATCGACAGTCTTATTCAAGCAACCATTATATATACTGAAGCACTTTATGAGTTGGCTAAGTAAGGTCTATGAAGACGTATTTAGATTTATGCCAGACGATTTTAGATCAAGGTGTTTTTAGAAATGACCGAACACAAACAGGAACTTATAGTGTGTTTGGGTATCAAATGCGTTACGATTTATCGGAAGGATTTCCCCTATTAACCACCAAAAAGGTTCATCTCAAATCCATCATTCACGAACTTTTATGGTTTATCAAAGGGGATACCAACATTCGTTATTTAGTTCAACATGGGGTTAGTATTTGGAACGATTGGCCATACGAACGATTTAAGAAAGATCCTGATTTTCAAGGCGAATCCATCGATGAATTTGTCAATAAAATTAAAGAAGATCCCATATTTGCTGCGAAACATGGCGATTTAGGACCGGTTTATGGGGCTCAATGGCGCGATTTTAATGGTGTGGATCAACTGGCTTTTATCTTAGAAGAACTTAAGAAGAACCCCTATTCCAGACGCATGATTTTATCTGCTTGGAATCCAGCAGACATTCATAAAATGGCTTTGCCACCGTGTCACACCTTGATTCAGTTTTATGTATCCAATGACACTTTATCTTTACAACTTTATCAACGAAGTGCCGATGTTTTTTTGGGTGTTCCATTTAATATTGCATCCTATGCGTTGCTGTTGATGATGGTGGCCCAAGTGGTTGGGCTCAAAGCGGGTGAGTTTGTTCATACGTTAGGCGATGCACACATCTATCTCAACCATCTTGATCAAGTTCGTTTGCAACTGACTCGAATACCAAGAAAAAAACCTTTAATGAAACTCAATCCTCGCATTACATCGTTGTTTGATTTTACCTATGACGATTTTGAACTTGAAGGATATGACCCCTATCCGAGCATCAAAGGGAAGGTGGCTGTATGATCGCATTAATTTGGGCCATGGATGAAAACTGGCTGATTGGAAACGATAATCGGCTACCTTGGCATTACCCAAAAGATCTTCAGTATTTTAAAGAGAAAACAGAAGGTCATATTGTGCTTATGGGGGAGCAAACCTATCGTTCTTTAAAAACGTATTATAAGAAAAAGCCTTTGCCTTTTCAAACGATGGTTGTAGCGAACTTAGAAACGTGTCACTATGAGGATGCCACGCATGTTACCGATGTTGTGGCTTATCTAAAAGAGCATCGTGATGAACCCATTATGGTCATTGGTGGGAAAACCATCTACCACTTGGCCTTGCCCTATGCCGATAGACTCTATATCACCTATGTGTTAAAAGCCTATGAAGGTAACGTTTATTTTCCACCATTTGATCTTTCAGCATTTCAATTGATTGATAAGCGGATGGAAGAACAACTTATTTTCGCTGTTTATGAAAGGAAACCAACATCATGATTTCAGCTTTGTTTATCCTTTTTTGGTTTGGATTTACACTCCTGATGAGCCTCTACGTCAACATGGCTATTTGGATGATTGCTCTATGGTTCATTTTGGGATTTATCGTGTCCTTTTTTGCAGTTGTCATATTCTTGGTATTGAATTTTCCCATATTAAAATGGACAAAAGTGACCCATCCTTACAAATACTATCTTTCTCGAAGTACGTCTCATTGGTTAATTGTCTTTTTCATGCGACTAAAAATCAAAGTAACTGGAAAAGAGCATGTTCCTAAAGACGGGATTTTGACCGTTTACGCCAATCATAAGTCCTACGCCGATCCATTTATCATCTTTGAAGTGATGGAACGTCCGACGACGTTTACCCCGAAGATGGGGGTGTATAAACTGCCTTTGATTTCTCAATGGTTGAAATACCTTGGTGCCTTTCCCATTGATCGTTCGAGTGACCGAAACACAGCGAAAGCCATGGTAGAAGCCATTAAAGTGGTCAAACAAGGCATGGCAATGACCATTTTCCCAGAAGGGGGTATCAAAGACCGCGATGACGAAAAAATGGTCGCTATGCGGGCTGGTGCGTACCGACTTGCCGTCAAAGCTCACGCTGATTTACTCCCTATTTCCATCAAAGGAACCTCTGAAATCAAACGACGAGCCCCATTTAGATCAACCACTATTCAGGTTACCATTCACCCCGTTATTCCATTTGAAACGATTAAGGACATGAAAACGGCTGATATTGCAGAAATGATGTTTGAAATCATTAACCGTAATATTTGAAAAAAAAGAGACTTTCAGCAGAAAGTCTTTTATTTTACTTTTAAGGGGTTACCCTTTTTACTAATTCGATATGTTGGTGCGTCACCTCGAAAATAAACATTTCAGTATGACCAATAAAATCAGCAAATGTATAGGTTTTAGGATTTGACAAAATTAACAGCGACTTAATCACATGGGAGTGCGCTACCATCAACATCGTCTGATTGGCATGGCGGTGATATAAATCCATCGTGCCTTGATAAATTCGTTTAATAAGGGATTTATCGGTTTCATAATCCAGTGCTTCGTAGTTCGGTTGTCTGACCAAAGGCATCACTTCATCAACGGGCCTACCGTCCATATGAGCAAAATCCCGTTCAGCAAAACGTGGGACAATCTGGATGGGGGCTTCAGTTTTAAGTTCCTGTTGAATCCAGTAGAGCGTCTCTATAGAGCGTGACAAAGGTGAAGACGCATAACAATCAAAGACATACCCTTCTTGTCGAAGCAATTGGCCTAAGATGTGGGCCTGTTTTTTTCCTTTAGCATGTAAAGGGACATTGATCCGTCCTTGGACATACCCATTTAGATTGTAATCGGTCATTCCATGTCTAACCACACATAATTGCATTGCATTACTCCTTTAACTCTCTCATTATAACATACATATCACACGCAACAAAACGAAAGATATGATACAATAATTGAAGAAGGGAGTCGTTGTTATGCATATATTAGACATCATTCAAAAAAAACGGGACGGGTTCGCACTGACTCAACCTGAAATCGAATTTATCATCAAAGGGTATACCCAAGGAACCATTCCAGATTATCAAATGAGTGCGTTTCTTATGGCAACTTATTTTATGCAAATGACCGATGAAGAATCCACGTATTTAGCACTTGCGATGCGGGACTCTGGAGAATCGATTGATTTATCCGAGATTCAAGGGATCAAAGTCGATAAGCATTCGACAGGAGGCGTCGGGGATAAAGTGACGCTAATTTTAGGCCCTTTGCTAGCAAGCATGGGCGTCAAGTTTGCCAAAATGAGTGGTCGAGGATTGGGTCACACTGGGGGCACGATTGATAAATTAGAAAGTATCCCAGGTTATCAAACGGTTCTTTCGATTCCATCATTTATTAAGCAAGTTCAAGAGATTGGGATTGCTGTAATTGGTCAAAGCGGGGATGTCGCTCCAGCGGATAAAAAACTATACGCTCTTAGAGACGTCACACAAACTGTGGATTGCATGCCGCTCATCGCGTCTTCGATTATGTCTAAAAAACTGGCCAGTGGCGCAGATGCCATTTGCTTGGATGTGAAAGTCGGACATGGTGCTTTTATGAAGGATGAAGAGGATGCTGTGAAACTGGCTGAACTGATGGTTTCGATTGGACGACTCGCAGGAAAGCAAATGACCGCCATCTTAACGGGCATGGATGAACCTTTGGGGCACAAAATCGGAAACGGTCTTGAAGTGTATGAGGCGATTGAGACCCTTAAAGGAGAAGGACCGCTTGATTTAGTAACGGTCACGGTAGAAATCGGCGCTTATCTCATGTTGGATGCAAAAGTCGAAACAGACTTTGAACAAGCAAAAAAACGCTTGCTTGAAGCGTTGTCCAATGGTCAGGCGTATCAAAAATGGTTGGAGTTAGTCCAAGCCCAAGGAGGAGATCTGTCAATTTTTGAAAACCCAGAAGATTTTCTTTCAGAAAATACCGTCAAAGTCTATGCTCGAACCAGCGGGTATGTGACCGATATCAATGCCCTTGATATTGGAAAAGCAGCGATGCGACTTGGCGCAGGACGCGAAACCAAAGAAGACATCATCTACCCAGAAGTGGGCATTGATCTGCACCGAAAAATTGGCCATTACGTTCATCAAGGAGACGTACTGGCGACCCTTTATGTTCGCGACAAAGGAATCGAAGAAGCCATGGCGTTGATTGAATCAGCCATCACACTAGGAACAGATAAAAAATCAATCAGTCTTATTAAAAAAACCATACGGTAAGAAAAAAGCGAATGACGCGTGTCATTCGCTTCTTATTATTTAGCAACTTTATCTCTTGCGATTTCAGCAGCCATCAGTACCGTTGATGCAATATCGGTGATGTTGGTAGGAACCACAATCTTGGTGGCTTGTCCGTTGGCCACTTGTGCAAGCGCTTCTAGCGATTTCAGGGTCAAGACACTTTGGTCAGCAGCAGCATCTTTAATGAGTTTGATCCCCAATGCTTCAGCTTCTTTAATGCGTAATATAGCGGTAGCTTCCCCTTCTGAATGAAGGATTTTTTCTTTTTTGAAGGCTTCAGCACGTAAGATAAGCGCTTCAGCTTCCCCTTCGGCACGAAGAATGGCGGAACGTTTGTCCCCTTCAGCAATCAAAATGGTTTGCCGTTTTTCACGTTCGGCACGCATTTGCTTTTCCATCGATTCGCGAATATCTTTAGGAGGAATAATGTTCTTGACTTCCACGCGGTGAACCTTGATTCCCCACGCATCGGTGGCTTCGTCTAAGATGGTGCGCATTTTGGTATTGATCAAATCACGGGATGTTAATGTTTCATCTAAATCCAAATCCCCGATGATGTTACGCAAGGTCGTCGCTGATAAGTTTTCGATTGCGATTAATGGGTTTTCGGTTCCATAGGTAAAGAGTTTGGGATCGGTAACTGAGAAGAAGACAACGGTATCGATTTGCATGGTGACATTGTCTTTGGTAATAACAGCTTGAGGATCAAAATCTTTGATTTGCTCTTTAAGCGAAACAACTTTAGCTATTTGCTCAACGCCAGGAATGATCAAATGAATCCCAACGCCTAAGGAACGGTTGTAACCTCCCCAACGTTCAACAATGACTTTTTGTGTCTGTCTAACTCGTTTTAAGCTTAACGCTAACAACAATAGAATGACACCAAGGATAACAAGACCTGCAATGCCTAAGGTGTTAATCAAAATGGGTGGAAAGAATAATTTCATGTTTTTCTCCTTATTTTATATATTTTTTTATTCGTCTAGACTCTCAACAATCACTTTATTGCCTTCAACATCCAGTACTCTGACTTTGGTTCCAACCGGTATTTGACGCTTAGATGTCGCGGACCAGTCTTCGGCTTTAATCTTGACGCGTCCGTTTTGAAGCGGTGTGATTTCAACGGTGACAATCCCAATTTGCCCGCTCATCGCATCCACATTGGTTTTAATCTCATTGGTTTTGAAGTATTTATACACATAAGGACGTGTGAACACAATCAAAACGAATGTGGTTAAAAGGAAGACCACGATTTGAACAATCCAATTGGCGTTAAGAAGGGCTAAGATAAACGGTGGAATGGCGCCTAATGAAAACCAAATGCTGACTAGATCAGCGGTTGCGAGTTCTATCAGTAAAGCAGCAACAAAGATGAACAACCAAACCCAAACGATGTTTTCTAACAAGACATTCATGATATAGGGCATGTTATAATACCTCCTTCATATCGACAATCATGAGTTGATCCTTTTGATTCCAGGATGCTTTGAATTTGAGGGGTTCAGTGCCGAGTGTGAGTCCGAACATCTGAACAAGTTCTTCAACAAAGGCTTTATTGGTAATGCGTGCATAAGACGACCTGACCGTGATTTTATATTTGCGGTTTTCTGGGATGTCTTGTTTCAATGCCTCTGCTTTGTTCAGGGGCTTGATGACCACAAGCTTTTGCTTGTTTTCAATGCCGAGCATCACGCTATATGCGTGCTCAAAGTAGTTGGCGGCAGCTTTATTCAATGTCAAGTTGCCTTGTGCCAAGGTAATGACACACTCTTTTGGTTTCTCGTTAAACCAATTAATGTCCATAGCAATTCCTCCTTACATCTTCCATTATACACCGAATTATCGGAAATGCAAGAGAATTACAAAAAATTATTATTTATTATCTTTGGGTGATATCCATCAATCGTATCCCCATTTGGTGGCACTCCTCGACTAATGGGTCTGACATTGTGCCATATCCACCTTGAATCATTTTATCGAACTCAATCAAGGTGTCTGGATAAGCATAAACAAAGCGCTTGGGATCAATGATTTCAAAGGTGCAAACATAAACGGTAGATGATGCAATCACTTCTCGCACTAGGGTGCCCTTTTTTAAGGTTTCAAGGGGACGATCGACAAACGGAATGAAGAAGTGAATGCCGGGTTCTTCAATGATTCGATGAAACGAACCCAAACGTTCGACCACGATCAGATGTCCTTCTTTGAGAACCCGCATATTGAGTAGGATAAAAACAGCGAAGAGAACGATAAGAAAGAGAAGACCCAATAGAATTTCCATAGAAAATCCTTTCCGTTGAATGTCGATGAAAAACATGGTATAATGCTAATGGTGACTACGGGGAGCTTCGGCTGAGAGGACATTTGTCGACCCGCGAACCTGATCTGGATAGTACCAGCGGAGGGATAGTTGATTGACTGACAAACTATCAATTTCTTTGGTCGTCCATAGAAATTTTTTATTTTTCTAAGGAGGAGAAAGATGAGAGGAAATGTGGAATTAAAAAAGATGATTATGACAAGTGGCTTAATTGCGATTGCCTTTGTCTTTGAACTCATCAGCAAGTTTGTTTTGCCCATGTTGAACATGCCATTTGGAGGTCATTTTCTTGGACTTTCAATGTTGCCATTGGTCATTGTGGGATTTCTTTATGGTCTAAAATATGGTCTAATTGCAGGTTTTATCTATGGCGTATTTGAAATCCTATTAGCACCTGGAGGTTACATTATTGGATGGTCGTTTTTACTGGATTACTTAGTCGGGTTTACTGCCTTTGGATTGACCGGGTTGTTTGTCGGCCAATTGAATGAAAAGAAATCCATGATTTTGGGCGTTCTTTTAGCAGGATTTGTTCGGTATCTGTCGTTATCCATGGCAGGTGTTGTGTTTTGGAGTGAGACCGCATCGTTTGATGCATGGGTGTATTCGTTTATCACCTATAATTTAGGTTACAATTTGACGACAACCCTTTTTACATTGGTTTTGCTATGGGTCATCCGTCAACGCATCTTGGTTTTAAACGACGAGTTGCTTTCAAAAATCAATTGATCAAGAGCTGGAAGATAATCGAGCCGAGGATGGTACTTAAAAGGGATAGGATAAGCTTTTTCAAGAAAGGTTTGATAAGGGATGGATTTTCGTCCCTTTTCTTTTCCTTGATGGTCCCAATAGTCGAATAATACAGCCGATGGCAAGAGAAAATAGGTGTTATGCTTTTTAAAATGAACGATGAGAAATCCGATGCCTTGATGGTTTTCTACCTGTCTCAAATGGTCGATTTGATGGGGAGAAATGTTTCTTAAGGGCATTGAAGTAGCTGAGTGGGTCTCTTTGGCATCAAAATCGATATAGTATCCTTTATAGACCCCATTAAAATCGGTAGTTGAGGGTGTTTTATAATACGCTTCTACTATTTTTGCTTTGTTTCGAGCGGGATAGTTGACATTAACGACTTGAATGGGGGTAGGTTTTTTGTGAATGACAGCGAATCCGTGGTTCAAATAATAGGTGTTTGAAGCTTCGATATCCGCTTCTAAAGTCATGCCAAGGTTTGCGTAGTTGGTTTTTCTTTCCATCATGGGTTTTTTGATAGGATAGTTAATCATGTTATCACCTACTTTTATCATATCATACTCCCTGAACAAATTGATTGTGTATGAATAAAAACATGGTATAATAAAAAAGGTAATCCTACGATTCAAAGGAAGTGAATGTATGAGTAGAATAAGGTTTTTCGCCTTGGGTGGACTGGGCGAGAATGGAAAAAACATGTATGTTGTTGAAGTGGATCAGCAACTGTTTATTTTGGATGCAGGCATTAAATATCCAACATCGGAATTGTATGGGGTTGATGAAATCATCCCAGACTATCGCATTTTGATACGGGCAAAAGACCGAATCAAAGGTATTTTTTTGACGCACGCACATGAAGACCACATAGGCGCACTCCCTCACGTGTTAAAAGAATTGAACGTTCCGGTTTATGCGACCCATTTTACGATGCAAATCGTCAAGGACACACTAAGCGATGAAGGATTTGATTTAGAATCATTGACGTTAAACACCATTCATTCCAATAGCATCATCAAATTTGGCAATGTTAGGTTGACATTTTTTGGTACAACCCACTCTATCCCTGAGTCCATCGGGATTGCTATTCATACGTTAGATGGGGTCATTGTTTATACCTCGGATTTCACTTTTGATCAAAGCAGTGATGTTCATTATATGACGGATTTTCGAAAAATAAATGAGCTTTCTGAAAAGAATGTTTTGCTCTTGCTTTCTGAATCGGTTGGGTCTACCCTAGAAGGTGGGCATTTTGGTTCGACAGCATTGAACCATCGAATTAACAGCATCTATGCCAATGCCGAAGGACGCATCATCGTTTCACTTTTTTCCTCCGATTTAAGGAAGATTCAACGCATCATCGATATTTCTTTAGCGCATAACAAAAAGCTAGCCATTATCGGAAGACGGGCGCAACGCATCGTTGATATAGCGATCGAAAAGGGGTATCTGACGATTCCTGAATCCGCTTTAATCAATTTGCGATACATTGATGAGAAAAACAAAAACGACGATCCATCGATTGTTGCTCTGGTAACTGGCAATCGACATGAACCCTTTTTCATGCTTCAACGGATGGTTAAAAAAACCGATCGCTTAATCCATATCAATGAAAATGACACCATCATTTTAATGACAGCACCTGTCCCAGGAACCGAAAAGATGGCGGTAAGAACATTGGACACGCTTTATCGAAGCGATGCCGATATCAAAGTCATCGATAAACGGTTACTAACGACAGGACACGCGACATCGGATGAACTCAAGATGATGATGAATTTACTAAAACCGCAATACATCGTTCCTACGATTGGGGAATTTCGTCATCAGTATGCGCTAAGAAAACTGGCTTATGATATTGGCTACAAGCCTGAACACGTTTTTTTAATGGATAACGGGGATGTTTTAACCTTTGAAAACAAAGAGCCTTATGTGTCAAAAAACGACATCAATGTGGGCGAAATCCTTATTGATGGAACAGCGGTTGGCGATGTTAACGATTTTGTCATGAAAGATCGAGAACTATTGGCTGAAGATGGTGTTTTAATCATTGTGGCACATGTGAATCCCAAAATCAAAACCATTGTCGGTTCTGTTGAGTTGGTGACCAAAGGCTTCGTGTATGTCAAAGAGTCTCAAAATGTTTTAGATCGCGTCAAAGAGATTTTTCTTGAGGTCTCTAAAAAACATTTAGAAGGCAAATACATCAATTGGAACGATTATAAAAAAGATGTAAGAAATGAAATTGGGCGTTACATCTATCAAGAGATCAGACGTTCACCTATTACGATTCCTGTCATTATTTCCATCGACTAAAGAAATAGAGAAGCAAACCGCTTCTCTTTTTTTCACTAAAACCGTTTAACTTTCTTTAATGCATCAATCATTTTTAACCGATCAAACAACGCTTTTTCGTAAACAGATTCGTTCTTTGGACGATAATAAGTTTTTAACATCAGTTTTTCAGGCATGTAGCGTTCGTCGTTGATTGCATTTTTATCGTTATGGGGATAATGGTAAATATCAGGCTTTAATCGAATAAACCGATTAAGCGCATGTTCTGGGATGTCTCCACAATCTGTTTCTTGATAATCGCTTAACGCTTCATCAATGGCAACCATCGCCGTGTTGGACTTAGGCGATAAGGCCATGTCAATCACGAGTTGACTCAAAATAATCCGTGCTTCAGGGAAACCCACCATCAATGCCGCTTGACATCCCATGAGCACCTTTGAACCCATTTGAGGTTGGGCTAACCCGATGTCTTCATAGGCAATCACTAAGAGCCTTCGGATGATCGAGTCGAGGTCTTCAAGCGTGATGAGCCGAGCCAAATAATGAAGCGATGCATCCACGTCTGAGCCACGGATGGATTTTTGAAGTGCAGAAAGCAAATCGTAATAATGGGTGCCATCTTTATCCAAATGATGGTGCATGTTTCCGGTTACTTTCTGAATAAGAGAAGGGGTAATCAATTGCCCATCTGTTGCAACCAACCCGATGGCTTCAAGCACGTTTAAAGCCGTTCTCACTTCATGGTTGGAGCGTTTAATCAGTTCAGTAAATGCCTCTTGACTGAGTTTAAAATCAACATCCAAATGACGAAGCCCACGCACCAATGCGTGTCGAATGGCCTCATCATCTAACGGTTTGACTTCGAAAAGATGACACCGTGAACGAATGGCTTGATTGATGGCTTGAAACGGATTGAGCGCCGTAAGTCCGATTACAATGGCTTTCCCATTTTCCATAAAGGGGAGTAAATAATCTTGAACATCGGTGTTCATTCGATGAATCTCATCGATCACCAAACAAAGATCATGGTATTGAGTGGTGTTTAAAATGTCTTTTAAACGGGCTTTGCTATCGGTAGAGGCATTGAAAAAATAGGTATCCATTTCTGATTCCTGTGCAAAAAGATGAGCAATGGTGGTTTTACCGGTTCCTGGAGGTCCGTAAAGTATGAACGAAAAGAACTTCTTTTTCGCAATCATTTCTCTTAAAACACCATGTTTTCCAACTAAATGGTCCTGACCCACGACATCTTCAAATTGGGTGGGACGAATTCGATAAGCTAAGGGTTGCATCATATCACCTATAATGATTATAGCACACTTGTAAAAACATCCTAAATGAGTTAAAATAAGACGGTAGTATCATCTTTTTTTGATAAAAAAAGATAGATGGAGGATAAGAAAATGGACTTAAAAAAATACATCGCGGATGTTCAGGATTTCCCAAAAGCAGGCATTTTGTTTAAAGATATTACCCCTTTGATGCTCAATGGTGAGGCTTATCGCTATGCCGCCAATCAATTTGTTGAATTTGCTAAAAACAAAGAAGCCACCGTCATCATCGGCCCAGAAGCTCGTGGGTTTATCTTTGGTTGTCCCGTAGCTACGGCACTTCAAATCGGATTTGCTCCTGTACGGAAACCCGGTAAGTTGCCACGTGAATCCGTCACCATCGCCTATGACCTTGAATACGGATCCAACGAACTATGTTTACATGCAGATGCTGTCAAAAAAGGCGATAAAGTGCTGATTGTGGATGATTTGTTGGCCACAGGTGGAACCGTTGGTGCCACAGCAAAACTGATCGAACGTCTCGGTGGCGAAGTGGTGGGTATTTGCTTTTTAATTGAATTATCTTTCTTAAATGGTAGAGAAAAATTACAAAACTATGATATATTGTCTTTAATCACTTATTGAAAAGAGGTGTTTTGTGACCGATCCACTTTTGCAATCGCTGATTGAATCCTTTAGTTCGTATATTAAAAAGCCATCCGATTGTAAGCTGATTGAAAAGGCTTATTTTTTGGCTTTAAAACAACATAAAGGTCAAATGCGAAAAAGTGGAGAGCCTTACATTACCCATCCGGTTGCGGTTGCAAAGATTATAGCGGAGCTTAAAGGAGGACCTGCCACGATAATGGCCGCTTTACTCCATGACACCGTAGAAGATACCACAACCAGCTTAGAAGACATCGAAAAAGAGTTTGGTCACGATGTTGCATCGTTGGTTGATGGGGTTACCAAAATCGGAAAACTCTCGTTTAACACAAAAGCGTCTCAAGCAGATAATCATCAAAAAATGCTTTTGGCCATGGCCAAAGACATCCGTGTGGTGGTCATTAAGATTGCTGACCGGCTTCACAATGTAAGAACATTGGACTCCATGCCAGCAGAAAAGCAGTACAAGATTGCCACGGAAACCCTGGAAATTTATGCACCTATCGCCCATCGCTTAGGGATATTTAAAGTCAAAGCCGAGTTAGAAGACCGTTCGCTTCGCTACAAAGACCCCCCGATGTATTACCGGGTCAGCAACATGATTCAAGCCAAACGGGAAGAACGCGAAGCATCAATTGACAAAGTCATTGGACACATTAAAACGTTGTTTCATGAGTCCAATTTAGAAGAATTTGAAATCAAAGGCCGTATCAAAAATATCTTTTCAATCTACAAAAAAATGGTCAATGATAACCGTGCTTTTGAAGACATCTATGATTTGCTGGCTGTGCGAATAATTGTCGATAAAGTGGAAAATTGTTATCAAGCTTTAGGCATTATCCACGCCAGTTTTACGCCCATTCCAAGGCGATTCAAAGACTATATCGCTGTTCCAAAACCCAACATGTATCAATCCCTTCATACCACGGTTTTATCGGAAGATGGAACGCTTTTTGAAGTGCAAATACGCACACATGAAATGGACCAGATTGCGGAATACGGGATTGCTGCTCACTGGGCCTATAAGGAAAACCGAGCGTACTCGAAAGAAAAAGAACAGTTTGAGATTGCTCAAAAACTAAAATGGTATGGCGAGCTTCTTAAAATGAGCGAAGATCAAGACGATACCTCTGAAGGTGCAGAAGAGTTTGTTGGAACCATCAAAGGGGACATTTTAGATGCGAATGTCTATGTTTTCACACCTAAAGGGGAAGTGATTGAACTTCCTAAAGGAGCAACCCCCATCGATTTTGCCTACCGAATTCACACCGATATCGGTCATAAGATGGTGGGAGCGATTGTTAATAACCGCATCGTTCCTCTTGAATACGAGCTTAACACCGGAGATATTGTCAGTGTAAAAATCAATAAAAACTCCTATGGTCCGAGTGAAGATTGGCTTAAGATCGTCAAATCTTCGCATGCAAGGCATAAAATCAAGGGGTTTTTAAACAAGTTGAATCGAGACACCATTATCCAAATTGGGAAAGAAGCGATTGAACGCGAGTTCATGCAAAACAAAATTACCGATTCCATCGATGATGCTTTTGTCAAAAAACACTTTGAAAAGTACATGATTACGACCGTTACTGAACTGCAATTGGAAATTGGAAAAGGCAATTTCAGTGCGAAGACAGTCGTCAATAAACTTTTGGGTCAGGAAGTCGATCAACAGCAACTGCTGCAACGCCAAATGGAAAAGGCGCAAAAGCAGTTAACGACCCATAGTGAAACCGGTGTCGTCATTGAAGGACTAACATCGCCCCAGTTAAAACTGGCGAATTGTTGTCTTCCTATTCCTGGCGATCCCATTATTGGTTATGTCTCCAAAACGAGTGGTATTGTCATCCATTCATCGTTTTGCCCTAACTTTAAAACCTTTGATGACCATCGTCTAATTGAAGCTTTCTGGTCATCTGAAGTGACTCGTAAATACTCAACCCGTATGAAAATCGTTGGAGGAGCGAAACCCAATCTCTTATCCGATATCGTGACTCAAATCAATGCACAGAGTGTATCCATATTGGAGGTTAACGCCATTACAACAGCCAATTTCGAGCAAATCATTCGTCTTCGGGTCATGGTTTCCAACAGCAACCAACTGCAATCCGTGATGTTAAACATGCGAAAGATTAGTGAAATCTACAGCGTGGATCGTGATTTCAAATGAGAACGGTCATTCAGCGCGTTAAGCAAGCTCAAGTTAAAGTGGACCAAAGCATCGTCGGTTCCATCGAAAAAGGGTATTTAATCTACGTCGGGTTTCATGTTGATGATACCTTGGAACACGTTAAAAAGATGGCGGATAAAATCATTAATCTTCGCGTGTTTGAAGACCATAACCAAAAAATGAATCTCAATTTAAAGGCCGTTAAGGGATCTTTATTGGTTGTCTCTCAGTTTACGCTATATGGCGATACCAAAGGCAATAATCGCCCCTCATTCACTCAAACGATGCCCCCTACTGATGCACAAAACCTTTACCATCATTTCATTAATATCCTGAGTGAGCATGCTCATGTTGAGCAAGGTGTTTTTGGGGCCAAAATGGAAATCCTATCCATCAACGATGGACCCGTGACCATCCAAATCGAAATGTGATTGACTTTTTACCATTTTTAAGATACTATAAGAATGTAATTGAATCGTCTGTGATTCAGGAGATCCCTTGGGATGTGACAGCCTGATGAGACCTTAACCAAATGAAGGGCTAGGACTTCCTAGAACTAAGGTGGCACCGCGGATTATTTCGTCCTTAGATTTTTTTAAGGGCGTTTTTATTTTGAAGGAGACTCAACCATGAAAAAACCGTATCGCACCATGCCCAATCTTATCTTTGACCACTACATGCTTCGTACGATCAGCAAAAAAGATGCGAATGACATGTATGATTACGGAAAAAATCCTGAAGTGGTCAAGTATTTATCCTGGGGTCCAATGAAAGACCTTAAGGATGCGAAATACGCCATTAAAACCGTATTTTTGCCCAGGTTTAAAAAAGGATTACCCATTGGGTACGCCATAGTGGATTTACTTTCTGATAAAATGATTGGCACCATCGATTTTCATACGAAAGATGATCAACGAAACGGGGCCGAAATTGGGTATGTCTTGCATCAGGATTATTGGAATAAAGGGATTATGTCTGAAGCGCTAGCGATTATGTTGGATGTGGGATTTACCCATCTACGTTACGATATCATCAAAATCAAACATTTGGTGGATAACATTGCTAGTCAAAAAGTGATCTTAAAAACACCCTTTTCCTATGTAGGAAGAGAAGCAATGACCATCACCCGTTTTGGGACCACACAACAGGTCGAAATGTTTTGTTACGAACTAACTAAGGAGGCTTACCATGGCTATCAACAAAGTAAAGGGAACGTATGACGTTTGTCCAAATGAGTCGTATCTTTGGCAACGTCTAGAAGAAGAAATTCGCGCATTGATGAAACTCTATAACATTAAAGAGATGCGGACACCCATCATGGAATACAGTGAAGTGTTCCATCGTCAATCGGAATTATCCGATATGGTCACCAAAGAGACCTACAATTTTGATGATCGTGGCGAGCGTCGTTTGACCTTGCGTCCAGAAGGCACAGCTGGCATTATCCGAGCTTATGTTGAAAACAAACTCTATGCCTCAGGTGAACTTGAGAAAGTGTATTACATAGGTCCCAATTTCCGCTATGAGCGACCCCAAAAAGGACGTTATCGTCAGTTTTATCAGTTTGGTGTGGAGGCGATTGGAGCCATCGATCCTGCATTGGATGCTGAGTTGATTATTTTGGCTTACGATTTTATCAAACGGCTGGGCCTAAAAGGCGTCAGGGTTCGAATCAATAGCTTGGGTGATGAAGACTCTAGACAACAATACCATCACGCATTAAAAACGCATTTTGATCCCCACAGGGAAACGTTATGTGACGATTGCAAGATTCGAATCGATAAAAACCCTCTTCGCATTTTGGATTGCAAAATCGATCAAAATCATCCAGCATTGCTAAATGCACCCACCCCACAAGATTATTTAAACACCGATTCTAGACACTATTTCACGAGCATCTTGGAACACCTTCATATGGCTGGGATTAACTATGAGATCGCTAATCGTTTGGTGCGTGGTCTAGATTATTACAGCCACACGGTTTTCGAGATTGAAGCCGATATAGAAGGATTTGGGGCGCAAAATGTTTTAGGCGGTGGGGGGCGTTATCAAAAATTGGTCAAAGAGTTAGGGGGTCCGGATCTTGGAGGCATTGGTTTTGCTTTTGGTATGGAACGATTGCTGATGGCCATTGATGCGGAAAATGTCGATTTTGCCAAAGAGCCCATCTTAGAGGCGTTTATTTTGACGTTTCAACCGGATTACCGAAGTTTAGCAACGAAAATTTTGTTTCAACTTAGACAAGCTCGGATTTCTTGTGACATGAACTACACCCAAAAATCCTTTAAATCCCAATTGAAACAAGCCATTAAGCAACAAGCGAAGTATTTGATCATTATTGGTGAGGATGAATACAAACGCGGTGTAGTGGGAGTTAAAAATACCCAAACGGAAGTCCAAGATGAAGTCGTTGTTGCTAAAGTCCCTAAATATCTCAAAGAAAGACTAGGAAAATAGAAGATGAAATACACCCATCATAACCATGAATTGAACATCAGTCACCTTGGACAAACCGTTTTTCTAAAAGGGTGGGTCCAGCGGAACCGTAATTTAGGAGGACTTGTTTTCATCGATTTAAGAGACCGTTTTGGGATAACCCAATTGGTCGTTAAACCCAATCACCCAGCACATGAGACGGCATTAACTTTAAGAAGCGAATATGTCATTGAAGTCAAGGGGGTTGTCATCGAAAGAGAAAGCAAAAACCTTAATCTTCCAACTGGAGAGATTGAAATAGAGGTTGAACATCTTAAGGTGCTAAACGTTTCTGAGACACCCCCTATCATGATATCTAATGATTCGGATGCGCTTGAAGAAACACGGCTTAAATACCGCTATTTGGATTTAAGAAGACCCGTTATGCAACATTATTTAATCAAACGAAATGCGATCACTCAAGCGGTTAGACAATCCCTTTTAACCGAAGGATTTTACGAGTTAGAAACACCTGTATTAGGGAAATCAACACCTGAAGGAGCACGTGATTTTCTCGTTCCTTCTAGGCTTTATCCAGGCCAGTTTTATGCACTTCCTCAGTCGCCACAAATCTATAAACAACTCTTCATGATTGCAGGCTTTGAGAAGTATTTTCAGTTTGCTCGCTGTTTTCGAGATGAGGACCTTCGTTCAGACCGACAACTTGAGTTCACTCAAATCGACATTGAAGCATCATTCATCGAGCCTGAAGACATCTTTGATTTAGTTGAAAAGATGATGGTCTATGTGTTTAAAAACGTGTTAAACGTTGAGATAGCTACCCCCTTTATGAAAATGACGTATCACGACGCATTAAGCCGTTACGGATCAGATAAACCTGACCTTCGTTATGATTTATCCATTTTTGATGTTAAAACCATCATGGAAACCGATAAAGTGCCTTTGTTTCATCAAAAAACATGCGTTCGAGGACTTCTTTTAGATGAGGCCGAAAGTCTAACCCGAAAGGTGTTGGATCAATTAAGTCTGGTGGTCAAAAAGAATCATGGAGAGACGCTTGCTACCCTTAAGCGACACGCGAATGAGTTTTCCGGGAGCATCGCGAAATATTTGGATGAATCCGATTTTGAGCGCTTAAACCTTAAAGAAGGTCAAACCCTATTCATCGTACCCGGAAATGATTTTGAAGCGGTATCGCAAGCCCTTGGGGCTTTAAGGGTTGAGTTAGCCCAACGCTACGCATTAATCCCTGAAAACACCTATAAATTCCTTTGGGTAATCGACTGGCCACTTTTGGAATACAGTGAAGAAGACCAAAGGTTTTATGCCAAGCATCATCCATTTACCGCACCGGTTGATCCTGAAGTGCTCAAAAAGGCTCCTAAAGAAGCCATGGCTAAAGCGTATGACATTGTGGTTAATGGATATGAACTTGGGGGAGGATCCATTCGGATTCATCATCAGGATGTCCAAAAACTGATGTTTGATACCTTAGGGTTGTCGGAGATGGATATTAAAGAACGATTTGGATTTTTCGTAGACGCACTTAAGTATGGAACCCCACCTCATGGTGGAATCGCATTGGGGCTAGACCGTTTGGTTATGATCATGACCCATACTACCAACATCAAAGATGTGGTGGCGTTTCCTAAAACACAAAGTGCAAAGGATGCCATGATGCAAGCCCCAAGTGACGTGAGTATCGATCAATTAAAGGAACTTTCTTTGGAGGTCAAAAAAGATGCATAAAACCATCACACTTGCAGGCGGATGTTTTTGGGGAGTAGAAGGGTATTTTGCCCAACTTAAAGGCGTTTTGGATACATCGGTGGGTTATGTCGATGGCAATAAAAAAAAGCCAACCTATCAAGAAGTATGCCAAGGGGTTGCCTCACATGCCGAAGCGGTTTGGGTCCAATATGACCCAACCATCATTTCTTTAGAAAAAATCCTCGATCATTTTTTTAGAATCATTAACCCGTATTCCATGAACCGTCAAGGAAACGATATCGGTAGACAGTACCGAACTGGGATTTATTATGATGATCCAAACGATGTTCCAATAATCCAACGTTTCATGGAAGAAACATTTAAAGATCAACTTAAACGCGTTCAAACCAAAGTGCTGCCTAATATGGATTACGAAGAAGCAGAAGCATACCATCAAGACTACTTAAAAAAGAACCCAAATGGGTATTGTCACATTGACATGAATCTTGCACGCAAGGATGAGAAAAAATGATGCGAAACGATTATATCAGTTGGGATGCCTATTTTATGGGTGTCGCTAAATTATCGGCCTTAAGAAGCAAAGATCCAGGCACACAAGTCGGTGCCTGTATCGTCAATCAAGATAAGCGAATCATAGGGATAGGATACAATGGATTGCCTAAAGGATGCAGCGATGAAACATTTCCATGGGAAAAAGACGGGTCTTTTTTGGACACCAAATACCCCTATGTGGTTCATGCTGAAGCCAACGCTATTTTAAACGCTACCCAATCGTTAAAAGGAGCCACGATTTATGTCTCCCTTTTTCCATGCAATGAATGCGCGAAACTAATTATTCAGTCGGGCATTACAGAAATCATCTATGAAGATAATAAATACGAAAAAACGGAAGGAAATCTAGCTGCGATTCGCATGCTCAACGAGGCGAAAGTAAGCTTTCGTCAAATCAAAGTAGGGAACCTCACGTATGAAAGAATTTCTTAAACCCTATCGAAAATGGATTGTTACCTTGTTGTTTCCGTATCTCTATCTCATGTTTTTTTTGGTTGTTCCAACCGATTTTTCGGTGCATGCACCCGGAGGAATCAACGAAGTTGGTCCGATTGTTGCTATTGAAGACCATGAAATGAGCGATGCGTTTTACACCATTTTTATCTATCATTGGACACCGTTAACGGCGTTTCAGCGCATGGTTTTAACCGTGGATCGCACCATGACGGTTTATCCAAGAACCCTCCGCGAAAAAGATACGAGCTATCGGGATGATTTTTTAGCAGGTCAATTAGCCAAACAAGTTTCGTTAATGACGTCTGTCATTTTAGCCTATGAACTGGCTTCAGAAAAAGATCAGACAGTTCGTATTGACTATCAATTAGAGGGCGTTTATGTATATCAACGTCCGAGACGACTACAAGAACTAAAAATTGGAGATCGCGTTGTTGAAGCGAATGGTGTTTCGTATCAAGATGATCTTGATGCGTTTTATCAAGCACTTGGAAATGATGCCATGAACTTGACCATCATCCGTGAAACCGATGGAATTGAAACCACCCATGAACTGATGATTCAATTGGAACCGGGTGATCTTTCGATTCGCTATTTGCCCAGTTACCGGATAAAACATGCGGTACCCAAAGTGGATTTACCCGCTTCAGATTACAAAAGCGGAGGTCCCAGTGGTGGATTGATTCAAACCTTAAGTATTTATGCAAGTTTACTTAAAATAAACATTGACCAACACCGAATTGCAGGAACAGGTTCAGTTTCTATGGATGGAAATGTGGGAAGAATTGGTGCCGTAAGACAAAAAATATATACTGGGATTGATCAAAAAATCGATGTTTTCTTCATACCAGAATCTCATTATAATGAGGTAAAAGATATACGAATTCCTTATCAGTTAATTCGAGTTAAAACGGTTAGAGAGGCGGTTGAATGGTTATATGAAACGTATCGTTGATCGCGCATTTAAGTTCTTTTATCGGTATCGAAAACTGGTGAAGCTTATTGACCGCAATGTCTCGTTTAAAGAGGCACTAAAAGCTGTGGTTGCTTCGATAGGAGTGGCCTTAGTTCTGGTCCTTCCTTTGGTGGGTATGGCCATTAATATGTTTATATATGCTAAACATACTTTATTTATTTCTATTTTTTTAGTTTTGATTATGATGGCATGGTGTGTTCTGTATTATTTCTTTTACTATCGATTTTTAAAAATCTATCAACCCAAAATTAAAGAAATTAACACAACCATCCCACAATGGACTGAAACAGCCATTGCAGCAACAACGTTCATGATGATTGGCATCATTCTCATCATGATCATTTCTTAGGAGGACAGTATGATTTTTGGATTAATGATGATTGCGTTTTTGGTTTTTCTAGATCAAATCACTAAACATATGGCCAAAGCATGGATTACGGGAGACACCGTTTGGATCAAAGGGGTCTTAGAACTGGGTTATCGTGAAAATTACGGTGCCTCATTTGGTTTACTAGCCAATCAACATCTATTGTTTTTTGTAATCACTTTAATCGCATTGGCTATCTTTGGTTATTTGTTTCACTCGGTTGATTTTCAATCTAAAAAAGTGTACAGTTGGTCCATGGTGCTGTTTATAGCTGGAACACTAGGGAATGCCATTGATCGCGCGATGTTATCTTTTGTCATCGATTTTCTTCATTACCCATTTATCGGCTACATCATCGGTCATTCAAACAATTTTTATAACAATTTTGCTGATTTGTATTTATCGCTTGCAATTCTCCTGTTTGCTATCGATGTTTTTTTCTTAGAAACAAAACGAAAGAAGGAAAAGAAACATGAAGTCCCTTCAGTGGACCATTGATGCTGCCCATGTGGGTGAGCGTCTCGACCAGTTCGTGACCGCTCAAACGGTGGATTATAGCCGTAGTGCGATTCAAGAGATGATAAAGAAAGGTCACATTCGTGTCAACGGAAATACAGTTAAAACCGGATACTCCTTGAGAGAAAATGATCATATCGACATGGATCGCTTAGAGCCGGTTTCTTTGGACTTAGAAGCAGTTAATCTTCGTTTGGAGATTGTGTATCAAGACGACGACTTAGCGGTCATCAACAAACCCGAAGGGTTGGTTGTTCATCCGGCCTCATCCTATCAGGATCAAACATTGGTTCACGGGCTTTTGTTTCAATTAGACGATTTATCCTCCATTAACGGCACCATCCGACCAGGCATTGTCCACCGGTTGGACAAAGATACTTCGGGCTTGATGCTTGTAGCCAAACATGATCGTGCGCATCAACTCTTAAGCGAAGCTTTAAAAAACCACACCGTGGAGCGAACTTATGTGGCATTAGTGGAAGGCACCTTTGAAGAAAAAGGGGGCACCATTGATGCACCCATAGGCAGAGATCCTAAAAACCGGTTGAAAATGACCGTGATTGCATCAGGAAAACCGTCTAAGACGCATTTTTCAATCTTGGAAACGTTTTTTGGATGCAGTTTGGTGGAATGTCGACTTGAAACCGGACGCACCCATCAAATTCGGGTTCATATGGCGTATATTGGCCATCCCGTTTTAGGAGATCCCCAGTATGGGCCTAAGCGATCGTCGGTTAAAACCGGTCAATATTTACATGCGAAATCGTTACGTTTTCAGCACCCAATAAAAAAAGAGTGGATGGCGTTTAACGCCGATCTACCCTTATCGTTTCAACAAAAATTAAAGGCTATTAGGGGTTTATCACCCGAGTGATATTCTTAAAATTCATCTTAGCAATCAGTTTAAGGGTTTCAATACCCTTGTTTTGATGAATCAACTCAATTTGTCGATCGACATCCTTGCCGGCTCCCTTAAGCAAACGAACATTCAGTTTTGCACTGTATTCATTCATTTTGACTAAAAACGCATAGCGAGCGATGATGGAAGCAGCAGCGACCGAAACATGAACCGATTCAGCGCGAACTCTAAAATCAATATCGCGATAGATGAGTGTTTCATCTTTAAGATAATTAAAGTATAATTGGGGTGTGCAGAATTGATCCAAAATGACAGGGACGTTTTCAGAGATCTTAGAGGTGGTCTTAATGATGGCTTGGTTATGAAGCAATGCCTTCATTTTGTTCATGTTAACCCCTTGGTCCACCAAACTGTTGAATTTCTTGGGGTTTAGGATTAATAACGAATGAATTAATCGCTTCGCCATTTTAGGAGCAACCCGAACGATTTGATCATCTTTCATGTTCTTGGAGTCGCGGATGTTCATGGCTTCAAGATAGGCGATATCTTCCACACTGACATAGACCGAGCAGACAACCATTGGACCAAACACATCCCCGGTTCCTACTTCGTCTGAGCCAATTGCAGCATAATCAACACGGTTCAAATGTTGTTTAATGGAGGTCAAAGCTTGAGAGACTTCATCGCCTTGTAGGACGACTTTGCCGGATTGGTACGCTAAGACATCGATTTGATTATAACGGGCATGAAAAGAAAGATGAGGGTTATCATCCTCAACTAGGTGATTCTCAAACACTCTATAGAGATTTTCTAACTCGTTGGCATCGACCGATAAGGTATATTGTTTCATGGGATTTTAATCTCCTACCTTTCTTATTATATCACATTTTTCAGGAAAAGAGGGACCAAAACATGACATTTATGACAAAAACACTCGAACTCGATACGATTTTGGCCAAGGTGGAATCTTACGCAAAATCCCAAACAACCCATGAGATCATTGGGGCGTTAAAACCCATGATTTCCCTTGATGAAATTCATCAAGCATTGGATGAGACACGCGATATGATGTCTCTTATACAGCGGCAAGGGCTTCTTCCTTTCATCGAGGATTACGATATCGAGCCCCTTTTTGACTATGCTCTTTTGGGGCGTATGCTTTCTATCCGCGAGATTTTGACCATCCAATTGTTTTTAAAGATGGAGAAAGATATCCTCCATTATTTTAAAGAAGCGAAACGAAATAAGGTCGCGCTTGGTGTGATTGAAACGGATGCGTCGCGCTTGATGGATCATCACGATCTATTGTCTTTTATTTCATCAAAACTGGATGAAGATGGCTTAGTTTTAGACGATGCAACGCCGGAACTGTATCACATTCGAAGACAACTTTTGCGACTTGAAAAGTCGGTTCAAGATAAAATCCAAAAACTGTTGGTTGATTATGCCCTCTATGTCAATGAGCCCGTAATTGTTATCAGAAACGGACGTTTATGCATCCCCATTAAAGACGGTTATAAGAACAAAATCAAAGGGATTATTCATGATATGTCCTCATCGGGTCAAACGGTGTACATTGAACCTGAGGCAACTCGGCAGTTGACCGCTGAGATTGAAACCTTAAAAATTAAAGAAGAAAATGAAATCCAACGCATTTTATCCATGATTAGTCAAGAGGTTTCTCAAAATGGGAAAACTTTAAAAAGCAATATGACTACTTTTATCCATTTAGACCTCAACGCGGCTAAAGCCCGTTATGCATGGTCAATCGATGCACACAAACCGTTGATTAACGAAGAAGGAAAAATTCATCTTATCAAGGCTAGACATCCGTTGATTGATCCAAGTTTAGTGGTTCCGATTGAAGTTGAGTTGGATGATTCCGTTAAAACCTTATTGATTACCGGACCAAACACCGGGGGGAAAACAGTCGCTTTAAAAACGGTGGGATTGCTGACATTGATGGTTCAAACTGGGCTTTTGATTCCAGCATCCGACCATTCATCGGTTTCTATTTTTCATCAGGTGTTTGCTGATATCGGTGATGAGCAATCCATTCAACAATCGTTGTCCACTTTTTCGTCTCACTTAACGAAAATCATTCAAATGATTCACCACGTGAAAGATCGTACACTCATTTTATTGGATGAATTAGGAAGCGGCACCGATCCAAACGAAGGGGTTTCATTGGCCATGGCCATTCTGGATTATTTTAGACAGTTTGACATCCGCATGATGGTTACCACCCATTATTCAGAGCTCAAAATGTATGCCTATGAGACGCCCCATATGCGGACGGCTAGTGTGGCTTTTGATAAAAAGAGTTTGAAGCCTCTTTATTACTTGCAAATGGGAACCACAGGCTCTTCTCACGCCTTTTTAATCGCAAGAAGACTGGGACTCAAAGACGATGTCGTTCGTCATGCAGAACACTATTATGAAGGCAGACAAAGCGATTTAGCGAAAATCATGGAGAAGTTAACCGATGAAATGGCGGTTGTAACGGAGAAAAAGAAGCAACTCCAAGAAGATATTGAAAAAACAGAGCGCGAAAGAAGAACCTTAATCGAGAAGAAAGAGGTGTTAGAAAAAGCTCAGGAATCGGTGATTGAGGCCATTCGAAAACGCGAAACCGATAAATGGGAAGCGCTTAAAGATGATTTAAGAACGCTCATTTTAAGCTTGCAATCGAAAAGCGCGTTAACCAATCCCGAACTTGCTGAACTGAAGCGTAAACTCAATCAAGGGGTAGCCGATGACCATAGCCATCGGGTACCCGATGAACTTGCAGTAGAAGATCAGGTGTTCATCATTCCGTATCAGCAAATGGGGACCATCACATCGATTGAAAAAGATAAAATAAGGGTGGTTTTTGGTCCTTATGATATGGTATTTGATCGGTTGGAGTTAAAAAAGGAATCCAAGCCTATCGAATCCAAAACTAAGCCCAAGGCATCTAGAGGATCAACAGGCAGTACACCCGAGCGAAAAGCCAGTTTTGAACTGGACTTACGGGGGTATCGCTTCGAAGAAGTCAAGGAAGCCATGGACCAGGCGATTGATTCAGCCATGCTGTCCGGTTTAACCCAAATTCGTGTGATTCATGGGTTTGGAACCGGAGCGGTTAGAAAAGCGGTTTATGACTACATTAAAAGCTCCAAATACATCCAATCCTCTCGGTTTGGTGGTGAAGGAGAAGGGTTGAACGGTGTGACCATTCTCACGCTAAAGTAATGCAATTGACTTGCAAATCAAGTTTTTTAAACATATAATAAATAATGTAATTCATTATAAAAAAGTGAGGGATTATCAATGAGAGATTATCAAGGACAACCTTATCAAGACGTGATTGGACAACAAGGACTCGTCGTCGTTCAATATTTTGCTACATGGTGCGGACCATGCAAAATGTTGAAACCTGTGATTGAAAGCATCAGCAATGAAATGCAAGATGTACCCTTCTATGGTGTCGATATTGATTTGTATCGTGCACAAGCTGTTGAAGCCGGTATCCGAAGCGTTCCTACCGTGGTCATCTACAAAGATGGCGAAGAAGTGGATCGTCAAAGCGGTTATCAGCCAAAAGATAGAGTGTCAGCTTGGATTAATCAGCATAAATAAAAGCACAGCGTGCTTTTTTTTATTTTTGCACCCCCGTTGAGTCAAGACCCATGATATAATATGAGGGGTGATTTCATGGATGGTTTTTTTCTGATTGACAAAGAAAGTAAGATGACATCGCATGATGTTCTTCTGAAACTTCGACGAAAACTAAACGTGTCTAAAATGGGGCATACAGGGACTCTCGATCCATTGGCCAGCGGGCTGATGGTGGTTTGTTCTGGCAAAGCAACCAAATTGGCCTATTTGTTTGAAAAAATGGATAAAACCTATCAAGGAATTCTGGTGTTTGGTTCGCATTATGATACGTATGACACCACAGGTTCGGTAATAGAGACAAACCCTTATCAACCCGAAGAACCTGAAATTGTTCAAGGCATGAAAGCTTTTGAGAAGACGTATCACCAAGAACCTCCGATGTTTTCTGCCATTAAACAAGACGGTCAAAAGCTCTATGAGTTGGCAAGAAAAGGGTTGGATGTTGAACGAAAAAAGCGCGAAGTCACCGTTTATCGGTTTGATCCCATTTCACCTCTTCAACAGCGAGAAATCGCATTTGAAGCTAAGGTATCCAAAGGAACGTATATTCGAAGTCTTGTTGTTGATTTGGCACAAAGTTTGGGAGCCTTAGCCGCTATCAGCCAATTAAGGCGCATTGAGGTCGGTCCATATACGGTCTCAAACGCAAAAGAAGTGAAAGACATAATGCCTAACGATATCGTCCCACTTTCAACGTTTTTTAAAGATTATCCAAGAATCATGTTGAATGATTATATGATTAAATTGGTTCGAAATGGCATCTATTTAGACGAAAGACAAACCCAAATTCAAAGCCCTTTTATTGTGGTTGACCATGACCATCTTCCCGTTGCGTATTATGAACCCATCGATTCTCATCGGTACCAACCGATGCTCATTTTTTAGGTGAAACATGAAAATATACCAAGACACATATGATAAACTTCATTGCAGCGAACCGCTAACTGTAACCATCGGAAACTTTGATGGGATTCATGTTGGTCATCAACAGTTGATTGAACATGTCAACGCCTATCAAGACACGAAGCATGCGGTGATTACGTTTGATCCTCATCCGTTAAATGTCATCCGAAAACAACCCATCAAAACGCTCTCCCACGTCTCCGAGAAGATGGATATGTTTAATAAGTTGGGACTGGATTATGCGTTTATCGTTCAGTTTGATTCTCACTTTTCTAATCTATCGATTAACGATTTTTTGAACTTTTTAAAGCGATTGGGAGTCAAACGAGTGGTGATTGGGCGTGATGCTCGGTTCGGTTATCGTGCCGAAGGCACTGTTGAGGATTTAAGAAAAGTATTTGAAGTGGAAGTCATCGATGATCTGCTTTATCAAAATACACGGGTTTCAACGACGTATGTTAAAGACCTTTTATCCGATGGCAACCTACAAGGGGCTAAGACCCTTTTGGGTCGAAACTATCTAATCTATGGGATCGTGGTTCATGGGAATAAAGTCGGCCATAAACTCGGTTTTCCCACGGCTAACATCGATTATAACCATTATTTTCTTCCGCAAAATGGGGTCTATCATGTCAACGTCACCGTCGATCAGATAATGTATCACGGCATGGCCAATATTGGGTATAATCCCACCGTTAACTTCACGACAGACAAACGCTTAGAAATCTATATTCTTGATTTTAATCAAGACATTTATGGAAAAACCTTGAAAATTGAGTTTTTGACCTATCTTAGATCGGAATCTAAATTCAAATCAAGAAAGGAACTCATCGACCAATTAAAAAACGATGAAGCGACGGTCAGGGCTTTATCTCAAGCGAATTTATGATATAATAAGATAAAGAGGTGAACCGTATGAAACTGATTATCGCGATTGTATCAAATGATGATGCGAATAAAGTCCAAAAAGCATTGGTAAAAGATCGCTTTTTTTCGACACGATTATCAACCACCGGGGGTTTTTTAAGAGCGGGAAACGTGACGTTCATGATTGGCGTTAACGATGAAAAAGTCCCACAGGCTCTCGAAATTATTGAAGCCCACAGTAAAAAACGGACGAAGTTGGTTCCTAATACGATTGTCAACGAATTTGGTTCGTTTTCAGCGTTGCCACTCGAAGTCGAAGTGGGTGGAGCAACTGTATTTGTGATTACGGTGGACCAATTTGTCAAAATCTAAG
>CAZKLM010000003.1:0-160248 GCA_964553755.1 uncultured Acholeplasmataceae bacterium
GTAGTGAATTGTTGTCTATAGTGTATAAACATGAAGCGGACTTGCAAAAGTCAGGACAAAGCATCCAAATTGTGTATGGATTGGTTCTTTGATGACAAATACGGTATAATAAGGTGGGTGATGGCATGAAGGTTTACGATTTAACCCCACGTGGATACTGCCATGGGGTTGTTAGGGCTCTCCAAATGGTAAAAAAAGCGATCTTGGATCCGAGTTATCCTCGACCGATTTATGTGTTGGGTCTTATTGTTCACAATCAAAAGATTAGTCAAGCATTTCACGATCTTGGCGTCATCAGTTTGCACGACCCTTCCAAAAAACGCATCGATCTTTTGGATCAAATTGAAACAGGAACTGTCATTTTTTCAGCGCATGGGGTCTCTCAAGATGTCATGGATAAAGCGGTTCAAAAAGGACTCGTTACATTAAACGCGACCTGTAAGGATGTCACCAAAGTTCATGAGGCCATCAAGCAAAAACTCAATGAAGACTATCATGTTTTTTATATTGGACATTCAAATCACCCGGAACCCGAGGCCATTTTATCCATTGATCCTTCCATTATCCTGGTTGATTCGATTCAAAGCGCAAAAACCCTCTCTAAAACCATCGATAAACCCATTTTTGTGACGAATCAAACGACCTTATCCCTTTTTGATGTTATGCCCATCGTTGAGGCCCTTAAAGAAACCTATCCCGATCTCGTTTTTGATAACGAAATATGCAAAGCAACCACACTCCGTCAAGAAGCCGTCATCAAGCAACCCGATACCGATCTATTGCTGGTTGTAGGCGATTTTTTAAGTTCAAACTCAAACAAACTAAAGGATGTCTCCTTAAAAGCTAGACGGATTCCTTCTTACTTAATTAAAGGGGTTGAAGATATCAACTTAGAGTGGTTGATGACCATAGAATCTGTATCCGTGACCTCTGGGGCTTCTACACCCACCAGTGTCACCGAGGAAGTCATCCGTTTCTTAAACCAATTCGATAAAAAAGATCCCAAAACTTGGGATCATCAAACCAAACTCACCTCATTGGATATTCTATGAGGTTTTTTTATGGTACATGGCTTCGATTCGTTTTGACATTTCTTGGTAATTAAACAGATTGATGTCCAGTTTCATGTCTCTTCTTTGAATCAGGGATGAGAAAAAGACGCCGACTAACCGAAGCGGTTTTCGGTCATACGTTTGTTCAAACAGTCCCTCGAGTGCCGATTGAATGAGGGCGATATCATCGGTATAATCCTGAAAGGACGAACCGCGGCTGATGGATTCAAACTGATCGGTCTTAAATTTTAAACCCACTGTTTTAACAAGCATATCTTCATCTAATAAACGCCGATGACTAATTTCAAGTTGTTCCAAAATGACCTTAAAAATGGCTTCAGGCTCATCCATCACATAATGCAAGGTTGTTTCGTTGCTGATGGATTTAGGAACTGCATATTTTCTTAAATCGATAACATCCGTGCTTTTGCCCATGATGTGTTCTAAGTAACTATGGTAAGAAGATTCGCTCATGACCGATAAAATCTTTGGTTGGTTTTCCTGTTTGGTGAAATCACCAATGGTGTGAATGCCCAAAGCTTCCAGTTTGGGGTAGGTCTTTTTTCCAATGCCGTACATGTCTTTGATGGGAAGTGGAAACAATTTTTTAACAACATCTTTACGCCTTAAAACCGTAATGCCAAGCGGTTTTTGCATATCGGATGCCATTTTAGCCAAAAACAAGGTGGGTGCAATTCCAATCGAACAGGGCAGCCGATGGTCATTAAAAAGAACGGTTTGAATTTCTTCTGCCAGTTCAAGAGGATGCCTTTTCTTAGACGCTTCGGTCATATCAAGATACGCTTCATCAATCGACGCTTCCAAAACGAGTTTGGAATACTTCCTAAGGAAATCAAAAAAAACTTTGGCCTGTTTTTGATAAAGAGAGAAATCCAAAGGGACAATGATGAGTTTAGGATAAATATGAAGCGCTTCATGGATGCTCATGGCACTTCTAATTCCAAGTTTACGGGCAGCATAAGACGATGTAGAAATCACGCCTTTGCGGCTGGTTGAACTCCCACCAACCACAAACACCTTATCTTTTAGATAAGGATCTTTCATTTCTGCACAACTGCAGAAAAAGGCATTCAAATCGATGTGAAAAATGATTTTCACTTCGTTTTTCATCAAAATGCTTCCTTTC
This sequence comes from uncultured Acholeplasmataceae bacterium, assembly GCA_964553755.1. GTDB lineage: Bacteria > Bacillota_I > Bacilli_A > Acholeplasmatales > Acholeplasmataceae > Peloplasma. Next base: position 2,200 of record CAZKLM010000003.1, read on the forward strand.
ACTGGGATTTTATAGTATAATGGTTACGATTAATTGAACGGAGTGATATTTTGGCGAACAACGTAAAGAAAACAAACAAAGTTCCTGAGAAGAAACATTACCAAAATCCAACCGAAACATGGTGGGGTAAAGCCATCGTATGGATCATCTTTTTCGGAATGGTTGGTTTGTTGGTCTTGACACTCGTGCTGGCGATTGTCACAGGGCAAGGATAAGAAAAGCGAAAGCTTTTTTTATTTTCCAAGCAGCATTTTCGCCTGTTCAATTGCAAAATGCGTCAATTTCTCATCCGATAACATCATGGCGATCATTTCAATCCGTTTGTTATGATCCAACTCAAAGATCCGTGTCACCATGCGATCTTTTTCTTTTATCTTGATGATGCCATAATGGAAATCAGCCTTGGCAGCTACTTGCGGCAAATGGGTAATCACAATCACTTGCATCTTTTTGGAGAGTTGAACCATTTTTAATGCCACTTTAGCGGCTGTCTTTCCACTGACCCCAATATCAATCTCATCTAAGATTAATAACGATAGCCCTTGTTGGGTGGCATAAACGCTTCTTATCGCAAACATAAAGCGGGCTCGTTCGCCTCCAGATGCCACTTTAGCAAGGGGCTTAATGGGTTCCCCTTCATTTAAGGAAATCATAAACTCCACATGATCTAACCCGGATTCTAACAGATGAGGGGTCTCTAAGATGGGTTCGAAAACGATCTCAAACGTGGCCTTTTCTAAATCCAACTCTTTGAGTTCGTCTATGATCAGCTGACTCAGTTTCGTAGCGTTTTTTTGTCGCTCTTTAGAAAGTTTATGACCCATATCCAAGGCCATACGATACCGTTGATCCAACAGTTCTTTTTGGTTTAAGATGAACTGATCATAATCGGTTATCATGAGGAGTTCTTCTTCAAGTTCTTGAATCATAATGATTAAGTCATTTATCGATTTTTGGTACTTTTTCTCAAGTTTATCCAGTAAAAATTGGCGTTCTTGCATGTGATCAAACAAAGACGGATCAAAATCAAGCGTTTCAATCGAAGTGGATAACCAGGTGCGAAGATCGTCTAACTCATAAAACGCAGAAAGGAATCGGTCTGCATTTTTTTGATATTCAGGGTCAATTCCCCCTATTTTTTCCAAAAGCTTTCCGGCATGATAAATGGAATCAATCGCCTTGTTTTCACTAAAGAGTTCTTGATAACTTTGCTGAAGGGCTCCCATGATTTTATCATGATGCCGCATTTTTTCGATTTGCTCATCTAAATGAATCTTTTCATCCGGTTTAAGGTGATGGTTTTTCAGTTCCGCCAATTGGAATTCCAAAAAGGACTGACGTTCAATTGCTTGTTCCTTTTTCTTTTGAAACGCATCTAATTTGGCCTTTTGATCCAAATAGGCTGCGCGCGCCATTAAGTATTCGTGATGCTTTTGAGACACAGCGTCTATGTCCATTTGGTCGATAAACTCAAGATAAAGCGATGAATCAGAAAGCGCCATGGTATCGTTTTGGGCGTGGATGAGACCAATCATGGTCGTCAATTCTTTGAGACTTGCTTGTGTGACCGGTTCATCGTTGATGCGAATCGCATGTCTACCATTTCGATCAATTTCTCGTTCAATGGTGACCTCTTGTGGCAGACCAAAACGCCTTTGAACCTGTTCTTTAAGAAGAAAAGAGCCTTTAATCGACGCCTTTTGTTCATGGTGACGGATCATGGTTTGATCAGAACGTTTTCCAAAGAGCATATGAAGCGATTCTAAGATAATGGATTTCCCAGCACCTGTTTCTCCGGTCAAAGCTAAAAGGCCGGAATGAAACGTAATCTCGATATCATCAATTAAAGCGAAATTTTTAACATGTAGCGCTTTTAACATATGTGTTCTCCCAACTGTTTTCGGATGTCGTTGATGGGTTTGTTTGGATCGATATAGATCAGATATTCCTGATTGCCTTCTTTTCCTTTAAGGGGTGATGCCATAAAACCGGCTATAGTAAAACCCAACGCTTCAAGGGTATCGATGATGTCCATAGCTATCAACAAGTGTATCTTCTTGTCTTTTAAGACCCCTTTTTTAAAACGAATGTTCCCCGCTTCAAATTGGGGTTTCAATAAAAGAACCATTTGGCCCTTAAATCCTTTGAGATGATGAAGAATAGGCTTGATGGAGGTAAACGAAACATCCACCAAAATAACATCCACTATAGGAATTTCAAGATTTAAAATATTGGTTCCTTCACGCAAAATAACCCGTGGATCATTGGCCAATCGTTGATCCATCTGATCTTTTCCAACATCCACAGCCATGACGTGTTTGGCTCCCTGTTGCAGACAACAATCGGTAAAACCACCGGTCGATGATCCGATATCTAAAACGGTTTTATCCATCACCGATAGATTAAATCGTTTAAACGCTTGATCCAGTTTTTCACCAGCACGAGACACATAAGGGCTTTTCAGCAATACCTCAACGTGATCGTCCTTTTGGACATCTTGGCCTGGCTTTGAAGCCGGTTTTCCATTGACCAAAACAAGACCTCGTTTAATCAGGTCTGTTGCTTTAGAGCGAGTGCTTGCCTGATTTTTTAAAACCAAATAATGATCCAGTCTCATACCGTCAGTTCATGGATTGTCTTGACAATCGCCTCTTGATCCATGTGGTATTTTTTCAACACTTCTTTGTATTTACCGTGGGTCACGATGGTTTCTGATAGCGCCATAGATTGGATTTTATTCGTGTATCGGTGCTGCGCCATAAACGCTAAAATCTGTGGATAAAGCGAACCGGTATTGACTTGTTCCTCATAGACTAAAATAGGGAGTTGTGACTGCATGATGCCATGAAGCATGGCCTCATCCATCGGTTTGATAAACCGTGCATTCACGACCTTGATGCGCTTTTTGCTTTGTTTTTGAGCATCCAAAACAAGATTGAGACTCGGTCCATAGCCAATGACGACCGCTTCATCGCCTTCTAAAAGCACGTTCCAGGTGGGTTCGATGGATTGCGGTTTGAAAGTAGAGTCTTCTAAGTCCACATCGACCCATCCCCTTGGATAACGAATGATAAAGGGATGGTTTTGATGCTTGAATGCGTAATGAATTAAATCAAGTGCTTCTTTCGCATGATACGGCATGGCAATGACGGTATTTGGCATCATGTAAAACATAGAAACATCGAACAACCCTTGATGGGTGGATCCGTCTTCTCCGACAATACCCGCTCGGTCAATGCCAATGACCACGTGGTGATTGCTTCGTGCAATATCGTTTAAGATTTGATCAAATGCGCGCTGTGAAAACGTGGAATAAAGTGGCAAAAAGACAGGAATCCCCCGATGCGCCATGGCAGCAGCCATGGTTGCTGCATGTTCTTCAGCGATACCGACATCCAAGTAGCGGTCGGGGTATTTTTTAGCAAACTCGACAAATTGAGACCCCACTTCCATCGCTGGCATGATGACAAACGTTTTTAAGTCCTTCTGTAAATCATCAAGGATACGACTAATCAAAGCACTCCACGATAGCCCTTTTCGCTCTTTTGAAGAGGGTTTTGAGATGCCATGGAAAAAACCGATCCGATCTTTTTCTGCATCTTGGTGACCCTTGCCTTTATCGGTCAAAATATGAAACACAACACTTCGCTTCAACGATTTCGCTCGTGTCAAATGATAAATCAAACTCTTTAGATCGTGACCATCTGTGGGTCCAACATAAACGTATCCCAAATCTTCAAAAATGTTTTTCCGTTGTAAGAACCCTCGGATACCCCGTTTGATTCGTGAAAAAAAGCCATAAAGAAATTTTGGAATGAGTCTAATCATCCATTTCATCATCTTATAATAGAACGTTGTGCTTCGAAAACGAAGTAATAATTTTGAAAAAGACCCAACAGATTTAGAAATGCCCATTTCATTATCGTTTAACACAATAATGCCTTGCACTTGAGAATCACTTCCCAGGAGATTAAGCCCTTCAAAAGCCATGCCATTGGTGATGGAAGCATCCCCAATAATCGCAATCCCGAGCCCCTCTTCTTGTTTCATTCGTTTCGCGTGCAAGATGCCTGACAAAGCCGATAGCGCAGTACCTGCATGTCCCGATTCCCATTGATCATGGACAGATTCCTGATAATGGATATACCCTGATAACCCATCGGTTTGACGCAATTGATCAAACTGATGAATCCGGCCTGTCAAAATCTTATGGGTATACGCTTGATGTCCCACATCAAAAACAAAGACATCCTTGGGACTATCAAACACATAATGGAGGGCAATAATCAGTTCAACTGTACCTAGGTTAGAACTTAGATGACCCCCCGTTCGGGTTATGGATTCAATTAAAAAAGCCCGAATGTCTTTGGCTAAAGACTCCAGTTCTTTGATGGATAAGGTTTTTAGAAAGGTCGGGTCTTTAATGTCAAAAAGGTTCATGCTATTCTTTGATTTCCTTGACAATCAGTTTTTCAGCTTCTTCAAGCATTTGATAACATGCTTTGGATAGTTCAAGACCCAATTGATACTTCTTAACGGCTTCGTCAAGCGGTATCTCCTTGTTTTCTAAGTCTTTCACTACGTGTTCCAATTCTTTTAACAACGTTTCAAATGATTTTGTTTCCATTTAGTTCTTCTCCTTTTTCATGACGCGAGCAGCAACTCTCCCGTCTTTCATTCTCAAGGTGATGGTATCATCTATCTCTAAATCGTCTATGGATGTCATCACTCGATCATCTTTTTGAACCACAACAAATCCTCGATCCATGATGGATAGGGGATTGAGACCCTCAAGGCGAACCCTTAGGGTGTCAAATCGATGGCTTTTTTGGGCATAAATGTCGTTATACCGGTAAACCAGTTGATTCATCCCGTGTTGATGTTGGTAACGTTTATGAATCTGAATGTTTTTAAAGGCTTCATGAAGGCGTGACCTTAAATGGAGTTCTTTGTTTAATAAGCGTTCAATTCGTTCCTTTGGACTGACGAGTTGCGCTTCGAGTTTTCTTAAAGAACTCTCTTTTTCTAACAAAACAATTCGATATTGATCAACCACCTTTCCGTGCAGGCGGTCCACCTTTTGTTCCATTCGAATCAGTTGATTTTTAGGTGTTCGATCAAAAAGACGTTGATCCAAATGAATGAGTTGCGTTTTAAACTGATGAAATCGTTGATCCAAAAGCGTATAGATTCGTTCGATTGAATCGTTGATTTTTAAAACCAAATCGTCTTTGTTTGGGGTAACGAGTTCAGCAGCAGCTGTGGGAGTTGGGGCTCTTAAATCAGCAACATAATCGGATAAGGTCGTATCGGTCTCATGACCGATAGCGGCAACAATCGGGATTTTTGAGTGGAAAATCGCTTCGACGACCAACGGTTCATTAAAGGCCCATAAATCTTCCATAGAGCCTCCTCCACGTCCAACAATCAAAACATCCACATCGTTTTTCATATTGGCCAGTTCAATCATTTTTTTAATGCTTTCAGCACTTCCCGGACCTTGAACCAAGGCAGGATAAAGATGAACTTCTGCCAGTTTAAACCGTCTTTCAACGGTGTTTTTAATGTCTTCAATGACCGCTCCTGTGGGAGACGTCACAACACCGATTCTTTTTGAATAAGGCGGAATGGTTTTTTTTCGTGACAAATCAAAATAGCCCTTATCCTGATAGTCTTTCTTTAACGCTTCAAACCGCAGGTAAAGCTCCCCAATTCCATCGGGTTCCATGGATGAAACGTTTAGACTATAGGTTCCATTGGGTTCATAAACGCTGATTCTGGCTTGGATTAACACATGATCGCCATCTTTAGGGGGAAAGACGAGCGATTGAGCATCCCTCGCAAACATAATCGCTGAGATTTGAGCAAACTCATCCTTCAGCGTAAAATAGAGATGTCCCCTTGAATGGCGTTTAAAATTCGAAATTTCGCCTTTGATCCATATCGAAAAAAGGTGTTTATCACCTTCTAATTTGGCTTTAATGTATTTGGTTAGCGCTGAAACCGTCAAATAGGTTTGCAAATAACATCACCCTCGTATGGTTTTTGAAATCTGATCTAGCACTTTATTCGTAAAACGATGTTGCTTCTCATCATCCAAATTGGAATAGGTTTTTGTCAATTCAATCGCTTCATTGATGATGATGTTTAATGGCACATCGGTGGCCATCATTTCGTAGACGGCCAATCGAATGATGGCGCGGTCTACATACGATAAACGGTTTAATCGGTAATCAAAAAGATGGGATTCGATGGTTTGATCAATGGGATCCAACATGGCGACTATCGCTTGAAAAACTAAAAGAGCATCTTCCTGTTCGAAACTGGGAATAAAGGGCAGTTTTTCGGATAATAATAAGTCGTATTGGTAAAGCGCAATCATGATTTCAGTTCGTAAATGTCTTAATGGTTCTTTGCTCATAACACTACCTCACACATATTGTATCATAAATGCTATGCATTTGAACCCATGGAACGCATGACTAAAAAAAAGGCATCCAGATTGGACGCCTTATTCATTAGGACGCTCGAACTCTAAGCCACGCTTCCTCTATCTTTCGCTTTAGAGCGGTGTTATAGCGGAACATTTCATCGCTTGGACGAACCAAAATGAGGTAACTGCTTGGATCGTATTCCTCGTCTTCAATGATGGCATTTATGACCGCGATTAGCGGAGAGGTGTACCCGATTTCAATGGCGTTTTCCAAAGCAACGTCATAGCTTAAGAAATAATCGATAAACTGATACGCCAAATCGATTTCAACCACACTTTTAGGGATAGCAAACGCATCCACAAACACATTGGTGCCTGACTCAGGAACGAAGTAACCCAGTTGATCGTTTAACGACATCAAATAATTGGCATCGCCTGAATAAGCAACCGCAATTTCATGTTTTGCTGGATGAAGCATATCATCAAATATTTCATCGGTCAAAAAGCGCGTCTTAGGACCTTTAGCTTCCATCAACCAGGTTTCCGCTTGGGCTAACTCCTGATCGGTGGGTTGGTTGACTGAAACGGTATCCCCAAAAAGCGCATTAAGTGCAATCATGAAGGAATCCCTTGATGAGTCGTAAATAAGGATGTCTCGGCTATGATCTTTAAGTGCGTTCCATCCTTGGTTTTCCAGATAAGAAAGGCTGACTCGTGCGGTGTCATATAGAAGACCGACATTGCCCCAAAAATAAGGAACCGCGTATGTCAAAAGATCGAAACCCTCGTCTTTAAGTTCGTCTAGCAAACCGAGCATTCCTAAATCAAAGTCTTCGGTTTTAAACGATGTAAAACGGGTATAATCCATCGGCAGCAAAAGATCTTTAGAAACCAACTCTTCAATCGCGTAATCGCTTGGTATGACAAGGTCATAACTGTTGGTTTGAATTTGAGTCACTGCGATTTCATTCGATTCAAACGTAATAACTCTCACGCGAACCTGATACTCCTTTTCAAAGGCTTTCACCAAATCACGATTAATGTAATCGCCTGGCATGTATACCTTTAGAACCGGTCTTGGACTGCACGCTGAGACCAACACCACAAACACAAATAACAATGCGAAGAGAACTTGTTTTTTCATTCATCTTCCTCCTTATGATTTTGATTGCTTTTGATATAATCAAGTACGATTTTCGTACCGATAAACAGAATAATGAGGGTGGATAAAGCATTAATGGTTGGATCTACCCGTTTTAAATCATAAAGGTAAACCGAAATGTTTTGCCATCCACTGGACCCTAATGCAAAGTAAGAAATGATAAAATCATCAAACGACATGGTAAATGCGATGGCGGCACCCGCGATAATGGCCACTTTAATTTGCGGCAATATCACTTTAAACAAGGCCTGAATGGGGGTGGCCCCTAAATCGTGGGCTGCATCGGCCAAATTGGGGTCTAGCCCCTTCACCTTGGGATAAACGGTAATCACCACATAAGGGACGGAAAACCCAATGTGTGCAATCAGCATCGTCAATAACCCAAGTTCCATGGCCAGTGCCCCAAAAAGAAGAAAGAAACTGATGGCGGTTACGATTTCAGGATTGACAATCGGAATATTGTTTGATTGCAAGGCAATCTCACGAAGGGCACGTTTGGTTTTGGTTAATGAGATGGCTGCAAATGTCCCAATGCACGTTGAGATAAACGTGGAAATGACAGCAATCACTAGCGTGACGATGACGACTTCGATAATATCGGGACTGTTGAATAGATTCAAATACCATTTAAAACTAAATCCAGTCCAACGAATAAGCGTACGTTCCCTGTTGAAGGAAAAGATAACCAAAGAGAGGATTGGCAAATAGGTCAATATTAAGACGGCAATCACAAAAAGATAGTTCGGTTTCCATTTAGTCTTCATCTTGAATTGCTCCTTGGTACCGATCGACTTTTTTGATGAGCCAAACAAAACCCATAATAATGATGGCTAACAGCACCGAAATGGCAGCGCCATAACCATATTGTCCGCCTAAAAACGCTTTTTCAATCAAATTCCCGATTAAAATGAGGTTGTTTCCTAAATATTTAGGAACAACCAGTGTCGTAGCAGCGGGAAGAAAGACCATCATAATACCCGATAAGATGCCCGACAACGACAGCGGAATCACCACTTTAATGATGGTTTGAAACTTGCTAGCTCCTAAATCAGCGGCCGATTGGAACAGGTTTTCATCCATCTTGGATAACACGGTATAAATCGGGAGGACCATAAACGGCAAATAGAGATACGTCATCCCAAAAATTATGACAAAATGGGTTCCTAAAAGGTTCGGATTGATCATTTCAATCACTTGTTGAAGCGCTCTGGTTCGAAGAAGCATGTTGATCCACATGGGGGCCGATACCAATAAGACCAAAAGCACTTGAACACGCGGTTTGCTTCTAGAAATTATGTAGGCCAGTGGGTAGCCAATTAGCAACGCAACGCCTGTTGAAATTCCCGCTAAATAGAGGGCTTGGCCCATGGTTTTAATAAACAAGGGCTCTGAAAGGAAACGATGATAATGCTTCATGGTGAAACTGATCACAAAGATGCCTTGTGGTTGATCTGTTTGAAAGGAGTAAAGAAGCATCATGATAATCGGAATAATAATCAAAAGCAAAATCATGACATAATACGGGATTCCTAGGATATGAACGGTTGACCACTTCTTCCCAGGTTTCTTGGTTTTGGAAAGATAGATCTGAGACTTTTGCATTACCAGACCTCCATCACGTGAATGTCTTCGGGGTTGAATGCGATGTCAACCGTATCCCCAAATTTAGAGTAATCCGTCGTGTGAATCGTGTAGGTTCGATGTTCGGTTTTCACATCGATCTCATAATGCACACCTTTAAACGCAACCGAATCGACCTGACCGGTTAATAGACCTGTTCCTTTTGGAACAATATCGATGTCTTCTGGGCGGATTACGATATCCACTTTTTCGTTTCGAGCAAACCCTTTATCCACACAAACATAGTCTTTTCCGTCAAAAGAGACGAGATAGTCGTCTTTCATGACGCCATCAATAATATTGGATTCTCCAATGAACTTGGCGACAAATCGGTTAGCCGGCTCATTATAAATGTCTTCAGGTGTTCCGATTTGATAGATTTCCCCATGGTTCATGACCACGATTTTATCGCTCATGGTCAAGGCTTCTTCTTGGTCATGGGTCACAAAGATAAAGGTAATTCCTGAATTACGCTGAATTTCCTTTAACTCATATTGCATTTCTTGTCTCAGTTTTAAATCCAGTGCGGCAAGCGGTTCATCTAACAACAACACCATCGGTTCATTGATTAATGCTCTTGCGATCGCTACCCGTTGTTGTTGACCACCCGATAGTTTATGAACCGACCTGTTTTCAAATCCTTCTAGACCGACCATTTTTAGATATTTCTTGACTTTTTGCTCAATCTCAATTTCGCGTGTTTTAGCGGTCTCAAAACTCGCTTTGATGGACTCGATGGCCTCTAATATGGCCTCGTGATGTTGATTCGGTTGTTTGAGTTGTTGTTTTAGTTTGCGGATTTCTTGTCTTTTTAAGATATTGGGATCTCGAATGATACGGATTTCTTCTTTGAGTGCTTTTTTGAGCTGTGAAACTTCCGATTTATCGTTAGCCTGCTTGATTTTTTCTTGATAATCATCTTGAAGCATCCGGATTTTTGTTAGATTGGAAAGCGAATCGTTTTTCACACGAAGCCCGAAAGCAACATTTTCAAAGACATCCAAATGAGGAAAAAGTGCGTAGCGTTGAAACACGGTGTTGGTCGGTCTTTTGTGCGCCGGAGTATTGAGAATGTCTTTGCCATCAAAAAGCACTTCTCCTGCGGAGGGATCAATAAAACCCCCGATAATCTTTAGGGTGGTGGTTTTTCCGCATCCAGAGGGTCCTAGCAAAGTAACAAATTCATTTCGATCAATCGTTAAATCGATTCCCCGTAACACAACTTGTCCTCTAAATTCTTTGGTAATGTCCTTTAACTCAATCAACGCTGCCATGACAGTCTCCTTTGTTTACTCAAAGTGTCTTTCAATGGGGCAAATGGCCCAATGTGTTTAATGTGATTAAACCCAAAGTTCAACAATAATAAACTATAACACATATATTATATAGATTTTGAACTAAATGTCAACCTTTCAAAATTGATTTCTATTTTCTAAGAAAATAAGACAAGGCTTTTTAACAAGCACATCCGTCTTCTTTTAACCCCCATTTATGGTATAGTGTTAGTAGAAAAGGAGTGAACCCTCATGTTACAAAGCGCATTTTCTCTTCAGTTAACCAAAAAATACATGATCCAAGGCCTTATCTTTTTGGCGCTCTTTCTGATCATCTTTTTTATGCTTGATCGATTAAACATGTCCTATCCCATGATGCAAGAACAGTTTGGACTTTTTTTGGTTATCGTCAATATCTTTTTAAATGTGATCATGTCTGTGCTATCCGCACTCATGATGAACTTATCCACAGCAATGGTGAACTTAAAAGGCAAAGAAGGCGTTGGTAGCAGTCTAGGTTTCTTTTCTGTTTTGTTTGGCATTTTCACCTATGGATGCACATCCTGTGTGATTGCGTTTCTTTCGATAATCGGCATCACCTTTTCGGTGATTGCTTTGCCACTGGCAGGGCTTCCTTATAAACTTTTATCGTTTGTTTTGATTCTCGCGGGTCTCCTATGGGTCATGCGTGAAATTCAACATGGTAAATGCAAAGTTAATCTCAATAAAGATTGACAAACTAACGGATTTCTTCTATAGTGATGGTGTAGGTGAGTGAGAGAGCTGGATGAGTCACCGTCCTCATCCAAAAAAAATAAAGAAGAGATGGAGAATAACATGAAAGAACATCAACACCGTAGACCGCACCGCAAGTTTACCCACGAGATTAAGTTGTTTACCGACAAGAACGAGATGATTGCGTTTGTCAATCAACTCACAAGCGTTGAAAATGTCGAAATTTTCAAAATTGAAGAACACCTCTATAAGGTCCATGTAACACGGCGCCTTATGGATCAAGACACCCACGAATGTTGCCATGGGCATGATTCTGAACAACACGAATGCTGCCAAGGCGACCATCATCATGACCATCAGCCCCACCATGACGGGTGCTGCAAAGATCAAAAGTAAGATCAAAGAAAACCCCCATCACCTACAAGAGGAGCCTAGCTTCTCTTTTTTTATTGACACATGACCAAAATCAGCGTATAATCAAATTATGACAACCTTGTCATATGGAGGAAAAATGCCTTTTGACACGTTTTATCGATTAAAAAAAGACAAGCAAATGCGAATCATTGATGCCATTATTGATGAGATGGCTCTGCATTCCTATGAGCACATCACCATCTCAAATATCGTTAGACAAGCGAACATTCCAAGAGGGAGCTTTTATCAATATTTCAGTGGAACGGCCGATTTGTTTGAGTTCATGTATCACTATATCGCTAAACTTAAAATGGCTTACATGGAACCTCTCTTATCAAGAAACGAGGATTCCCCTTTTCTCGATCGTTTTTTAGAACTGTACATGCTTGGGATTCAGTTTGCGAAAGATCACCCTAGATTAATGGCCGTTGGTCAAAAAATGGTGGTTTCTGACTATTATAAAACCAATGACTACATCCGAAAGGGTAATGACATGGCGATTAGTCTATTTCAATCCATGATTGAATCTGATCAAAAAAAAGGAACCATACGTCCAGAAATTGATCCGACACTCTTAGCGAAAATGCTCTTAGAAACATTAACCCGGCTTTCGATAGATTATGTTGATCAAAACAATGATCTATTTAATAACTTAGAAAAAGCCGTTAGACAAATGGTTGACATCTTAAAGAAAGGAATTGAACCCCATGTTTAAAGTTGAGAATTTGCATTTTACGTACCCCAAAAACAAAGAAGCCACCATCAATGGGTTGTCATTTGAAATTGCCAGAGGTGAAATCTTCGGTTTTTTGGGACCTTCTGGTGCAGGAAAAAGCACAACCCAGAAGATTTTGATTAAACTGTTGAGCCAGTATCAAGGACACATTACGTATCAAGGTCAAGACATTGGCACCATGAATGAATCATTTTTTGAGTCGATTGGAGTGAGTTTCGAAATGCCCATTCACTTTTCTAAACTCACTGCGATGGAGAACATGGATTTTTTCATGCGGCTTTATAAGAAAAAAGCAGACATTGAAGCCCTCATGAAACGGGTGGGCCTTTGGGACGATAAAGATAAAATGGTCTCAGAGTACTCCAAAGGCATGAAGATTCGTCTAAATTTCGTCAGAGCCATGCTCAATCAACCGGATATGCTCTTCTTAGATGAGCCCACCAATGGTTTGGATCCTAAAAACGCATCCATTTTAAAAGAGATGATTAAAGAGTACAAAAGTCAAGGTGGAACGGTGTTTATTACCTCACACATTATGAGTGACATCGATCAGCTGTGTGACCGAGTGGCTTTCATTGTTGATGGAAAAATCATTGAAATGGACACCCCTAGAAACTTAAAGCTTAAGTACGGAAAGCGAACCCTTAAAGTCGAATATCAAGAAAATCATCACACAGTAATTGAAGAATTTCCTATGGATAAAATTGGCGAAAATGCGGCCTTCTTGAATCTATTAAAAACCAAGTCCATTGAGACCATCCATAGCGGCGAAACCACTCTTGAAGACATTTTCATCCATGTCACTGGCGTAGGTCTTCATCATGAATAAGTTCCTTCTTTTAACCAAAGGCGAACTCAATCGCTTGAATAAATATCACGTCACGACAATGAGTTTTGTGGTGGCTGTTATCTGGTTTTTATTGCTTTATTTTATCCAAGATATGGCTTTATTAACCCAATTAATACCGATGGTGCTCATTGTGGATGCAACCATGCTATCCATCGTGTTCATTGGAGCCGTGATGTTTTTTGAGAAAACAGAATCAACCTTATCCACCCTTTTAGTTACGCCTGTTAAGACCCGTGACATGATCTTATCCAAAGTCACTGCGAACACCCTTCAAAATGCGTTTTCATCGCTTTTAATTGTCTTAATTTTCTTTGTCATGAAAGACGTATCTGTTCATTGGCCCTTTATGGTTTTTGCCCTTTGTCTGATTATCTTTTTTCATTCCATGTTAGGGTTTGTCTTTTCCTTTCATTCTAAGGACTTTACGTCCATGCTTGTTCATGCGATGCTTTACATGTTTTTGTTTTCCATTCCGCCTGTCTTAAGGGAACTGAATGTGGCGTTTACTAAAGACTTTTGGCAGTATATTTTGCTTCTATCACCGACACAGTCTTCGTTAGAAATCATCAAACTCGGTTTCAATCAAAGTTTTACCCTTTACTCAGCGGTCGCAATTCTTATGATGATTAGTCTTCTATTTTTTGGATATCGGTTTTATGTCTACCCTAAATTTAAAGACTATGCCGTCAAGCAAAGTGGGGTGTAACCATGTTTAAACGTGTATTGATTCGAGAACTTAAAAGCATTCCTAGAGATCGGATGTACTTGTTTTTAGTCTTTTATCCGTTTATGATGATTGGGATTAGTCTCTTATTGATTCCTTATCTTCGTTCGCTCAACCAAGATTTAGCGAGTCAGATTGTTATTTTAGTGTTTATCTTGCTCATGGGGTTTATGTATGGCGCTATCACAGGGTTTACGTTGTTAGATGATCAAGATGATAACGTGCTTCTCAGTTTGAGGATTACCCCAATCTCCGTTAGACACTATGTATTAATCAAACTCCTTATATGTTACTTAATGAGCATTCTCTTTACTTTTTTACTTATTGTTTCCACGAATGTTTTGCCCAGTATCAGCCTAACTCGGTTTCTTATGATTTTGATTTTAGCCCCTATGCAAGGGCCTTTAATTGCCGTTTTGATCAATTGTTTTGCAACCAATAAGGTTGAAGGGTTTGTCTACATGAAACTGTCAGGGCTTTTGCTCATGATTCCAATTGCGTCGTTATTTTTAACCAATTGGACTGAACTCGGCTTGGGATGGATTCCTGGTTTTTGGTCAGCTCGAATCATTTCCATGGAACTTCTTCCACTCGATTATTTCCTTGGATACGACTGGGTCTACTTTCTCGTTGGTCTTATCACCCATGTTGTCATTTTCGGTTTGCTTTTCAAACTTTACATGAAACGCATCATCACCTAAAGGAGGGTCTATTGATGATTTATTTGAAAGTCTTTTTAATGGTCTATGGAGCATTCTTGCTCATTGGTATGCTTTTTTCATTTCCCTTTCTCTACAACAACCCTAAATCAAGACTCTTGATTAAGAAAATGGGGAAAAAGGCCTTTAATATCCTGCTTCTGATCATGGCCTTAGTTTTTCTTGTTGTTGGCTGGTTGATTTAAGATCTAGCCCATAAGCTATGATAATCGAAAAAGATGTTAGTAGTCAAAAACTACTCGCATCTTTTTTATTACATTTGATTGACTATGTATTTCAAGATCCAAGAGAGGAATCTCATTCTAAAGGAATAATATTCGGGGATGAAAAAGTCTTTAAACAACTCTATCGTACGCGTATTTGATACTTGTTCAATCGACTGAGTCGATGGAATAACCCCATTCGTTGTTAGGTGATGCGTAAGTAATAAAACTCAGTGCGAACGCCACCCCATGTTCTAAACCCGGTGTAACTTGAGTTTGTTTGAGATCCCATGTTGCTGCTTTGATAATAATAAGTGAAAAGGAATACGCCATCCACATAAACCGAAATCGATTTATTGTTGGTTACATGGGTATGTCTAGCGATTACAATCCTGATATCATGCACTTCTGTCCACCAAGGATTGGTGTTGTCTTTGGTTCCACCGCTTGTCACAAAGTTTCCTGAACTATCAAATCCAACAGGAAACCGGAATACGGGAGAAAGTTCAGACCCATTTGAACGTGGTCTGATGGTGATTTCACCTGTTGCATACGCTCGGTCAAATTGAAGAACAAAACCAGTATCCGAAACGGCATTTAAGTTAGTCACAGCTGAATCAAAGAATATACCAAACCCACCGCCAGTCCCTGGGGTTACGATTTGCGCACGTGTCTCGATGGTGTAATACGTGCGTAAGTTTGGAACATAGAGTGTTCCTCCTGCTGATGATATCGCCCCATCTGATTGGGTAAATTGGGGACCAACAGCACTACCACCTTCGACAAAAATTTGATTAAGATTCATGAACCCGAAATGGTAATCGGTGGGTCCCCAAGAAGCGTCCTTGTCCGTAAAGCCATACTCTCTTTCAGGTGTTTGTGCATTAAAGATGGTTAATACAAAACTTCTGGTTCGGTTTCTGGTGCTGCTGTTGATGTAGTAATATTTGCCTGAATCGTTGGTTGAATCATCGTAGTCACTCACATTGGGAAGTTCAAACGTGCCATCCAGTTCAATTTTGAAATCGTATTTATAGTTGTTTGGATCGAGCACTTTAATGTTGAAACTGAAGAACCCACTTAAATTACGTCCAAAACGGAATTGATAATTGTCGTGATTAAGAACATACATTAAATTGGTTGAGTTTCGGTATTCATCGATTCGGTTAAACGCGGGGAATGTTTCGACCGGTACGTCACCCACAGGAAGATTGGTTTTCATGTTTCTCACATTGATGACCACCACAAGCCCATCCAAATTCGGCATTAAGGCATTGCCTTCATAGATGACATCAAAGATTAAGGAAACGTTATAGGTGATATCGGTGACGGTAATATGGTAATAGACTTGACTTAAACCGTTTTCTGATGTCACACGATAGGTCACAATGACATCTTCGTTTTCATCAAACCCCGCACTAAAATCAGCCGCTAAAACCCCGAGGTTAGGGTCATCGGGTCCACTGATTTCTTGAGTCCATGTTGAACTATCGATTTTTCGAGCAATCGTGGCTCCTGCTGGTAAATGATTCAAAAAGAGCGGTAAATAATTATTGAGAGGGATGTTTGAAACTTGCCCATCAATTCTAAACTGGGTGATGCCATTTAAGTTTGCTCCATCGTAATCGATTCCAGCATAATAAACGGTCGGTTGAAAACTGCTTGAAATGGGTACACCGCTGGCATTGGAAACATACATCAATGGGTAATTGGTTTCAGTGGCCAATTCGGCAAATGAGATGTCAAATAGATACGCATTAGTTCCTTGCAGCTTTCGAATGTATACTTTTCCGAGGTCAATCTGAGGATCACCGGGTCGAACATAATACACGTTAAACTCATAATCGCCAGCATCCACTTCATAATCAATGGTAAAAACAAGTGAATTATCGGTCACTGAAAAAAGAACACCTTCGACAAAGGGAGTAATCGCAAAATAGCGATTGGGATTGTCATCAATCAAATTATAGATCTCGCTTGAATAGTTACGGTCTACTGCATAGTTGATAGAAACCGTGGTTGAAAGGGCTTCTCTCGAAATCAAAACGGGATTGGATGCGTTCATCACTACCTTATTGTTGTTTCTAAATACGTCGGTAATAGCAATGGGTCGTTCTGTGATTTGGTGGGTGTATACGGTCGTTAAACCCGATTCAGAACGAACGCTATAGGAGATGTTATAGATGCGATACCCTTGGGCCGTGAAGGTTGTGTTGTTTATCGCCACATTGGTAATCGTAGCAAAAGACGATATCTTCAGATAGTTTAAGAAGGGCAAATGATAACTAATAACAGCATCCAAATAAGGCTTTTGATTGGGAATTTCGGTTGTCATAGGCAGAGTACTCGAAAAATCAAAATCATAACCAAAGTTGACCCATGATTGAATGGAGGTAGAAACCGGATTGATTTTACCCGATGAGTAATGTTCAAGTTCGGTTACGGCTCTTAACGTCGATGCTGCTTTATTAAACGTGTACCCCTCTTTGATGGCCTCATAGGGTAACATGCGGTAACCCACCCGGTAAAGACCGCCTCTTAATTGCGGATTAAGAATTAAGGTAAAGGTAAAGGGGAAGTTCGTTGCGTTTTGAACCGGTGTTGCGGTGATTTGATAATCGCTATAATCGACCATGACATAGTCATTGGTGATGGGATCAAAATAATGAAGCTCTACATTATCAGCAACATCTGATCCTAAACTCAAGAAATCTGTTCCATGAGGCAGCACTTGTTGTGGATTTCTGAAATTAAACTCAAGCGTATTGGTAACTGTCTGACTAATATGGGTCCCTGAAGGTGGGGTAAGAAGGCTTCCTCCATCCACCCGGTAGCGATAAAGAAAGGGTTTGGTAAAGTTAGGGTCATAGGTGACATTGATTCGAATCAAATAATCGGTCGTGTAATCATCGGTTAAGAATGCGGTGATGTTGTAGCTGAGTTGACTATACGAGGTAACATAACCAATGTTAAATATTCCGGATTGTGGATTGCTGGCGTTCACCTGCAAGGTCAGTTCAGGCTTTAAATCGGGTTTTTGATCATCGGGTATCGTTGGGTCTGCATATTGAGCCAGAAGCGCTCGGTAAGAAGCCACATACGCTGAAACATCGCTGCCATAAGGCAATCCGTAAAACGCCTCAATCGTTTTCGCTAAAATGGCATTATCTGGAAGCATCGCTTGTATCATTTCGTAATCCAAGGTGATGATACCCCCAGAGGACAAATCGACATTTCCTAAATGAAGGTTAAAGGTCAAAGTGCCTAAGTTGCTTGATCCAGTCGGTTGAAGGAGGGTTGGATTTAAGAGTTTCGTCTTTGACCCCTCGATTTCATGGAGTGCGATGGTTGGTTGACTGTCTAAGAGTTGTGATTTATCGGAAAATTGGGTCTGAAACATCTTCGCATAGTTGGCGAGCAAATCTTGATAATCCGGATTATCGTTTACGCTCATCCGAGGCGCATTCACGTAATCAACCGAATGACTCGGAAGACCCCCTGATTCCGAAGGTGCCAGCGGCAACAAACGATCAAAGACTAAGTTTCTGGGAAGGTTTGCACCAAATGTACTTCCAGAGGACGTCGATAACACATACATCCCATAAGGTCTAGCGTTAATAAAGGTGTTGGATAAGTTTCCGTTTTCAGCATAATAGATGAAATCTTGAAGGGTAGGATCGGTAATCATGGGGAACGTGGGGCCGTACGTAAACTCACCAAACGCATCCATTGGGTCTTCGGTAATGACGGGGACCGGAAGTGTGGTGGCCCATAGATAATAGCCATTAGGAACCTGAGTCGTTGTCGAACTGATGGTTACTTTGGTTTCTTCCAAATCCCAAACTTGATTATAGTAAGGAAGTTGATGCAAGTACTTGTACTCGTTTAAAGTTCCAGCAGGAACAGTTGAGCCTGCTAAGGCGGTCCACCCCGTAGAATTATGAGCTGGTCCAGTACTCCTAGAGATCACTTCGCTTTGGTAATTGACAAAAGGAGCGGTCTCACGGCCGACTTTAGTATAGCGTCTACCGTAAAGAACGATTTCAGTTCGGCTCATGGTCCGTTGATAGGTAGTCCGCATCCATTGGCCCGATTGACTATCGTATTGGTACTCGTATTTTTGTGAGGTGATTTGAATATTAGCATTGGTTCTTGTCGCGAAAAGACTGTTTCCAACAGTACTCGAGTTGTCATAAAAATAAGAGATTCCAGTGAACACCGCTTGGGTGGTATCATTTTTACGAGCACTGTAATAGGTGGCATTTCTAAAATCAAAGAAGTGAAGAGAACTGAAATAATTATAAACCTGATCTAATCGACCAATCAAATCCACGTTTGGATCCATATTAACAATAAAATTAAACGTTGAATTGTTATCGTTATTTCCATACATGATTTGATTAGCGGCCCGTTGAAGACGACCAAAAATTCCACCAAATCCACGTTTATCTTCAGGAAACAAACGAATGTCTGAACGTGTATTTGGGAAAATGAAGGTTGAGTCAACAGGATAAAAATAATCGCGAATGGTTTCATAATCCATGATGTCAACAGCTGAAAATTGAGCGTTGTTGGTTCCTCGATTAAAGGCTCGAACCCGACCATAATTAACGGCCGTATCAATCTTGACATACTCAGTTAAGAATACCACTGTGGCTCCAACGACGCCTCCAGCGACATCGGTAGAGCTGATTTCGCCGTGATTCATCATCCGGCGCATTACCGATAGTCCGTAACCAATGACACCTCCAGCTGATGCGTGAATGCCCGGTCTTTCCTGAGTGGATGTTCGTGTTGAAATGGTCGGTGCGTTATTGCTCACGGTTGAATAGAAACTGTTTTGATACCCTGAAACGATGACCGGTTGGGTAATATCAAAACGGAAAATATGGTTATAAGTCCCATGGTACAAACTTTGATTCGTGTTTCCACTGCTGTATTCTGAAATAGAGACCGTCAAAGCAGATACATTCCCATAATTGATGCAGTTTGAAAGAATGGATGCTTGAATATTGGCGTTGGTTGCAGAGGTGTAAATAGTAGGCGCATTTCCCGTTTGCAACTCTAAGAAAATGGCAATGCCTAAAATACCACCAGCTCGAGCGAAGTTTCTCGATAACGCAATGATGGTTCCATTATTAGCCGAGTCATAGATTCGAGATTTTTGAGAAAGTACGCTACTTGCGATGCCTCCTAAAACCACACCGTATCGGTATTTTGTACTGGAACCACCGGCTGTTGCTGCTAGGTTAAAAGTCACATTGGTCGTATCGACGTTGCTTCTGTTTTCAAAACGGAGATCACCGAAGTTAACAGAATCTTGAATATCGCCATCATTAAACGCTGCAATCCCACCGGCATAAACATTGGCATGCCCTAAAATCCCAAATACACTGGGACTATAGGTTGATGTAATATCGGCATTATTAATGGAATTCAAAATCCCCATTGTGGCTTTAGGCATCAAAGTAGTTCCGTTTGGATCCATGTTTCCTGAGTTGTTATAAATGACAAAGCCGCCAATATAGATGTTGTTTCGTGGCGTTCGATTAACTAAGTTCGTGCTGATGCCACCTACGGTGATGGAGCCATTCACGATGCTGTTTTGAATGGATCTTGACTGGGTCAATGTGTGTGTGATACCAGCAACAAACAGTTCTTTGTTGGTGGTGGTATTGGTTTCCATGACAAGATTGATGGCTTCAATCTGTCCTTGATAGGTCACATTTAAATAATCCACGTTGGTGGATAACGTGATCCCTGCTAGATTAACGGTTTGAGTCAATGTGCGATTTCTTAAAAGAATGCTCCCCCTATTTTCAACAAACCGCAACAAGGACAAGGCATTTTGCGTGCTATGGTAGAGTCCAGAAAAGTTAAACGATTCGATTAATTCGAAATCAGCCTCATTTTTGGATTGTGATAACGTCAATCCTTGACCAAGGTTATAAACGAGCGTGGTGTAACTGATGTTTTGAAATGTTCCCGTTTGTGGAGAAGGTGTAAAATAACGAAGTGTTCCTGAGGATTGATTGTAAAGGTGGACAAATTCTGTCGGTTGGGTATGATTAGAAACCAAGATCCCCGATGCCACCACCTGATTGGTTCCACGGTTCATGACATCGATGACACCAAAGTTTCTCAGTTTCCCTGAGTACTGGTTGATTTGATACGCAATCCCACCGCTTAATCCAACGATGCCCCCTGCATACCACGTGGTTGCATGCTGGGATCTTAAGAAATGCACGTCTAATTGCCCATGATTGGTTAGGAGTCCTAAGGTATGGACCGCATTGGCTTGATTGGTTACCTTGCCAATAATGCCTCCCATGTAAACAACTGGACCCGAGGAAACCGTCATTTGGGTCGAGGTTGTTCCAGGACCCCGGAGGTCCATTTGGTTAAAGCCATCAATTAAGGTCAGTGGGGCTTCAGTGCCTGATGCACCCACCAATCCCCCTATATGGTATTCAGCTTTGATTAATATTCCTGTATTATACACATGATCTTGATTGCTCTCTAAGAGACCTTCGACATAGACGGATTCAATCCATCCGGTTGCTTCTCCGACTAAACCTCCCACATAAAACTCGCCTAACGTTTTTGATCCCAAGTTGATCTGAACATCTGCTAGCACGTTTCGTATCGTACCGGAACGCATTTGACCCGCAATCAGTCCAACATAATTGGGAACTCCTGCATAAAGATCGGTTTCGGTCATCAAAAGGGTGGCTTCATAGAAAATCAAGTTCAAAACAGAGCCTGTCAACGTGTTAATAAGGCCCGCATTATAGGTTAATTGACCGTCTCCATTTTTAATATTGAGTCCCTTAATGTAAATGGATGAATGAACACCCGCAAACACGCCAGAAAACTCAACAGACGGAGTGACATAGGCATTGGGTGCAACCATGCTCATGTCAATGGATTGATGGATCACATAATTTAACTCGCGAAAAGGGGTCGCTCCAACTTGTCGGTTATAGTTTAAGATTTTGGAAAACGCAATGAGATCCAAAGCGTTTTCAATGACCATATGACTGGTTAAAGTGACTTGATCGGTCGGATCAGACGATAAAGAAATACTGATGGGGGTTGTTGAAAGTTGAAGCCCCATTACCGTTGGGTATTTAGCGATGGGCTGATTTTGTGCAGGATAAAAATACCAACCACTTCCCAATACGGTGTTCGAGGATCGAAGCGCTTGAGTGGTCATGCTGGTTGCTAACGTGTTAGGCGTCTGAATCGTATAGGAACTTCCTCCAACCGTCACCACTTCTTGATACAGCGTATCATCGAACGCTAATCCTTCAATGGTGCCACTTGCGTGATTGCTAAAGAGAACGGGTTGGGCTTGAAAACGGGATCCAAACGAACCGTTAATGACCACACGTCCTGCGAAATAGGCATCATGAAACGTCCCATGGTTTTCAAACATGACACCTGATGCTTGACCGGTGGTGACTAGCATCCGAATTCCACCGACTAAAGCGGTTCTTGTATCAATCGCATACACATGGTGAACATGACCATCGGTATCGTTTTTACCCACTAAATAAGCGGCTTTGTTTAACTCTGTACTTTCATAATAAAACTCATAAGTCGGATTAATTAATCCAAAATTGCGAATGACACCGTTATTATAAGCAAACATGGTGTAATAAGCGGTGTAGGCTATTTCAGTCTCGATATCGGTGCCTTCATAAAGTATTTCAATTAATTGTTCAAATCCTGAAAAATAGAGGTTGGTTATCTCAAACCCTTGTCCATCAAAAATCCCAGTGAAATAGTTCACATGATGGACGCCATTCATGATAAAGTCATAACCAATGGGGTTAAACTGCTTCGATTTCATAATCGAATAGTCAATGTCATTTCCTAATACATAATGCAGGCTCAAAAGCCTTGAAATGGCTTGACTGGAAAGTTTTGTTTCAAATGGTGTGTATTTTAAATTGTAGCTGACATCAACCGAAAAACGGTAGAGTTCTTCCGCGGTATCGATACGGATGATTTTCCCCCACGTGTCAGGATTAATGGCTAATATATTGGTTGATGTGTTTCCGACGCTGGTTCTAAACGTGGTATAGTTCATATAGGTTTCGTCAGGAATCACAAGATCTGGCATTTCTTGAAACCGGTGATCATCGAAGTGATTGAAATAATCCAACGGTTGCCCAATTAACGCGTGACGGTTTCCGGTTGAAACAAAGCCAAATGCAAACAAGGAAATGAGCATCAAAACCCAAATCTTTTTAATCATGTTTCTCATTACCAGTTCACCTCCATTGGCCAATAAGGCGTCATGCTCCAAGGGGGCTGTGCCATTCTCCAGTTATAAATTGGCGCGTAGTGGTTCGCTTGAATGCCTTCAACTAAAATAGCGAATTGCAACTGATATCCCAAAGGTTTGGCTCGAAAGACCATCCCATCATAGGCTTCAATAAAGGGAATGGTGAGTGTCGTCATCTGAGGCGTTCGAACAATTTTTTCTGGGTAATAGTAGTATCCATCGGTTTTTGAGTAATCAAACCAATGGGGCACCATAATGACTTCGTCTTCGGAAGTCAGTTCTCCGAGTGCCGCCTCCGCTTCTAAAATGCTACTGAAAAAGACCCCATTAACGAGCCAAGAGCGGGATGTTGCATAATTAATCGGTTGGTCAACAATCGCTACTTCCCCTCTATTTCCTTGGAAGTCTAAGGTTGCTAACGTCAAGGAGTCCACAATAGCGACCCGAAGGTATGTATCTACGGTGCTTTTGACAAGGATATCAATGCGTAACCGTTCAATGTAATTATCGGCTGTCAAATCCGATACATTAATCGAATAAACGCCGGATTTAATGGTTGATTGTTCGGATTGAATAACATAAAAAGACGGCTTAATGGACTGTCCGTCTAAGTAAATCTCATAACTGACATCAATCTTGGCTGCGGTGGCGGTAAACGAATCTGTCCGATTGATTAAGACAAACCACGCATAACTAACAGCAGCAATCGAGAGTGTCAGAACCATTAAAGTTGCCATGACCATCAAGCGGTACTTTCTGGTTAACATCAATGACGCACCTCACTTTGCATCATTCAGCAAAACTGGCGTATAAACCGTCTATGAAGAGGCTGCCGTGCTGCAACCCCCATACGGTTCCTGGTGTATAAGGATCAAGTCCAATTGAAAACGTAATCACCAAAATCTTACCCGTTGCAAGTTGGGTGTTTAAAATATGAATGTCGTTTTCAATGACATCTTGAGTATTTTGATGGAACAAATTGCTTAAACGTGATTCATAAAGCGGTTTTCCTAAAACCACAATTTCGGAATCATCCAAAGTATTTAATGTCAAAACTTGAATCAGACTAGGCAGGTTTTCTTGATAGTCCTCATCACTATCATACCATGTGAGTGTGATTTCTCTTTCCAAGAGGAAAAAGAAATCCGTCAAATCGTATTCCGATTCCGAAAAACTGGCACGAATGTTCATCAATTTAATGAAAAGAAGGATGTCTGGTGTTCCAATGGGGTTATTGTTTTGGATGATCACTTGGATATCTAAACGATCGCCAGGCATCATGCCATTTAAAAAAGCGTTAATTTGGGCGGGTTCATCAAAGGATTCATACCCTCCACCGTTCATTCCATAGAGAATATCCATTTGAACATCGCGTTCAATTATTCCTTGTGAAAGGGGTTGAATGACGTTGACATCGGTTATGGTAAACCACGCATAAACAACAGCAAAAAACAGCATCAAAGATGCGATGAACATGAGCAGTGTTGATGGAAGTGTCTTCATCGTTCAGCCTCCTTTCTAAAACATAAAAAGCCAGTCGATCTCCTTGGAGATGCAACTGGCTACCTTAGTCAGGCCCTATAGCTTTGCGTCACTAGATTTCTCTAGTTTTGCCAACAGTTATATATTACATATATAATTGTACCTTTATTATACCTCAGTTTCAAGCATTAGTCAATGGAATCGCTGGGATTGCTCGAACTTTTTTTTATTGATACGTCTTCTTGAATCAAATCGATTTCCAGTTGTCTGATTCGTTCTATTTCCTGGTCATGCTCAAGCTTCATTTGTGCCAGTTTTTGCTTATGGATTTCTTTAAAAATGTTAATCATTTCACTGATTAAGAGAATGAGCAAGACCAAAGCGATAAGGCCAAAGATGGCGGATCTCGATTCGGTTGCCAGTCTAGCAATCGGCTTTAGAAACGTGATCTTTGCATGATAGATTCCTTGGAAGTTTTCCTTGGTCACGGGATGGGGGTCAACGTTTTGATTGGCATCTCCTTTGGTTTCAAACCCTCCTAAGGGATGTTCCCCAACGACACGGTGAATGACTAATCGGCCATCCGAACGGTTGTTAAAAACAATAATATCTCCGATTTTGATTTCATCATACGATGCTTTGCGGATAATCGCAACATCATAGCCATCTAAAGAATCTTTTAGGTTTCCTTCCATGGATTTGGTATCTGCAACCACTGAAAATGAGTAATTAAAGAGATAAAGGAGTTCGTTTTGTTTGATCGCTCGAATGCCAACAATCATAATGAGGATTGAAACAATGAAAATAAACAATGAAATGCCCGCGATGCTATAAGATAGTGCCTTTCTCAGACGCTTCATGTTAATCCCCCTTTAGTTTTTCTAACCGTTTTTCTAGTGATGCCTTGATTTTGGCTCTTTCTTTTTCAATCCGCAGACGTGACGCTTGCTGTTGCTTTTTCTTTTCGGCTCTCTGTTTTTCTTGTTGTTTTTGACGTTCTTTTTTAAGCTGTTGCTGCAACTTCTTCTTTTCTACTTCTTGTTGTTTTTTTATTTTTTCTTGTTGTTTTTGATAAATGAGAAGGGCTTTTTCTTTTTCGCTTTCAATTAACGCTTTTTCTTCAGCACGCATGCGTTCAACATCCGCTTTGAGCTGTTCTTGAATGGCCCGTGTTTCAGCCGCCAACTGATCTTTTTCGTTCTTCACTTTCTCAAGATGCTCGTTCAACTCTTTTTGATTCGCTTCAAAATGTTTTCGCTCAATACGGATTTGTTCTTCTAGTCGTTCTTTTTCTGCTTGATCGACGGCCCGTTTCTTTAACACTTTGACGTAGTGTCTCTCAAGTTGCTCAAGATCTTTGATAAACCGCTTTTCCATTCGAATCGACTGATTATAATCGATTTCTTTGACTTCACGAATGATTCTTGAAATTTTAATCTTTTCTTTTGTTTTTTCGATTTGCTGCTCAATGTTTTCAGCGATTAAACGCTCAAAAATTCGATCTTCGTCCATGGACTCGAGCTCAAAATAGTTTTGATAAAGCGCATTGGAGATAGCGAGCATATCTTTTAAGACTTGTTTAAGGGATTGGTCGTAGCTTTTGCCTGAAGCTTGAGCCAGTTCTAATCGCTCTTGAAATACTTCTTTGTTTTTATCCAAAAAGTATTGATTGATTTGAGTGTCTTCAAGTTCAATGGGTGAGCGTGAGGTCAACAATTCGTCCATCGTCCGTGTGATGATTTCAGGACTTTTCTTTTTGAACTCTTTTTGATTTAAGTAAGCATAATGCTTCTTTAGATCCTCTTGGTTTCCCACGATATTGGTGAAAAGAAAGAGTGTACTTTGATAAATGTTTTTGAGAAACATTTGGTCTAGGGTCAAGTTCTTTTCAGTCACATCAACATCAAAGTTTAAGACATTGTATTTATCCAAATAGAGCCATAACGTGTAACAATTTTTATAGTCAATATTCTTAAGTAAAATAGAGGTTTGCATGATGGGTGGGGTGACGGGTTTTGCTTCTTTTAAATCTTGCATAAAAGGAGAGGCTAAAATGCCACCAATTTGCTTCATTAAAAACTCAATTCGGTCTAAAAGTTTTTTGTTTTCTACCGCTTGAACCTGATCATGAAGCGTTTCTTTAAGTTTAAGTTGGATGTTCATGTCGACTTCAATGTGATCGATTTTAAACAAGGATTCTAACTCAAAAATGCGATTATGAAACGACTCGATGTTGGTTTTCACCAGTTGATAGCGACTATCAACGAAGTGATAAAGACGATCGACTAATGTTTTGATAAAACGGTTCTCATAGATCGCGTAATTGATTTCCGCTTGGGTGGTCAAAATCCGTTTTGGAACAACGTTGTTATCTTTCACTTCTTTAATCAGATGGGTGTTTGCAGAAAGATGGCGAATCGAATCGCTATTGACTTTCTTGGCTTTTTCAATCGCTTCAACTTCTTGAAGGTATTTAAGCCCCGATTTAGGATCTTTCGTAATCTTGTTTAAAGAAGGAAAATAAGACTCAATCGTGCCGATCCAGTCTTCATGGAATTCTTTAATCTCGATGATGGATTTTTGGAGAAGCTGCAGCTGACCAGATAACAAAAGATGATAAAACTGATCGGGAAAAGGATGTTTCTTTTCAAGATCGGCCATCATTTTGGATAGACTTTTATGAAGCGTTATCAGGTCGTTATTTTGGCTCATCGTTTATCCTCTAAAACATCTTCTTAATATTGTTTAAATACCCTTGGCATTCTGTGAACACATTTTTACCGAATAGTCGGTCAAGCATGGTGGATAACTCTTCAATTTCATTTTTTAAAAAAGGAAGGTTTAGTGTTTCAAATTTTCTAAAGATCTTACGTGCCACCATGTAGTCCAATGCTTCATATTCTGTTCCACCGCAGGCCACATAAACAGGAACAAACATGCGGATTTGCTTCATGATCCGGTTACCAAAGGTGACTTTAAAGTACCGGGAGATGAACACATCCAGTTTTTCTAAATTTTCTTGAGCCCGTAAGGAAAGAGGGTGATCAAGAAAGGCCTTGTTGAACAAGTCAAGCATGTAATCATAACTCACAGTAACTCCATTTGTTTGTGGTGCGTCAATGAAAGCAGCTTTGGCGTTAATCTCGATGGGGGTTGCCCGGTCATACACTTTGTCGGTAATGGTAAACGTGGAATCGTCTTTATTCGCTGTTCCAATAAACCAAACGTTTTGTGGCAAGAGGATTTTTCCGTTTTTGAAATTTTTAGGATCGCTCGGTTGGGTATCAGGAACGATATCCACTAACCAAGAGTTATGATCTGGCATTTCTAAGAGGGATAAGAACTCTGCAAAATAGTATTCCACACGCGCTAAGTTCATTTCATCTAAAACGATTAAGCAAATGTCATCGCGGTAAGTGGTTTCATAAATGGCTTTAAGAAAGTCGGTTTCATTGAACCGCTTGGTAAATTCATTTAAGTACCCCAGCATTTCAGCACGGTCACGCCATGAAGGTTGAACCGCGACAATGTCTGCATCTTTACCAAAAAACTTGCCCATGGCGTAAGGAAGCGATGTTTTACCGGTTCCTGAAATCCCTTCTAAAATCATGGTTTTCGAAGAGGCCATTCCAGCAAAGAATGCAGAAATGATTTTTCTATCGTAGAATAAGCCTAGTTTTGATGCCGAAAAATTGATGAACCGTTTCACCATGTCGTTTAAATTGATCATGTCTTCAGGTTTCATGTGAACAGCCGTCACGATGTTGCGATATTCCTTATCAACTTGAATTAACTTGACAAAACGAGAGGGTGTTTTGTCTTCTTCGTCGTCCGTTTTGTCGAAATCCCCCATATCCTCACCTTTGGGTGAGATACCCAGATTGGAAACTTTAAGTGCTAAGATCTTGTTCTTTTCATCAATCAACTCAACGGTCTTTTGGTTTAAGAAAGATATCTCTTCCAAAAGCTCTTCTTTTTCGATTTCAGTGGTTGCAAACTTGATGTACCGTCTTAAGAATTGATAAATTCTTAAAAATAAGAAAGCAAAGAAGGCAAAATTGATGGATAAAACTAAAAAGGCCATGACCCAATCGAGAAGAGTGAATTTGGCACTTGCAGCAATAAAGTTGACAAAAAATTCAACGGTCCCATTAAAAAATAAACCGGCAAAAGCCTCAAAGATGGTTTTGAAAAATTCACCGATGTTGATAAAGAAATCTCTAATGAGCGTGATATAGTAACGAGCAAACTCTACCATATGCTCTCCTTATAAAACGAATAGATTACTGGTTGTTCTGGCTTTTGATTTCTTCTAGAAGTTGTTGTCTGATTTTCTCTTTTTCAACTTCTAAAGCTTTCAATGCTTCCTGTTTTTCAAGTTCAAGCTTTTCTTGATTCTTCTGGTTGCTGATGCTAAAGACATTGCGGGTAAGAAGAACAATTTGCACAATCAAAAGAATAGCCACAGGAATGATCACAAATAAAGCAAAACCATTGGGTGTTTGCAAATACTTCATGGCATTTCCAACGCCTTTAAGTTGTCCAGTGTAAATCGATATAACTTCAGAAATATGAATGGGATTATCGGGTAACGCACCTGGTGCATCCCCTTGAGTTTGAACATATTTTTCACTGCCTAAATCAAATACACGAATGACTCTATGTGTAATGAATCCAGATGGTGATCCAGGAATCGTACTAATGTTTAGCCTATAATAGGTGACAATATCGCCTTCTTTGAGGTTCATTCGACTTTCATCGTCAAGAAGTTTTACAAAAATCAAATCCTTGCTTGTGAATGAATCTTTTTTGGATCCGGCCATTGAATCTGTTAAAACAGAAACAAACCCTCTTCCAAACAGGTTAGCAATATCATCGTCTTTTTTCAAACTCATGTTCGCTATAGAAAACAAAATGAGCGTGAAAATAACAGAATAGAATAAAACATTAGCAGCAATGCCTATGACTCTTTTGGGTCTGTTTTTTTTCATGATTACCCCTATTGTATTCCAGAGAATAGCAGGTGTACTGTTGTCAGCACACCTGCCTGACTAGAATCTAATTAAACGATTATTCGATACCTTCAAAGGTTAATCCGACAGTGATCCATTGGTCCAAGATAATGTTGAATGCTTCAGCATCCCAACCTTCTAACCACACACGAATGGTCATGGTTCCATAATAAACTGTTCCTGCAGAGGTGTCTGGATCCAATTCTAATACAGTCACAGATAAAGCGTTTAGGGCATCTTCAACCAACTCTGTGAATGTGGCAATTGTAGTTACGCTACGTGCAGGAATCAAAGGATCTGCATTTTGTGCAGTCGCATTACCTGGATACGCGTTTGTCTTAGCAAAGTAGTAACTGACAGCGCCTGCAAAATAGGTTCCAGTGGTCATATCTTCGTTGCTTAGAGTCAGTACTGTGTTGGTTCCTTCAGCTGGATTCTCATACACTTCAACATTGTTTTCTTCAGTTCCAACTTTACCAATAACTGCTATTCTCATGGCATCAACCGCTCTAACTGAGACAGCATCATCAACAGCAACTGCACCTGTTGTGTGGGTAAACGCAACATCGGAATTCCAGTCTGTAATCAAGTCAGAGTTCATAACGACTTGAGTCCACTTGATGGTGCTAACGGTATTGGATCTAACATGAAGATTAATATCCAAGTAACCAGGATAAACCGCTGGATCTGTACCATCTCCAGCAAAATACTGAGGAACTGCTACCATGCCGGATTCGGTGATGTTAAAGAAATTTAGCCCATCTGCTGTGGTAACATGATTAAATCTAAATGTGTTAGCGTATTTGTCAGCAATATAATTCGTTACTGCAGCTGGTGACAAAGTGGTAACCCATGTTAAGTTTTGTGGGTTTGCTATTTGAGGGTTATCTAACGCGAACTCAATCCCTGAATCTCCAACAACTTGGGCATTAAAGGGTTGCACAACAGCTTGGTTGGTCAAGGTAAACCATGCGAATGTTGTTGTTCCTAACGCGATAACTGTTAGAACAACCGTTAAAACTGATAATACTAATTTTCTAGCCAATTTATTCATTTTTTTATCTCCTTTTTATTAATAACCTTTTCTATTTTAATTAACCTTCGTTAAGTTAATCCATTTTTGGTGCCTTGTGGGCGGATTTGAACTGCAACTGGATTTTGATTCGATCGCCAGTGATGGCATCAAATGCATCTGGATCCCATCCTTCTAACCAGATGTTGATCCGAATTTTACTGACATAATAGGGTCTTCCTTTATCGTCCACCTCTTCTGTTTCTTGTAGGGTTGCGATTAAGGATTCGTTATCCGCTGCCTGATAAGGATTTCTTGGATCCATCTCAGAAAGACGATAGGATGTTTTGGGAAATTCGGTCGGAACGGGCATGTAATAACCTGCCATTTGGAAGTAATAGGAATAGGAACCAAAGAGTTTTCCAAAACCTCGCTCTTTATTTTCTGAAGGATCGTAGATGAAGCGACTTAATGCGCTTTCTTCCCTGTCATCCATCGGATTCATATCATTGTTGAGCTCGATGATTGAAATGCGAATCGCTTCACTAGCATGATACTTCCCTAGGGTTCCCATTTTAACCAAATCGTTGGTTGTAGGTCCGTTGAAGAAGGAATGTTTAGCAACCCATAGGGTTCCTTTTGAAACGGCGAAGGTGCCCAATTGGTCTGTCTTTTCATAACTCACTTGATCATTGATGTTGTTGTACAAGAAGACGTGCTTTTCAGGCCGTGATGAGCGAATCCAAAGTTCGAATGAGATGTAATCCTTGTTTGCGATGGGTTCACTAGCACCTTTGTAAGGATTAGTTGAAAAATCAATGCCATTAACGGTTGTAATATCTTTGAGTCTGACTTCGTTAAAGATGTTTTCAATCTCGCTAGCTGGAAGCTTAGTGAAGTAGTTCACACCATCAACCGATAGCTGAAGTTCATCTCCGACTGTAGCTGAGAGGTTTAACCCTGTCACGTTGTTAATCAAAGAGAGAGAAGCCCAAGCATAGCTCACGGTAACAAAGAGCAACGTTGCCATGACCAGTGATAGGAGTGATAAGTAAATCTTTCGACTCATCATCATCACCTAATCGCTTGTTCCAAAGACCGAGAACACCATTTCCATCCGGATCATGCCCCCTAAGATATCATCTGTGGTGTCAGGATCATAGATTTCAATCCAGATGAGAACCGAGAACTTCTTGATTTGGTTCGGTCTGAAGTTGGTGATATTCTTTCGTGCAACCATACGGTCTGTTAGAAAGTGGGTGGTTCTTGGATAATCATCCGGGTACTGATTGTGACTGATTTCATCGGGTCTTTTGTAAACTGTTTCTTCATCATCCTCGATAATCAACACACGAATGGATTTATCTAGGTTGTTGTAGATTGAGGTGATTCTCAGGTAATAGACCAAGTCCACGGTTTCTAACCCATCATTCTTTAAATAAAAGGTGTAGGCGACATAATCATGATCACGGTCATAATAATTTCCTGAGGTGTTTTTCACTTCATCGATCTTAAGCCAAGCATAGGTGACATCTCTTGCATCAATGACTGGATCGCTTAAGAGTCGTGTGGTTTTAATCTCAAAGTCTTCGGTCTCAGACATGACGATTCCTCTTAGTTTCGCTGCAGCATCGATGGACATCACGAAGTTTCCTGCATTTTGTCCATAAAAGGTGATGAGCGCGAAGATGATGGAAAGAATGGCGGTAATGATGACACCAAGTGATAGGAATCGGTTGATGAATATTCTTCTTTTAACACTTAGAACATCCGACAACTTCATTTTAACACTCCCTTTCCAGCTTGTTTATTAAGAGTTTCTTAAATAATTAAAAAGCCAGCGTCATACGAATGACAACTGGCTACCATTTATAGGCCCTATAGCTTTGCGTCCCTAAGTTTCCCTAGGTTTGCCTTTAACATTTATAGATGATTCAGTTACGCCTTGATTATATATCCAAATCATTTCCTTGTCAATACTTTTGAATCATTTTTTATTCGATGTGTTTCCACTGCTCGGTTTTGATATAGGATTTGAAACTTTCCGCTGAAAGCGGTTTGGAAAAATAATACCCTTGCATTTTCGAAACATGATAATTTTTTGCTTCATCCATCATCGCTTTATCCTCAATCATTTCACAAATGACGGTATAATTGTGTTTTTCAGCGAACTCGACTAGAAGCGATGCAAACTTGGCCTTCATGTAGGATTCTTCTTCCTTTAGAAACTCATTATCCAGTTTGATGATATCGATGTTGAGTTTTTCGATTTTGTTGAGTGTGTTATAATCAAGTCCAAATCCATCAATGGCAATATGAAACCCAAGTTCTTTGAGTTTATTGATGTTTTTAAAGATCATGTTGTGCCGTTCAAAAACAGCAAACTCAATGATTTCTAAGATGATATTGGATGCATTCATCCGGTATTTCTTAAGGATCTTTTGAAAATCCAGAGGCAGTGATTCGCTCATGAGCTGTTTAGGTGATAAGTTCATGGAAAATTTAATGTCCATGTTGGAAAACTCTTGTTTCAACTCTTGATACGTCTTAATGAGCGTTTCTAATCCCCATAATCCGATCCAGTGGATATCTCCGGACTGTTCCATAATGCCAAGGAACTTAAACGGTGACAACACCCCGTGCTCAGGATGGTTCCAACGAATTAAAGCTTCTGCTCCATAAAGGGTGTTTTGATTGACATCGATAATGGGGTGATAGTAAAGCTGGAACTCGCGATGTTGAATCGCGTGTTTAATTTGATAATAATACTCGACGTGCTCGCCCGCTTGATTGGACATCTCATCGGAATAGACACGAATAGCATCCCCACCGTTCTTCTTAATGACATAGGTGGCCAATTTCAAGGAATCCATTAACAATTTAACGTTGGTTCCATGATGCGGGAAAAAGACGATTGCGATGCTTGCTGTTGCATTAATTTGGGTATCCCCGAACAGTTTGATGGGCCGTGCAATCGCTGTTTTTATTTTATTGGCAAGATCCACGACCTCAGTCCGATCATATTCCATCGAGAGGAAGACCATGAACTCATCGTTTTGCATCCGTGCAATTTTAACACTTTTGGGCAAAGTAAATTCGATATTTTTGACGACTTTTTCCAAGATTTTCTCGGATTCGACTTGACCAAAAGCATTCACAAAGTCAGAAAACTTATCCAAATCAATATAAATCAAGGAAAACTGTCCGTCCTTACCAATCCGTGTAATATAGGATGTAATAATCGAGGATACTTCTGACTTGGACAAAACCCCTTCAATGGCTAAGGCTTTCTCTTCTTTAATTCTGGCTTTCTCTTTGAAAAACGATTTAGCAATAAAATAGAGAAATGCTAAGGTAACAATCAAAGCGATAAACGCGAGTACCATGGTGGTCTGTGTTCCCATTTCGGTATTCAAAATCCAACGGTTCATGTTTTACCCTCCTTGCCTTTTTTGGGTTTGGGTTGTTCAAGTTTTTTAATTTTTTGGACATTATAGTCTTCTAATATTTTAACGGCTAAGTCTTCTGTAACCGCAGGACTAATCAGATACCCTTGAATGACTTGACATCCAATCCGAGTCAAAATCGCGTTTTGTCTTAAATCTTCGACCCCTTCTGAAATGACCTCAATGCCAATGTTTCTAGCCAAGTTAGTAATCATGGTCACAATGGCACGTGAGTAGGAATCACTTTCTAAGTTAATAATGAATGCTCGGTCAATCTTTATGGCATCAATGGGTAAATCTCTTAGGTACTGCAAGGAGGAATACCCCGTTCCAAAATCGTCTAAGTGAATATCAAATCCGTAGGCTTGAAGCAATTTCAGTTTATTGATGACCAGTTCAAAGGATGTGATTAAGAAGGTTTCCGTGATTTCTAAGGTAATGCTGTGCTTTTTGAGTTCGTATTGTTCAAAAATCGCGATGATTTCAGTAACAAATCCAGCTTGAAGCAATTGAACCGGTGAAATGTTGACTGAGATTTTGATGTTATAGGGTTCTAATCGTTTGGCAATACTGAAGGTTTCGTGAAGTGCTATTCGACCAATGTCCAAAATCAGGTTGTTTTTTTCCGCCATTTGAATGAATTTTAAGGGGGATTCGTTCACATATTTAGGGTTTTTCCAACGAATCAAGGCTTCAAAGCCAATGATCTTTTCGTCTTTGTTGCTGTATTGGGGCTGCAACACCATGTAAAACTCGTTAACGAGTACGGCCTCAGCCAAATCCAACTCCATTTTTTGTTCCCGTGAAGCAATGACGCTTAAACTAACATCGTATTCAAACTCTTTAAACAACGCGGATCCTTTGGCGTGATTAAGCGCCAACAACATGTTGTTATAAACAGTATCTGGATTTAAGATTTCATACCGTTTGGTATCGATGTGGAAAATCCCAATTTTTAAATCGATATTCAGCAAGTTCCGCTCGAAAAATAATGGCGCGTTGAATGTTTCTAATATGTGCTCCGTCCATTCATTGACTTGTTTATAATGATTCAATTGGTTAAAGAAAACGGCAAACTGATCGGTGCTGATGTGGTAAAAGCGTGCATCAAACGTATCCAATGAACGATGGATGATATCAGCAACAACGTTTAAGAATCGCTCACTGGTGAGTTCACCCAATAAGAGCCTAATCTTTTCAAAGGATGTAATATCGATAACCAAACAGCTGTTAACCTTAAGTAGCCGCTCTTTATCTTTGAAAAAAGCCTCTAAATCATAAAACAAGCTGTTTCGATTGGGCAGTTTAGTCACACCACTAAATAACGCAAGATCACGAAACTCATCGAAGCGACCTTCAATCATGCTCACATCATCGCCAATTAAATAGTAGCCTCTAAACACTTTTATCGGAATAAAACGGAGATAGATGGGTTTCGTTAATCCAATATTGAAAAGTGCCGTGAACGCTTTTTGGCGCTTAATAATCTCTTCTAAGATTTGCAAATTGTCCTCTGAGATGATCTTTAAATCCTTTACATGATCATAGACATCATAATCTCCCAATAAATCCTTAAGGGATCGATTATAACTGATAATTTTTCCATTGGGTCGAATCATCATGATGTAGGGTTTGACATAGTAATGCGTTAAGCGTGACATTTCTATATCGTTGATTTTCGTTTCAAGGACTTTAAAGAGTAAGAGTAATCCGATAGAAAATAAGATGAAGATGGCTAAGAACAATCCCCAAAGCATGTTGGTTAAATATTGCATCGATGAAATGACTTGGTTGGCATCAAACGTCATGACCAGATAAAGTTGTTTCGACGATAACGTGTTGCTTAAGGGACTAAAGACGATGATTGAATCCAATCCAAGGAACGAACGACGAAGCGAACCGGTCTCTGATCTAAGAATCTGTTCTTTGATGGTTTCAATTAAATCTCCTCGTGTTGAATCAATATAGTCATAGAAAAATCGAAGGGAATGATCAAAGGACTTGTAACCGATTAAATTATCTTCATACATGACCAAAAAATGTTCATGTTGATTTGACTCAATTAACGCCTGGTCGATAAACGTTTTGGCGTCCATCCATCCCAAATAGCCTTGTTCGTAAAAGAAAAGATAGGGCGTATCGTTTGGGTCCAAAAACGCATCCATAAAGGAATAGAGGCTGATGGGTTGTTGGTAGTCAACGGGTTCAAAATCATCGCTATAATTGAAATAGCGCTCATCGGTCACTAACCCATTTAGTTCAATCTTTCCAAATCCGATAAAGGCCGCATCAAACACCAATCGTGCTTGTTCTAAAACATGATCCGAATGGTCAGAAGAGGAAATGATGGTTCGCATCGTGATTTGATACATTTCCAATTGTTGGTTCAATTTAAGGCTGAGCTGATTGGCATAAACTACGGTATAGGATTCAATGTTTTTTTGGGCTTGGCGATTGATAAAGTTCGTCGAGATGGAAACAAACGAAAAAATGACGATTGCCATGAGCAACACGTAGATTATGACAAATGAGATGGCCAGTTTAAAGGTGTAATTCTTCATGGTTTCCACTTCTTTCACTATCATTTTAGTAGATTGTTTAGATAAATTCAACAAGAAGTCACTTTTAATCGCCTGGGCGTGCTTGTTTGCTATGCAAAAGAAATTTTCACACATTTTAAGAAAAAGGGTGGTTTGGAAAAATCTAAAAACAATGGGTTTGATGCTATAATGATGTCAAGGAGCGATGATCATGATGAAAGACGACTGGGTTCAAAGAATCGAAGGAAGCCCCTTCCATCAAACAAAATGGGTACAATGGTTCGAATCGATTGAGAGACTCACTGTTCCTGTCTTGATTTTTAAGCAAGAAAAACTCATATTTATGAATCATGAAGCGATGAAAGACCCACAAGTCGAGCATATGCTTGTCCCCTCTTTTCCGATGCGTTTAAAAGGCATCCCTATTTATCAATGGGGAGAAAATCTTGTTTTAGTCTTTGTGAATTCTTTGAAATCGTCATCATCGGGTAATCATTTGGAAGTTTTCTCCAACTTGTCTCATGAACTAAGAACGCCAATGAATGCGGTAATTGGCTTTTCCAAACTTCTTAAAAAGACACCCCTTGATACAACACAACAAGATTATGTGGATAAAATCAATATAGCATCCGATCATCTTCTAGAACTGATCAATGATGTGATTGATTTCACTCGCATACAAACTGGAAAAATCCAACTGGAAATTAAACCGTTTCGTATTACTAAACTCATGGACGACATCAAAGCCATGTTTATCGATGCCGCTCACCAAAAAGGTCTTTATCTGGATTTCCAACACCATGACCTGCCTTCCGTGGTCTTAGGTGATCAAAGCCGTATCCGACAGATCATGATGAATTTGGTTTCAAATGCCATCAAATTTACTGAGTCCGGTGGGGTGACCCTATTATCCAAAGGTTTAAGAACCCTTGAATCGGGCCATGTGGAAATAGAATTTTCGATTAAAGACACCGGAATCGGGATGTCAGACGAACACATGGATCATATTTTTGATTCCTTTAACCAAGGCAGTTCCTCTTCTTATCGTCGCTTCGGTGGAAGCGGGTTAGGACTATCCATCAGCAAGCAATTGGCTAATCTGATGCATGGCGACATTCACGTTTCTTCACTTTGGAACGAAGGAAGTGAATTCAAGTTTGTTGTACCCTTAGAGGTGAGCCAAGAAAGTGCAACTCTTCGTCAAAACGACATCAACCTAATGAACGATTCCATTAAAGTGGGTGCGAAAATCTTAGTGGCGGATGAAAACAACATTTCGCTACGCTTGATTGAACGGATCTTAACGAACATGGGGATGGAAGTAACGCTAGTCCAAGATGGGAATGAAGCCTTAAAACTGGCTTTGAGTCAACCATTTGACTTGATGATTTTGGGGTTAAAGCTGCCCAACAAAAATGGTATTGACATCGCCCGTGATGTGAGGACCCATCAAATCCATGTCCCCATTTTGGCTTTAACTGCCCATGCATTTTCCGAAGATCGTCAGGCTTGTCTTCACGCTGGAATGAACGATTATATTCAAAAACCGATCGACCAACTATCGCTTTATCAAGCCATATCCGTCTGGCTTAAAGAAAAATGAAGTTTCATTCAATTGGAAACTTCATTTTTTTCATGCTTAAGCAATTGTCGTTTTAAATCAATAAATTCTTTACCTGAATACCCCACCATATCCCCGTTTTTACCAATGACTCGATGGCATGGTATGAGAATTCCAATCGGGTTTTTTTTACACGCCTGACCCACCGCTTGTGCTGCTTTTGGCATGCCTAATCCTATCGCAATCTCCTGATAAGATTGAGTCGTTCCATAAGGAATTTCTAAAAGAAGGGTCCAAACGCGTTTTTGAAAGGCTGTTCCTTTTAGGGATATAGGAAGATGAAAAGAGGTGATTTCTTTATTAAAATACATCCTTAAACTTTCTTGAACGGATTGAATAAGAGGTGAGTTATCTTCTGCTGTGTGTGGTCCAAAGAATAAGGAAGTAAGATGTCCATCTTCTACATGAAAAACGATATTCCCCAATGGGCTAAAGTAATTTCCTGTCATCGATAGTTCACGCTTTTCACATTGGATTTTTTACGGTGGAATATGGAGTCAATCACAATAACCAAGCACAGTAAAAACTCAAAATCTTCTTGATCTTCTATCGAAATCTCATAGGTATCTCCCCAAGAAATCCATTGTTTTTGGACGGAGGCTAAAATCATGCTCTCTCGCATAATCGTAAACTGATGATGCATGAAGTTGCCTTTGACATCCAAATGGCCATTGGGTGTTGTTAACATGAGATGACCTTTGAACATCGACCAAACGCGTTTGACTTCAGCTAACACGGCATCATTAGGATTCAATATTTGAAATTTCGGCCAAAACGATAGCATTTTTTTGCGTATAGTAAACAAATGGGACTGATCCGCGATCCGGTAAATCTTAAGCTTTCGTGATAACGAAAAAGGCTTTGCTTTACATTGATAAAGCGGGTTTTGATTACGGTCATATATTTTGTATTGGTCTAAGATGGAGAACACTTTTTGTCTGACATAGAAATTGATCATGCCATCACCTCGGTTACCTCTTTTCTTTCATTATACCGCATCCCATAAAAAAAAGCTGACTGAGTCAGCAATTTTCTATTTTAGTCGATCTTTCAAGTCGTGAAGTTCGCCAATCAGCTCATTTGGGAGTTTTGAACCAATGGTTTCATAAAACGCCTCGATGGACTGGGTTTCCAAAACCCACTCATCCTTCTTCACAGATAACGCTTCGTTTATTTGGTGCAGGGTGATATCAAGGCCCTTAATATCTAAAGCGTCTGAGGTAGGGATGTTTCCAATGGGAGTCTTTTCATACGCTGCTTGGCCATCGCACCGTTCAAATATCCATTTTAATACACGTGCATTTTCTCCAAATCCTGGCCATAAAAATTCTCCATCTTCATCTTTTCTAAACCAGTTAATAAAATAAATATTCGGAAGTTTCTTAGCATCCGTCTTTTTTCCCATCTCAATCCAATGTTTAAAATAATCCCCAATATGATACCCCATAAATGGGAGCATCGCAAACGGATCACGTCGGACTTGGCCTATTTTATCGCTAATCATGGCTGCAGTGATTTCAGAACCGCATATGGATCCCATGAAAACGCCGTGATTCCAATCTCTGGCTTCATAAATTAAAGGGACCGTATTGGCTCTTCTTCCTCCAAAAAGGATCGCAGAGATTTTAACACCCTCAGGGTTATCCCAATCCAGTCCTGCGGATGGGCATTGCTCAATGGGGGTCGTAAAACGTGAATTAGGATGATTAGGTGGGGTTTGTTTTGAGGGGTCCCATGGTTCGTTCTTCCAATCGATGAGGTGATTGGGGGCTTCTGGATCTTTTCCAATCCACCAGACGTCTTGATCTTCTGTTAGGGCTACATTGGTAAACAACGTATTTTTTCGGATGGTTTCCATCATGTTTGGATTGGTCAGTTCGTTTGTGCGTTGCGCGACTCCGAAAAATCCTTTTTCAGGATTAATGGCGTACATGTGACCATCTTCTTTAATCCAAATCCAGGCGATGTCATCCCCGATGGTTTCAATCGTCCATCCAGGCAATTGTGATTTCATGGTCGCAAGATTGGTTTTACCGCATGCGCTAGGAAAGGCTCCTAATACATACTTAAAGCGTCCTTCAGGATTGGTAACTTTAAGGATCAGCATGTGTTCGGCCATCCAACCTTCTTCTTTGGCTATTACGGATGCAATCCGTAAAGCTAAGCATTTTTTTCCAAGTAAGGCGTTTCCGCCATAGCCCGAACCATAAGACCAAATGTGTTTCTCATCGACAAAGTGCGAGATGTATTTTTGCTCGATGGGAGCGGAAGGCCATAAACGGTCCTGCATGCCTTCTTCAAGTGGATAACCCACTGAATGAAGACACGGAACAAAAAAACCTCGTGTAGCGACCGCATGAAGCGCCCGTGTACCCATTCGGGTCATGATGCGCATGTTGACCACCACATAAGGGCTATCCGTAATTTGAATACCCACCATGGACAAAGGAGACCCATAGGGTCCCATCATAAAGGGAATAACATACATGGTTCTTCCTTTCATGGCGTCTTTGTACAATGATTTCATCGTTTCTTTTAGTTCAAATGGATGCACCCAATGGTTGGTGGGTCCTGCATTTTCCTTATCGAGGGTGCTAATAAACGTGCGATCTTCAACACGTGCCACATCGGATGGGTCGCTAAAAAAAGCGTAACACCCGGGTCGTTTTTGGGGATTAAGTGGAATCGCTTTATGCTCCTTCACCATCTCATCAAGTAACCCTTGATACTCTTCTTCTGATCCGTCGCACCAATGAATTTTTGCAGGATTAAGCATGGTTTTCATTTCCTCAATCCAAGGGTGCAGATCTTTAAACGCAATCATATTCTTCTCCCGTAAAATATTTATTTGCTTAACAAGCTGCCACTTGTTTTCACCCAATAACGGTTAATCAATTCTTCTTCGTTTTCAACGGTGTTTTCAAAAACTCCGCCACATTTTTCAATCACTTTTTGCGATCCAATGTTTTCGATACTGGTGGTAATCAACACCGAATCTAGCCCTCTTTTTGACGCTTCAGTTAATCCCAATTGAAGCATGAAAGTCCCGTATCCTTTGTTTTGAAAATCCGGTAAAATACCATACCCAATATGCCCATAAAAACGAAAAAGAATATCGCTTAAATAGAACCTTAAATTCAGAACACCGTAAATAGTTTCTGTATCATCCACCATAATAAAGGTTTCATCAGGAACAAGATTCCAAGGATCCAAAAGGCCTTTTCTTGATAACTCCAAATCAGACAAAAAGGCCTCAAAGGTTCTCCCTCTAAGCCTTGCTGTGTACGGGATAATTGACGATTCTTCTCCCCATTTTTGAATATAGTCCATGTATCGAAGTTCATCATTGGCTGTGATGGTTCTCAATCGAAATGACTTTGACATAGTGCCTCCAAATGGGGTGATATATAGGTATTCTAACACTGAATGGTGATTAACTCAACTTGTTTATGATTAAAGTGAGCAAATTGTGATAATCATCATCGTTAAAATGCGTCGTATCCCATAAAATAGCATCCAATCCGTACCGTTTGAGAGAAAAGTTTCGTTTGGAACTCAAAAAGGTCTCATAACTCATGAACCCAGTGGATTGATGAACAACATGCCTTTGTTCTTGTCGAGCAATGAAGCGATCATAGAGGATGCGCATATCACCTGTTAAGAAAACGGATAGCGTTTGAATGTCATTTTCTTTGAAAACTAGATTTAATTCATCCATTTCATGATCTTTAAAATTGCTTTCTAAAATCAGACGATCTAGTACCTTAACGTGTTCAATCGCAAGCTGAATCATCAGTTTATGGGTGGCTTTAGACAGTCTTAAATTGTCTTCTCTTGTGTGCGTTTCAATGGCATCACCCAACACTTCTTTGATTCGATCTTTCGAAAGAAAGATGCACGAAAGATCGGTCGATAATCTTTGAGCGATTGTTGATTTCAAACTGGCCAAATCGCCACCAATAAGGATCACTTTTTTCATGACTCACCCTCCTTTTGCGAGGGATAAACCGCTAACGCATGATAAAAACATCCAACGTACTTAAACCCCCACTTTTGATACATTTCTTTTGGGGTATCGTTCATTTCAGTGACTAAAAATACCTCGGAGACACCAAGACGTTTTAAATAATCAAGAGTTTGATGCATTAAAGAAGATCCAATGCCTCGTCGTTGATGCGTGTCTAAGATCGAAAAATCATCGATTTTGACACCGTTGTTTTGCCAAAAGGCATTCACAGATCCAACCACCTTATCTTGGTCAAAAACCAAAAAATACCGGTAATTTGGGTTTTTCATTAAGACATCCCATTGACGTATCGCATTGTTTTTAGCAAAACTTTCTCCATAAATCTTGTTTTCCTGATAGGAGTGTTCGATGAACAATTCTTTCATGGTCGTATCGATTACCCTAACTTGATAATCCGGATTCGGTTTTATGACGAGTTCTTCGAGTCGTGCATGGTAATACCCGTA
Source organism: uncultured Acholeplasmataceae bacterium (assembly GCA_964553755.1). GTDB lineage: Bacteria > Bacillota_I > Bacilli_A > Acholeplasmatales > Acholeplasmataceae > Peloplasma. Next base: position 44,949 of record CAZKLM010000003.1, read on the forward strand.
CTGATCAAGTTTATAGGGAAGAAACCAATCAAAAACAGACGCATCTGGTTCGAACTCAAGCCTATAGTTGATGTGTCCATAACCCTTGAAATCACGGTGATAGGTCTTAAGGTCTTCGATATGAATCGCGTGTGGGTCCAATACATGCATGTAATTATGGTAGTACTTGTCCCGTTGGTTGATATCAAAGTAGATCTGTCCTGATGGAACTTTTTTCGTTTCACAAAACAGGGAAATATAGTCAATTTCATGCTGGATAATCGTATTTAAATTCATCTTAAAGTCCTCTTCGTATGATGGCAGTCAAGTGTTTTATCTCTCTTCAAGTTTATCACAAGTTTCTTCTTTCAAACCCCTTCTTTCCAATATATTATGAATCAGTCAATCTGTAAGAAATTATTTATAGTAGAAAGGCTTCTTAATTATATTTTTTATTATTTATATTTACACGTTCTTCGTACCGTGTTAGAATGATGATGAAGACACATTCCAGGAGGAAAATTTCATGACATTAAACGATTTGCCAATCGGTGGCAAAGGATGTGTGACGTCGGTACACAATCAGAACAAAGAATTAAGAAGACGTATTTTGGACATGGGCATTACCAAGGGAGTCATTGTAGAAGTTAAAAAGATATCGCCCCTAAAGGACCCCGTTGATATCAAAGTCCGCGGTTACGAAGTATGCTTAAGACGAGATGATCTTAAACAGATCGAAATCGAGATTGTCAAATGAGAATCGCATTAATTGGCAATCAAAACAGCGGTAAAACCACCCTGTTTAATCTACTTACTGGTCAAAACCAAAAAATTGGGAACTGGCCGGGAGTCACCATTGAAAAAAAAACAGGAATTATCAAAGGGACTAAGCACGAACTGATCGACCTGCCAGGGATCTATTCGCTTAGTCCTTATTCAAGCGAAGAGACGATTTCGAGAACTTTTATTCTCGAAGAGAACCCTGACTTAATCATTAACATAGTGGATGCGACCAGTTTAGAAAGAAGTTTATATCTAACCACCCAATTGATGGAATTGGATATCCCGATGGTATTGGCGTTGAACATGATGGATGTCTTAGGAAAAAAAGGCATTGAGATCGAGACTCAAAAACTGAGTCAACACCTTGGCTTAGACGTTGTCGTCATTTCCGCTTTAAAAAATAAAGGCATTATTGAACTGATTCAATGGATCACAGAACCTAGCCATTTGATAAAACGAAGCCATCCGCCTTTTTTTGATGATGCGATTCAGCAAAAGATGGAGTTCATCCAATCCCATCTTGATCTAAGACATGCTGAGTTCATTTCAGTGAAACTGTTGGAACAAGACCGTTTGATTGAATCTTGCTTAACCGCTGACAAACTGGCTACCCTGTCGGGTGTTTTAGATGAACTAAACCCCGATATCGAAGAGCATTTGGTTAATCAGCGTTATCGTTTCATCGAGTCCCTTTTAGCGATTGTCAAAAAGGAACGTCTAGTCGAACATACATTAACCGATAAAATCGATCGCATCATTTTAAACAAATGGTTTGGCATTCCTATCTTTGTCATGATGATGTTCATGATTTACTTTTTGTCTGTCGGAGTCGTGGGTTCATTCACTGTTGATTTTGTTGCTGAATCCATTGATTTCTTTGGTGAAAGCCTAGCGGGTGTTTTGGAAAACGCTGGGGCTTCCGAATGGTCCATCAGTTTGCTTGTGGATGGTGCATTAGCTGGGATTGGTGCGGTATTAGGATTTGTCCCTCAATTGATTATCTTGTTTTTATGCATCGCTTTGTTGGAAGTTTCAGGGTACATGTCACGCATTTCTTTTTTACTTGATCGTTTATTTAGACGCTTAGGATTAAGTGGTAAAACCTTGATTCCTTTCATCATTGGAACAGGCTGTTCTGTTCCTGCTGTTATGGCCAGTAGAACCATTGAGGATCAGAATGAACGGACCATGTCTGTCATTTTAACCCCATTTGTGCCATGCAGCGCCAAACTGCCCATCATCACGCTGTTTGTAGGGGCTTTGTTTCCTTCGTATCGTGGATTGGTCGCAGCTTCTTTATACTTTTTCGCGGTGATTGTCATCATTGTTGCAGCATACATCCTTAAGACATGGATATTCAAAGGATCCATCTCCTGCTACATTTCAGAACTTCCTGAATTTAGAGCCCCCAACATGCGTTATGTCACACGGGATGTGTATGAAAAAACAGGGGAATTCATTAAACGAGCTGGGACCATCATTTTCGCACTCTCGATTCTCGTTTGGGTGCTGCTCTCGTTTTCTTGGTCGTTTGAATACGGCATTTCCGTCGAACAAAGCATCTTGGCTTCTATCGGTAATCTCTTCTCGTGGGTCTTTTATCCCATTATTGGGGAACTGAGCTGGGGCGCTACGGTTTCAGCGATTCAAGGGTTAGTCGCTAAAGAAGCGGTAGTCAGCAGTTTAGCGGTCATTAATCAAGTGGCTGAGTTATCGGAGACCGCGGATCCGTCTATCTTGCTTGCTGGTTCCGGTTTATTTGGCTTTTTTACACCCGCAAGCGCTTATGCTTTCATGGTGTTTAATCTCTTTTCTGCGCCGTGTTTTGGAGCCATTGGCGCCATGAAAAAAGAGTTGGGATCGACACGACGTATGGTTAAAGCCGTGTTGTTCCAAACGGGACTTGCTTGGCTTTTGGCAACCCTCGTGTTTCAAATCAGCCAACTCATTCAACTCTTATGAACATGACCTTTAGTGTGATGGATGCCATCATCGTCTTCATCGTCTTAATATTGCTTATTCTAATGGGTGTGAATCTTTTTAAGAAAAGAGAACTTGGATCATGCAGCGCATGTTATGCCTACAAAAACGCTAAAAAGAAGCAACACGGGATGATTGCGTTCTATCATTCTGTGAACACGGATGAAAAGTGACTTTAAATTAAGTCGCTTTTCTTTTATAATGAAAGCAACAGAGGTGGTTTTATGAAGAAAATCGAAGACTTAAAAAAAGCACTCTTTCATCTTTTAATCGATTGTGATGACGTCTTGTCTGCTTGGGAGGGGGGCTCTAAGGCGACGGGTTTTGATGATGACTATTCGGATTTGGATTTGGTAGTGGTGGTCAACGATACTCAAGTTGAAGAGACCTTTGATGCCGTTGAAAAATTCCTCGAATTAGAATACGGGATCAAAAGACGGTATCGTGTGGCTGAACCAGCATGGCATGGTTTTTCCCAGTGTTTTTATCAAATCGATCAAGTCAGCGCTTATTTTTACATCGACTTAGCCATCATCAAAGAAAGCATCCCCGATAAGTTTTTAGCCAAAAACCGCCACGGATTAGGGCATGTTTGGTTTGATAAAGCCCGGATTGCAAATCCCTACCAAGAAGATCAACAAACGATATCAACCCGAGCTAAACGCTTGTTTCAATCGGTCAGCCAATCGGATTTCTTGATTGAAATTGAAGTGCGAAAAAACATCAAACGCAATCGATTCACCGAAGCCTTTCCCTTCTATTATCAGTTTTTATCCAGACATCTTGCGGTGATGCTTAATCTTAAGTATCGCATCGATAAAGTGGATTTTGGTCTCCGTTATGCGTATCGAGATTATCCAAAAATCATCTATACACAAATCGAACGCGCCATGAAAATTTCCACGATTGAAGAAATGGAACACACTTTTGAGCAGATGATGACCCTTTACCGTGAGTTAAAACACGCATTCGAACCCCTTTATAAAGACTAAAAAAAATCCGTACCTCGTGGAACGGATTTTTCATTCAACATCATTATTTAGAAAACGATTGAGCGTAATAGTAAAACGGTGCGACACCAACACCCGTTCCGCCTTTAGAATAGATGCCACCGGCTTTTTCTGTTGCAGATGTTCCAGCAATATCCAAATGAATCCATGGACGATCGTTTTGAATAAAGACCCCAATAAACATGCCTGCCGTGATGGTACCAGGCGATCCTGCTGTGTTGGTTAAATCAGCAGAATCATGCTTTAAGAGTTCCCGATAGGGTTCAAACATCGGCATTCTCCATGTCAGTTGATCGGCTTTTTCAAACGCCTTTTCCATGGCCTTTCCATGCGTTTCATCGGTATAGAGCATGGGGGTTGCATCGGTTCCTAAACAGTGTATTGCTGCACCTGTCAATGTGGCAATGTCCACAACAGAGGTGACGTTTTCTTTTTCTTGAATGTACGTCACAGCATCGATTAAGGTCAGTCTTCCTTCCGCATCGGTATTGCCAATAAAGATGCTTTTTTTACCCATGGATCCAATGATATCTCCAGGCTTGTAGCAAGCACCTGAAATCATGTTTTCACAGGCGGCAACAACAGCCGTAACGTTGACATTTAGTTTCCCTCGAGCAATGGCTGACATGGCACTAATGACAGCACCTGCACCGGCCATATCTGTTTTCATGTTCACCATGCTGTTGGTGGGTTTGATTGAAAGTCCACCTGAATCATACGTTAATCCTTTTCCAACTAGACCCAGACGTTCTTCGCTTTCTTTGCATCCGTGATAGCGCATGACAATCAGTTTAGGCTCTTGACTTGACCCTTGTGAAACCGCTAAAAAAGCGTTCATTCCTAAGGCTTCAATGTCTTTTTGTCCTTTGACTTCCACCTCAAATCCCGCTTTTTTCCCCTTTTCTATCGCGATTTCTGCCAAATAAGAAGGCGTCAATACGTTCGCTGGTAAATCGGTCATCCGTCTACTTTCTAAGGTTTCCTCACCGATAATACGTCCTTCTTCAAATGCCATTTCATGAATGCCTTCAAAAGCGATGTCCATTTTTTCTAATGTGGACTCTTTCCGATCGGATTTATATAAATCAAATCGGTAATCGGCTAAAATTAGGGCTTCAGCGGTCATTCTTGACAGGGCTTGTTTGCAGGAAATGACATGGTGTGAACGGTTCATATCCACCGCAATCTGAGAGATTTTGTTTTTTGAGATGCTTCTAAAAGCGTTTGCTAACGCCTTTTTGTATTTTTGGCGATCAAAGGTTTCCGTGGTGCCAAGTCCAATGAGTTGAACCCATATTAAGCGATGATCGACTAACCAAGGCCAATCGATTTGTTCTCCTATTTTCCCAGAAAATAGTTCCTTTTCTTTCAAATGTTTGAGTTGAACGTCCCATTCTGGTGCTTCTAATCGTTCATCTAATCCGATGATTAATCCATCGTAGTCCAACCAATTGACTGTGTTTTTAATGTGAATCTTCATATAGCCTCCTCATAGATAATCCTTTGTTTTCATTATATCAAAGGATTCATCTTCCTAAAAGAAAACAGATGGATTTCATCTGTTTACTTTGCGGATTTATCCTTTTTAAAGCACATGAACCAATCTAAACAATAGAAATCATCGCCTTGTTGATCCATTCGTTCTTTGGCTGTGCCACAGGATCCAGCGGTTGGAACAATCACATCATCACCGGGTTGCCAGTCAGCGGGTGTTGCTACTTTATCACGATCCGCTTTTTGAAGCGCGAGGATGATGCGTTTGATTTCTGCAAAATTTCGCCCCATGGACAATGGGTAATATAGGATGGTACGAATCGTTGCTTCTGGGTCGATGACGAAGACTGCACGGACCGCTTGCGTGTTGGATTGTCCGGGTTGTATCATTCCAAATTTGTTAGCGACATCCATTTTAATGTCTTCTATTAACGGAAACGTCACTTCAATGTTTTCTAAGCCATTCCATTTGAGTTCATGGATCTTTCTAAGCCAAGCAATATGGGCATAAAGAGAATCCACGGATAATCCAATCAATTCTGTGTTCAGCGCCTTAAACTCGCCCATCATGCTCGCAAAGGTCATGAATTCTGTGGTGCAAACTGGGGTAAAATCCGCTGGATGGGAAAACAAAATGACCCATTTTCCAAGATAATCCTCAGGAAAATGAAGCACTCCTTGGGTAGTTACCGCCTCAAATGCAGGTGCTTTTTCACCAATAAGGGGCATTTTATAAGTTTTAATTTCGTCCATTTGATCAATCTCCTTTTTTGTTTCATTATACGTTAAAGAACGTGATTATTCTATACCCCGTAGTGTATTATAGATGGCCATCCTTTTAAGATGGTCGTTCTTCTTTTTATGTGGGTCGCGATTGGGATCTTCGATTAAATAGCGATACAACTTGTCAAGATCGTTCAAAGACAAGACGCTATAGTATGAAAAATCGATGGCATTGGAGAAGTCAAAACCACAGTTTTTTTCCCACTTCTCCTTGGATGTGATTTCAACTTGACAGTGGGGTGTAGTCACTCGAATCATGTCATCGAGATGCACGATGTAGCCGTTTTCTTTTAATGCTTTAATGATGGTATTCCAATCCTTTTCAGGCATCAATAGATCAATATCTTGGGCTAAAAAGGATTCTTGGGTTAAGAGTTCAAGCGCAAAAGATGCATAGACAATGGGCTTAGTTTGTGTTGATTCAAAAAGAAGGTAAGCGATTGCGTTCAGCGTTTCAAGCATTTTTGGATTCATATCGCTTGGGTCAGGAAATCAATCAGATTCTTTTCTAAATCGGGATAATCCAGCTTTGCAATGGTCATTAGATCGTTGTCTTTTGCCATGAACTTGATCCATTGAAGACCCAGATAATACCCAAGATCAGGTTGTCCAAGGACACGAACCCAGTCCCCAAAAAAAGGTTGGGTGGATTTTTTCATTCGCATAAAATCAAGGTAGGTTTGCTTAATCAGATAAATGTTTGTGCTGCAAAAGTTGAGCCATTCTTGTTTTTGACGATGAGAAGATGTCCTTATAAGTTCTTCAACATATTCAGCAAACCCTTCCATATAAAGTTGCATTACCGATTCTTTAGTGACATCGGTACTGGGTTCAATATCACCCTTACGATGATGAAAATGGACCACATGACCCCATTCATGGAGCATCAAGGATTCCAAGTGTTCGTCTTCGGTCCATCCAAGTTCAATGATTTTTTCTAAACCAAATAGAAGGGTTGGCATTGGATCCATCCTTAAGACCCATCCCGCTCCGTTGCATAAACCGATAAGCAAATGCATCTTCATCTCGATGGGACCAAAGTGATGTTGAAAAAGCGGTTCGATGCGCTCAAAAACACGATGAAAACGTGCGCGTACTGTTTCGAGTTTAGACGGTTGGTTTAGGGCACTCGTTATAACAGGAAAACACATCTTTTCAAAATCATAAGACTGACTATCCGTTAAGCATGCGTCGCTTAGTTCAGCATCAGTGAGCGTTTTTTTCCATGAAGTTATGAAATTCTCTGATGATGAAACATCAAGTAACGGCACTTGTTTGGGGTAATCATAAAGTTTAATTAAAGGGGAAAGTTTCTGTCTCATGATGCGCTTTCTTTCTTTGTTTTTGACCACTCTTGAGTGATCCAATCAACCCACTTGTGTGGGATTTCTTCACCAATTTCTGAATTAACCATGATGATGACTCCTCGGCCGTTGGTTGGATCAAACCGCATGTTCGCATGGTATCCTGTGTTATCGCCGCCATGCCCAAACCAAAAGGTTGGATGAGAATCACCAAGTTGAAACCCCAATCCATAATGAGACCCATCGTTAAGAACGGGTGTCACCATGAGTTGTGCGTTTTTTTGACTGAGCCAATCGCTTTTCCCATGGATGGCTTTCATCATTTCAATCCCAAAGCGCGCAAGGTCAGTGGGTGTTGACCAAAGCCCAGCTGCAGCTAACTCTGGATAAATGAGATAGCCCCCTTCAATCGGTCGGTCATCGGCATTCCATGCTGAAGCATAGTCTTCTTTGGGTAAGGCATGAAGAGAAAACTGGCTACGCGTCATCTTAAGGGAAGAAAAGATCAAGGATTCAATCCATGTATCCATCGTTTTTTGTGTCATGCTTTCGATCAGATGCTGAGCGAGCATGTATCCTCCTCCTGAATAAGAAAAGGCTTTTGTGTGGTGAACAAACTGAAGCCCTAGAGAATTTGCTGGACGTTCTCCTTTGATGATTTGCAAAACACTTGGAAGGCTTTGATCATGGAGATACCCCGCAAATCCATGAAGATTTAGGCCAGCAGTATGACTAAGCAGGTCATAAAAGGTCATGCGTAAAATGGTGTTTGGAACATCCAGCAAAGCCTGAATCGGTTCGATTAGGTTTTGATTAAGGTTTATCATGTTCATTTCATGCATTTTCATGAGGGTAACTGCGAAGATGGATTTGCTTATGGAAGCCGCTTGAAACATGGTATTAGGTGTGATAGGTTCTTTGATCCCTTTGGAGATAGTTTCAGTTATCTGGAACTGATCGATCAAAACCATGCTGAAACCGTAGGTGCGATGCGCCTCTAAATAGGCTTCAAACGATGAGTAGTTCCCTAAATATTTATGCTCGATATCCTTAAACGTCATGTTTTGATTTTCCTTCCTTTTTTGCTTCATTTATTGCTTAGGTTTGGACTATCATCACCCGATTGATTCAAGCACGCTTGATAACGTTCAGGTCGATACACTTTAAGAACCTCATACGCTCTTAATGTGTTAAAGCGTCCTTCATATGAGGATTCAAGCGGAAAATGAATTCTTCCTGAAAGCGTCGTCCCTTTCGATAATCTTCCCTTTTTGAGATGATGGATGAGCAGTTGAAGGGCTGGTTCCATTTTGGGGTGATAAGGATGCTTTTTGCGAGCAAGAAATACCAAGACCCTCAAGTAATCGTATTTCCATCGGGGTGGATAATGGTGTTTTAAAAGATCTGGATGAATCGCTTCTTCTTGATTCATTTTGAAAACAAGTTGACGATTTAATAGAGCAGAGATGGCGTGTTCAATGGCGCTTTTAACATCCTCGTTGCGGTAGGGATAACCGCCTAAATCGTATGCCAATAGCCCTTCTAAAACGTTGATGGTTGTATGAACCGATCCAATCTTAGGTTTAGATGGGTGGTTCCATAAACAGTTCCATGCACCATCAGGCATTCGATAGGATAAAACGTAGTCAATCAGTTGGTTTAATCGATGATCACGGATACCTCCGTAGGAAAGAAGCCCGATAAACATGCCACTGATGCACAAATCCATCGTGGTCATGCCGTGCTTTTCGATGTATTTTACAAAGTAATGATTGAGATAATGGATTAAACTTTCCTGATAAACGGGATGCTTAGGGTCAATTTCCATATCCTTTAAATCTAAAAGCGTGTAGTTGGTGGATACCCATTTAGGTCCATAAAAACCATTGCCCCATGTCTTTGTTTTCGTATCATAACGGGACAGGTAGTTTTCAATAAACCCTTGTTGGTGAAACAACACGTTTTCTTCTAACAATCGTTTTCTTGTTAGACGTTCAATCACAGGATCTCCAGACAAAAGCCATTCTAAATTAGTCATGTTATACGATGCCTAGTCAGTCAATATCTTTCGATAAGTACTAAAATAGCGTCCTTTCCTTTTAGAGTAATGAAAGCAATGGGATAGACTCAATATGCGTTGAAAAAACCATATTGCTTTCACTATCAACCTTGTGTGCATTGAAGTAACATCAAAATCAGCTAAAATATGTTTACCTTTCACATATTTTTATGCTATAATTTAATATTTTCACTCTCTTAAACATCCAATCGGTACAACAAAAACGCCATCTGGTCGTTTATATGCATACTCACCTAATCCGCAAATCACACATAGCACAGTGGGTGATTTCTTATGATTCATTTGATCGAGGTTCATTTTAATTTTTAGTAGATTTTCTGAAGCTTTATCAACCTGATTATGTCCTAATTTGATTTCAAATGCTCCCCATGTGCCATCATCTAGCTCAATAACAGCATCTATTTCATCACCCGTGTCATGATGTCTAAAATGGTATACTGATCCTCTATTTGCTTCAGCGTATATTTTCAAATCTCTTATGACCAAAGACTCGAAAATGAAACCGAAGAGGTTTAAATCTTTTAATAACATGGATGGACTCATCTCAAGTGCAGCAACTGCCAATGAAGGGTCAATGAAATGTCTTTTCGGAGATTTTGCTACACGAGTGCTTGAACGATAGTTCATATCATATGCCTGCTGATTATCGATGATAAATAATCGAGTTAAAATATCTAAATATGATGCTACTGTATTTGGATCAATCAAATCACCTTCAAATTCTTTTATGTCTTTTATGAGTGTAGCATTACTGACTGATGTAGCTACATTTCTTGCAAGTGACTTAATTAAAGCTTTTACTTTCTTTGAATCTCGCTTTACGCCATCAATTTTGGTAATATCATCCGCCAAGATTGATTTTAGATAGGATTTTGCAATATCTGAAGCTTGTTTTTCATTCATTCCAAGTGAGCCTGGCCATCCTCCACGAGTTGCTAAGCACGCGAGTTTAGATAATGACATCGAATCGGTTTTGGTTGTTTTTAGTGTGTTAGCAAATAGCATTCTCAATGAGACAGAACCATCTGAATCACCTGATTCATATAATGACATTGGTCTCATCATAATACGGTCGATACGTCCTGTTCCACTATGTAAAACTCCAAACGATTTAGGTGTAGATGAACCGGTTAAGATAAACTGCCCTTTATGTTTAGTTTTATCCACTTCAAACCTTACAGCATCCCATAAGGAAGGTACTTCTTGCCATTCATCGATCAATCTAGGATTTAGTCCATCTAAAACAATCGAAGGATCAACTTCAGCAAGCAATCGATTTTGAAAATTGTTATGAGGATCGCCAATATATACAACACTATTTGAGTGATTCAATGCAGTCCATGTTTTTCCACACCATTTAGGACCTTCGATGCAAACTGCACCAAAAGACGCTAATTTGGACTTAACGATATCATCAATAATTCTTTCTCTGTATCCCTGTTTTCTTAATGACACTTTGAATCACTCCCTTTATTTGATATTATAGGCCATTAAGTGATTTTAGTCAATATCATTAGGTTGTTTTCGTTAATTATGTTCAGTATTATTTGTCGATTATATCCTCTTTTTATTGATTATATCTGATCATGAGGTATGGTGTTCATTCTTTAAAGGTGATTTATGTACATTTTATCAATATGATTAACACATTGATTTCGATATGTTTCCATATTGGGCAAGAAGCAAAAAAAAGAAGCATTTAACCCTATTTGAAGGGGTAAGATGCTTCTTGTTCTATTTTGTGAATGGCTTTGTTAAGCCGTTTTTAAAGAAAGCAATGTGACACTTTCATCTTGTGAACTCTTATGCACGAAAAGTTTGATTAAGGTCACTTATAAAAGAGATACGATCAATCTTTTAACACTTGATCTTGAGTCTTTAATAATTTACTAATTCATATTAATATTCTCAAATCCCTTTATTTTCATTCGTAATGAGTCCACATTCTAATAATGATAATAGCATGATGTTCTACGTCTATTTTATAAATTAATCTATGCTGTCTATTGAGCCTTCTTGAATATGCACCTGTTAAATCGCCAACCAGCTTTTCATATGGTGGAGGTGTTTCAAAAGGATTTTTCCTGATCACTTCAATCAAGTTTTTAACTTTTTGATCAAGATTTGCTTGCTTAAGCTTTTTTATATCTTTAATCGTATGTTTTGTATATCTGATTTCATACATAAAAAACTACCACTTAACTTTGTCTTCGGCAATCGTTTGGTCGTAAGTAGTTTTAAGACCCTCCGTAATTGTCTTCTTATATGATTCATTTGAACTTAAATATAGTGTTTCAAGAAGACTTCTATATTCATCTTCAGAAATCATGATGACATTACCATTTTTTGTGTTGATGTTTATTTCAACACCATTTTCAATTGCCATCTCTGCTAACTTATATAAGTCTTTTCTTGCGTTAGTAATGTTTGTTGTATATGACATAATATCGCCTCCACATTTATTATAACATACGTTATTGCGTACGTCTATAACATTTAGAATAATATATCGAATATGATAAATATACTCGATGATTTTATCTATTTCACTTATTTTATAGACTAAAATCTCATTTCTTGTGTAATAAACTAACACTCTCAACGTGTGTTGAAACAACTATATTGCTTGCAAAATGTACCTTGTGTGTATCAAAGAAACATTAAAATCAGTCAAAATATGTTTACCTTTACATGGTTGAAAACCTTCTATAATACCAAAGTAACATATTTTATGGATCAAATGAACCCGTTAATCCTTATAGCCTGAATGGATCATCATTTAAAAGAAAGTGTTTCAAACCGATAGTAGTAATGCCATAATCATCTTTTCTAACATCAATGTTATCTCTTACAATAATGAATTTCCTAAATGAGTCATCGACATTTAGAAAAGGTCTAATCTCTTGTTTCACCTTTTCGGTACTTGGTAAATGATATGCCGATTGAACATAGATTTTATCATTCGTAATATTTGCAACAAAATCAATTTCTAGAGATTTTCTTACATAGTTGCCATTTTCATTTTTCTCACTGACTTCAACAACTCCAATATCTACATTATAACCTCTATGAATAAGTTCATTAAAAATGATATTTTCCATCATGTGCGTGTCTTCTAATTGCCTGAAGTTTAAACGGGCATTTCTAAGTCCCATGTCTACAAAATAGTATTTTGACGGTGTATTAATATACTTCCTTCCTTTAATATCATATCGGTTAGTTTTCTTGATTAAAAATGTATCCTCTAGTATATCCAAATAACTTTCTATCGTATTTCTTGAAAGTGTTTCTTGTTTCACACTTTTGAACGTATGTTCTATCTTTGATGGATTGGTCAGAGAACCAATAGATGAAGAAACGATATTAAGAAGCGTCTCTAACTGCGAGTCATTTCTAATCCCGTATCTTTCTTTGATATCTTTAATGTATATTTCATTAAACAAATCTTTTAAGTACTTAGACTTTTGTTCATTTGTTCTTCTCGCTAATACAAAGGGCATCCCACCATAAATGATATATTCATTCCATGCAGCATCAAAGTCTTTACCTCGAGCATCATAATATTCTTTAAAAGTTAGCGGAGACACATAAATTTCATCGCCTCTTCCTCTAAACTCTGTAATCACATCTCTCGATAAAAATCTAGAATTTGAGCCACTTACATAAACGTCTAAATTCTTGATTTTCAACCACCCATTTAAAAGTGGTACAAATCGGCCAACTTGTTGAATTTCATCTACAATCAAATAATACATTTGATCGTCTTTAATCAATGATTTAACGTGATCATTTAATACATGAGCGTCTGTTAGATATTCATTTTCTAAATCTTCTAAGGAAATTCTTATAATATGATCTTCATTGACACCCGATGAGATAAGATAGTCGAAAAATATCTCATTTAACAAATAAGATTTTCCACATCTTCTTATACCCGTGATTATTTTGATCATTTTGTTATGCATTTTACTAATTAGCTCATTAAGATATTTGTCTCTATTAATTCTCATTTTATAGCCTCTATTGAATTTTTTTGCATGTTCTTGCGTTTTTATTCAATACAATATTAACATAAAAACTCATTTATATCAATAGCCATTTCCACTTATCTAAACATCCTATTGAATTTTTTCGCAAGAAATTGCATCTTTATTCAACGATTTTGAAGATTTTTACTTATTTATTGGTTTGGTGTGAACAATCCGCCACTTTTAATTAGTCACACCAAGAATTCGAAAAAAGTATAATTAAAATTTTAGTCGCAATCTGTTTTAAGCATATTAATCCGTAAAGAAATTTGTAAACGTTGAGTTGTTTCTTTTTTGGGCAACTGCGAAAAAAGATCATTTAACCCAATTTTAACGGGTTAGATACTTCTTGTTCTATTGTATGAATGCCTAATTTTAGCTGTTCTTAATTAAAGCAATGCAACACTCTCAACATACGTTCAAACAATCGGATTACTAACAAAATCAACATTGTGTATATCAAAGAAACATCAAAATAGTTTCAAATATGTTTTTACAAAAATAAATCAATTAACTCTCTAGTTCTTCTCCATTCACCTTTGCACTTGATTAAGAAATCCACTCCTTCCTTTGTAATGGAGTAATACTTTTTCTTTGGCATATTATCGTTTTTCACCCAATAAGATGTGATATAACCAAATTTTTCTAATCTCTGAAATGTTGTATAAAGTGTTGCCTCATTTAAAAATAAACTTTGTTTAGTTTTTGATTCAATTATCTTGTTTATCTTATAACCATATAAATCATCAACTGAAAGGACTGAAAGAATAATCTTCTCAGTGTATCCGCGTAATGTGTCACCGAATATGACATTCTTATTATCGCTCATAGATTATTCTTTCAACTACTCTCATTAATCGAGAGTGCATAGTTAAGTAAAAAACACCAATACCATTAACAAAGATAGGAATATGTAAACTAATTCTGTATTCTGACACAAATAAAAGCAAGAATTGCGAGATTATGAATCCTGTAATCAGGATTAAATACAATGAAACCCATAATTTAAGAGAAGAATTCTTAGTAAACAGTAAATATATTCCTATAACAAATGAGCAAATCAATACGATGTATATTGGTAAAATTGCATGGTCATATCCGCCTTCAAACAAGTATACCCAGAAATGAATCGAATCAACAAGTATTAATTCACCTTGAAAATCTAGGCTTGGAATCAAATCATATACCTGCACATTACTTATCAAAATCATTATTAAAATCATTATCATAATTATGAACAATATAAAGGTCCTAATGAATGAAAAACTACTTTTACTAAAAAGCTTTATTTTCGTTTTTTTATTAGCAACACTGATTTTTGTTTTGTCATTAACAACATCATTTTTAGATTTGCTATTGACTATAGCAAGTAAAAGAGGATACCCAATGATAGTTATACCTAATAATAATGAACCAATAAAAACTATAATTACAAACCACAATGGAGTTATTTTAGTTAACCAATCGAAAACACTAATACTAGAAGAATCTAAAAGCAACCTAAAGAATAGATCCCAATTTGCCAATGAAAATGAAACAACTAATAGTGCATTTGAATAGTATAGAAATTTAACAATTGATTTGTTTCGATTATGTTTTGAAACTTCAGATTCAATGTTATCTTTATTTCTACCATTCAATTCTAAATTTGAAAGTTCAACTGTAAAATATATAAAAGCACTTGCAAAGAAAAAATATCCGATTGGACTAAAAAAGAACATAAAAACGATTCCTGTTAATGCTGTTAATAATAGAATCATAAGTCTCTTTTTATACCAATTTATTGGATTAATTGATAAATCGTTCATCATTAATGAAGCAAAACTACCTGTAAGAGCTACTGTTTCATTGTAAGCGTCTTCATTATTCATTCCAGAAGAAACAAGTTCGTTATAACGTTCTATTAAATTAGATGAGATTTCATCAATTACGTCACTTCTACTTTTAAATTTATACTTTTTTACTTCATTTTCTACGTACATTCTAATTCTGTTTTGCATAGTTTACCTCCAATTAAAATTTACCTAGCCTGCCTAGGTATATATTATACATTATAATATAATCGAAATCAATAGAGAAAATTGGCTTTATTTTTAGTTTTCAAACTCAAACAGACTCAAAGACCTTACAACAGAAATCAACAAGTTAGAGCTTGAGCATGTAAAAAACTATGACACCAAAAAACGCATGGATAAGATCAATGAAATACTCGGACAAAAGCATCTTGTGATTGAAGAATTAGACTCAGATATTTTACGGTCATTCATATTCAAAATGATCTCTGCGAGTCCAAATGAAATCGTATATTGTATCGCAGGAACTAAGAATTATTCCGATAAAGAGTTCAAAGAACGTCGTTTAGAGTTCTTAAAAACCACCCCAATCGTTGTGGGAACATATCACACACCCGATGGCTTAACTAAGATGAAATATCGGGTTGTAGTGATATAATTTTTTAGAAAAATGATGTTTCCATACACGAGAAATTATATGCTTAGAGCATATATTTATGTTTCCACAACGATTTTTGTATGTTTCCACATTACACAAAAAGTAAAAAAAGAAGCATTTAACCCTATTTTAGGGGGTTAGATGCTTCTACTACTAATATATGAATGGCTTTGTTAAGTGGTTTTTAATGAAAGCAATGTGATAGACTCAACGTGTTTGGTTTGAGGAAACATATCAAAAGCTTGAACAGTGGATATTGAATACTGGGATTTTAAAACCGCTAAGTCTCGAACTAGTGCTTGAGGTTCACACGATATATAGATAATTCGCTTGGGTTTCAAATGCAACAAAGCGTTGAGAAATGAAGGTGTTGATCCTTCACGTGGTGGATCCATGATAACAACATCAGGACGCACATGAAACTCATGAATAATCTTAGAAACATCTCCCAAAATAAACTCAACATGATCCATTTGGTTCAGTTTTTTATTAAACAACCCATCTTGATGCGCTTTTTTATTGGATTCAATGGCATACACTTTCTTTGCTTTCTTGGACGCTAAAAGGGACAGTGTGCCAATCCCAGAATAGGCATCTAATACACAATCATCGGGTGAAATCACCGCTTGATCTAAAGCATAAGCATAAAGTTTCATCATTTGAATCGGGTTCGCTTGATAAAACGATTGGCTAGATAATCGAAAGCGAACGTTAAATATTTCATCTTCAATGTACCCTAAACCTGCAATGATCTTTTCCTTATCTTGAAGAATGAGGGATGTTTTTTTATGATGAATGTTGTGCACGACGGTTTTAACCTTTGGATGCTTCTCCATGATGGTTTTAGCGATTTCTTTAGCTTTCGGTAAAACGTCGCCCTGGGTCACCAAAATAAGAATCATCTCTTGTGTCTTATACGATGTTCGAATCATGACATGTTTTAACATGCCTTGGTTTTTCTCATAATCGTACGCTTTAATTTTAAATAGGTTGAGCGTATCTTCAACGGTCTTGAAAACCTGGTTAGCTTCTGGATGATGAAGATAGCATGACAAAAATGGAAATAGCACTTTACTGTTTTTTTGAAATAGACCGAGTTTAAGCTTCCCGTGGACCGTTAAGGCTGACAAAACAGTTTTATGGCGATACCCTAAAGGACGTTCACATGGAATAATGGGATAAATCCCCCCTTCTAAATGGTGTTCCTTGAAAAGTTGCTTAAGATAATCGGTCTTTAGTTGACTCTGATAATCGAGCGAAACATGCAAAAAATCGCATCCCCCGCATTGGTAAAATTTAGGGCATTTAATCCGAATTCGATGCGGTGACTTGTCTAAAACGTCTGTTTCGTTAATCCACTCTTTTTTAGGTGAGTCTAAATGAGCAACCTCACCAGGCAACAGATAATTGACTTTTTTGTTTTTGTCATAATAACACTCGGTCATTTGGACTAAGCGATGGCATTTGATTTGCATGAAATCACCTCCATTTCAGTATATCATAAACAAAAAAGGGCGTGTGCCCTTTCTGTTAAGTAACCCTTAAAGAATGCTTAATTCTTTGGCTGTGTGATAAAGAATTTCAAGTGCATCGTTAAGCATCTCTTTGGTATGCGTTGCTGAAACCATGCACCGAATACGCCCCTTTCCTTTTTGGACGGTTGGAAAAACGATTCCAGACACATAGACCCCTCGCTCGAGCAAGGCTTTGGAAAACGCCATAGTTAACCGTTCATCCCCAATCATAATGGGTGTAATCGGCGTCTGACTTTGTCCAATATCAAAACCTAATGCTTGCAGTTTAGATTTAAAGTATTGAGCATTTTCCCATAAACGATCGGTGTATTCTGTGGTTTCTTCTAACATATTAAACGCTTCGATAATCGCGGCAGCAGCGGATGGTAACATCGCTGTTGAAAACAGTAACGGTCTTCCTCGGTGCAACAACCACTCTTTAGCGGCCTTTGATCCGCACACATAGCCCCCGACTACGCCGATGGCTTTCGATAAGGTTCCGATGATAAAATCGACTTGTCCATGCAAATGGAAATGATCAACCGTTCCTCTTCCTGAACGACCCAAAACGCCTGAACCATGGGCATCATCCACATAAGTCATCGCGTTATACGCTTTAGCCAAGCGAACGATTTCGGGCAATGGAGCAATATCGCCGTCCATTGAAAAAACCCCGTCTGTGATGATTAAAACATTTTCATATTGGTCTCGTTTAGTCTTTAGTATTTCCTCTAATGAAGCCATATCTGCGTGTTTATAGACCGCTCTTGCTGCTTTGGAAAGGCGAACACCATCAATGATAGAAGCGTGGTTCCATTCATCCGAAATGATGAGATCATTTTCATCGGTGATGGCTTGGATGACACCTGCGTTACACGCAAATCCGGACTGGAAAACGAGCGCTGCTTCTTCGTGTTTGAACCGCGCGATGGTTTGATCCAGTTGTTCATGTATGTCCATATTGCCTACAATCGTACGCACTGCTCCAGCACCAACCCCGTAGCGATCTAGGGCCTCATGTGCCGCTTTGACGATGCGTGGGTGATTGGCAAAGCCAAGGTAATTATTGGATGAAAGGTTGATTGTTTTTTTCCCGTTTAACGTAATGATGGCATCGCAAGGCCCTTCGTTAATGGGAAGCTTGCGGTACACGCCTGCGGTTTTTAATTCTTCGACTTTTTTATCTAAATAGGACATGGTTCCTCCTTATGGAATCAAAACAACTTTGCCACTGTTTCCAGACATCATGACGGCCATTCCTTCTTCCAATTGATCCAATGAGAAGGTATGGGTCACTATTTTTTCCAAATCCAGTTTGCCGCTCTTAATTAAATCAGCCACTTGATGCCAGGTGTCAAACATCAGTCGACCTACGACACCGTATAGGCTAATTCCTTTAAAGACAATGTCTTTTGATAAATCAATTTCAACCGTGGATGGAACAATGCCAAGCATGGACATTTTTCCGCCTGCTTTCACGTATTTAAACGCATCTTCTATCGCTTGTTTGTTTCCAGAAAACTCAGCGACCACATCGATGCCTTTACCGTTTGTCTCTTCGAACATCCGTTTAATTACATCTTCTTTAAGTGGGTTAATCACGACATGAGCCCCTAACTCTTTCGCCAAATCAATCCGATACTGATTGATTTCAACCGCAATAATTTTCTTTGCTCCAACCGCTTTAGCGACATTAACCGCCATTAGGCCTATTGGACCACATCCCACCACGGCCACTGTTTTATCAACAATGTCAAAATGGAGCATGGTATGCACCGCATTGCCCAGTGGTTCTTGAATGGATAAGTATTTTGGATCGATTTCTGAATCGTTTGGAATCAGGTTATACGCTGGCATTTTCACATACTCGGCAAAGCAACCATCCATGTCCACACCGATAATTTTCGTGTTTTCACAAATATGGTACTCGCCTCGTTGACACCATTCACATGTTTTGCAGACCACATGGGTCTCTGCAGCAACCATGTCACCCACTTTGACCTCTGTTACATCAGAACCAATCTCGATGACCTGTCCACAAAACTCATGCCCCACAGTAAGTGGAGGTTTGATTCTATTTTGACTCCATTGGTCCCATTTGTAGATGTGAACATCCGTGCCACAGATGGACGTCGCCAAAATTTTGACCAAGGCTTCATCTTTTTCAAGATGGCCAGGAATCGGTTTCATCACTTTGGAAAAACCAGGACCCCGGGACTCCTTTACATACGCTCTCATTTTCATATTTTTCTCCCTATATTTTCACGCTATGTACACTTCTATTATACGAAAAGCAATGATTTATACAACCGAAATTCAAAGACTTTTTTAATATTTGTCGCGAAGCGTTCTTAGAAGGCCCATCACCCGACGATCGACTTTAATCAAGTATTGCGTTTCCTCATAGGAAAACGTGAGTTCGCGTCGAAAGGTGACCACTGGATTTTCTATTTTTTGAATCGCCATGATCTTCTCAAAACCCTTTGAAAAAGTTAAAGCATGATCCCGATAAACCACATCAACTTTTCCTAAAGGATCCAACCCCAAGGTGTCACTGTTTATGGTAAAAAGTTCACCTGAGGTGGTCAGCACAACTTCTTTAAGTTTTGAGTCAAATGTTCGCTGGTATTCGTTCCAATCGTAAAGATTATCATAAGCAAATCCATGGATAAACCCGTAGTCATCGATCGTGCCTTCAGCATGACAGGCTTCGCACCAAATCTTATTTCCCTTCGATTCTAAGGTATGAAGGGATTGACACGATGGGCAGACATAAAGAACATCAGATAGTCCTTCAGCAGGGGCTTTCGCAGGGCGTTTAATCATTTGCTGACGTTGGTCAAGATAGGCATTAAAATACAAGGCCTCCTTGACTTTTTGGGCAATCGCTTCAACCGATAGCGCTGCAACCTCATTCTTAGAAAGGGTGATTTGGTAATGAAACTCAACCCTTCGGTTTTTCCGCTTAGCGGTTGCCCATCGAGGTTTGGAGAGATAGCCTCCTTTGACATGGCAGGTCACGACATCTAACTCCAATTTTTTGATTAATTTCATTGTTGAGGGCTCTAACGCATTGGTTTCGCCAAAGAAGGTGGTATCCCCTTCGGGGAAAATCAAAATGGGATACCCTTTTTTGACGGCTCCAATCAGTGCTCTTACGGTCGTTGAGTCGCTTTCTCCTTTAGACTTTGAAATGACATGCGCCACTTGTGAGACTAAAAACTTGGTTGACTTTTTCTTAAACAATGTATGATTAGCCACTATAAAAGGCACATGCTTAAAGGGCAGAGGAACATGAATCACATCAAACATAAAGGTGTGATTAGCCAACATGATATAA
The DNA here is from genome assembly GCA_964553755.1 of uncultured Acholeplasmataceae bacterium. Taxonomy (GTDB): domain Bacteria; phylum Bacillota_I; class Bacilli_A; order Acholeplasmatales; family Acholeplasmataceae; genus Peloplasma. Next base: position 65,695 of record CAZKLM010000003.1, read on the forward strand.
GGCTCTTTTCGTTTAAAATCAACCCGTCCATCGGTTGTTACTTTTCGTTTTACATCCAGTGCCATCCAAAGATGAACGAAAGGTCTTAAAAGCCCCATTAGGAAATCCTGTTGTCGGTCTAGTCGCGTACGTTTCATGTGTCTTTCTCCTGGTGGTTCAAATAATAGAGTAAGGCAATCCATGTTTTACCGTCGGTGATTGTCCCACTTTCAAGCATTTGAGCAATGTCATGAGGATTTAATAGAACCACGTCGATGCTTTCATCGTCATCCATGTGTCTAGGGTAATCCACCTTTTTACAGTTTTTGGCCAGATAAAGATCAATGCCTTCATCGCTGTATCCTAAGCATGGGTGAAAAAACATCACATGCTCGATGGTTTCAGGATGATACCCCGTTTCTTCTTCCAGTTCACGGATAGCGCACATGAGACTTGATTCATCTTGATCGATTTTTCCAGCTGGAATTTCGAGTGTGTACGCGTCGATAGGGTAACGAAACTGTTGGGTTAATAGGATGTTTCCTCGATCATCCAAGGCTAAAATCGCTGCAGCACCTGGGTGTCTTATGACCACTCTTTTGGCTGTTTGACCATCCTCTTTCTCGATGATGTCTTCGTAAAAATCCAAAAAGGATCCACGATAAATTTCACGACTTTTGAGTGTCTTTTCTTTCATAGGGTATCCGTCATCTTTCGAGTGGTGGTTTGATATTTAGCCATCTCGTCTCGTATTAAATTTCCACCATGCATGTCATAGGTCACAATGGCTGGAAAATCAATAACCTCAAGTTTGAAAATGGCTTCAGAACCTAAATCTTCATAGAGGACCACGTCACTTTTGACGACTTTTCTAGATAACAAGGCGCCAGCGCCTCCGACTGCTTGAAGATAAACCCCTTCTTCACGAATAAGGTCAGATATAAACGCATCACTGCGATCGCCTTTTCCAATCATCACTTTGAGGCCTTCTTTCATGAGTACTGATGAATACTTATCCATCCGATAACTCGATGTTGGTCCGCAAGAACCAATGGGGCGGCCTGGTTTGGCTGGGGTTGGTCCCACATAATATATGGCTTGTCCTTGAAAATCAATGGGGAGCTTACCCTCTTTTTCGAGTGCCTCAACCAAACGTTTATGGGCTTGGTCTCTTCCCGTGTAAAGTGTTCCGGATAAATAGACGATGTCGCCTGCTCTTAGTTGCCGAATCGTTATTGAATCAATGGGCGTGTTTAGTTTCATTTTATGCTCCTATAACGTCATTTCTTTGTGCCGTGAAGCATGACACTGAATATTGATAGCCACCGGTAAGGATGCGATATGGCAAGGATAGGCGTTGATTTTAACCGCTAAGGCTGTGGTTGAACCGCCAAAGCCCATGGGTCCCACACCGAGTTGGTTGATTTCTTCTAGAAGTTCACGTTCCAATTGGGCTAAAAGAGGATCGTTGCTTTGGTCTTCTAACTCTCGAAACAACGCTTCTTTCGCTAAAAGGGCTGCTTTTTCTAAGTTGCCACCTAAACCAATCCCGACCACCAACGGTGGACAGGGTTTTCCACCTGCATGAAAAATCGTATGCAACACCAGTTTTTTGATGCCTTCAACGCCATCTGAGGGCACCAGCATTTTCACCAAACTCATGTTTTCTGAGCCGCCACCCTTTGGGGCTAATTTAATATGGATTTGATCACCAGGAACTAAGCGTGTATGAATAATGGCTGGGGTGTTATCCCCTGTGTTTCCTCTTGATATCGGATGTTTCGCCACACTGTTTCGCAGTAGTGCTTCTTTATACGCTTCACGCACGCCCTGATTCACCGCTTCATAGATGTCAAAAGTCACACGCAAATCATAGCCTATATCCAAAAAAACGACGACCAATCCAGTATCCTGGCACATCGGTTCTTTGTTCAAAAAAGCAATTTCATCGTTTTCAATGATCTGCTCAAGCACATTTTTACCAATGGTCGATTTTTCCAACTTTAATGCTTCACGAAGTGTGTCGATAAACGATTTTCCTATGTTCCAATTGGCTTCCATAGCCAGTTGTCTAACCGCTGCAATCAGATGCTCTTTTTCTAATGTTTTCATCATTTTCACCCATACCCATTATAACACCAAAAAAAGTGAAACGCAAAAAGCAAATCCCTGTTGTAATTTTATCCGTTTTGTATTAAAATACAATTGATGTAAGCGTTTTACATTTAGTCCGCTCATATGGCTATTTTTTATATAACCGGAGGAATCAATGAAATCAATTGTTATTGGAGTTATCGGAGCTGATGTCCATGCTGTCGGTAATAGAATCATCGAGTACACGCTCATGCGTGAAGGCTACAACGTGGTCAACGTCGGCGTGTTATCCACACAGGAGGATTTTATTAACGCAGCAATCGAAACATCTGCTCCTTTAATAATGGTCTCATCCCTGTATGGTCACGGAGAACTGGATTGCAAGGGCATGCGTGAAAAGTGCAATGAAGCAGGTTTGAGCGACATATTGCTTTATGTCGGTGGAAATATCGTAGTCGGCAAACAAGACTTCGTTGAAGTCGAAAAACGGTTTAAACTGATGGGATTCAATCGTGTCTTTCCACCTGGAACCAACATCGAAGATGTGCTAGGCATCATCAAAGCCGATTTGGGAGAATAGGATGAGATATTATCTTTTAGTGGATTTTGGGTCGACCTTCACCAAATTAACCGCGGTTGATTTGGAAAAAGAAATCATTCTTGGAACAGCCAAATCCATCACCACTGTGGATACCAACATCATCGATGGATACGAAAAAGCCCTTAGCGAACTTTATGTTACGCTAGGTGAGGTTCTTGTCTTTGACCGAGTGATTGCGTGTTCATCAGCCGCTGGCGGTCTTAAAATGGTGGCCATTGGATTGGTCGAAGAATTGACAGTTGAAGCCGCCAAACGCGTGTGTTTGGGTGCTGGTGCAAAAGTCGAACTCGTTTTATCCCATCACATCAACAACGACGAAATCAATCGCATTTTAGATAAGAAAATTGATATCATTCTCCTTGCAGGCGGAGCTAATGGAGGCAATTCAGAGTGCGTGATTCATAACGCCAAAAAAATTGCTGAATCGTCCATCAGTGCTCCGATTGTTTTTGCTGGAAATAAGGATGCCACCGATGAGGTGCGTCATTTATTGGAACAAGGTGGAAAATCTTTTCATCTTTGTGAGAACGTCATGCCTCGTTTAAATGTGTTAAACATCGAGGATGCTAAAAACACGATTAAAGAGATTTTCGTTAAAAACATCATTGAAGCAAAAGGCATCAAAAAAGTAGAAAAATTGATTGACCAAGTGGTCTTGCCGACGCCGAATGCTGTTTTGATGGCAGCTGAACTTCTTTCCAAAGGGTTTGATGACATCGAAGGATTAGGCGATTTGATGTTAGTGGATGTCGGAGGAGCCACAACCGATGTATACTCCATGTCTTTAGGATTACCCACCCAAATGAACGCTTTGCTATCGGGTCTCGAAGAACCGTTTGCTAAACGAACCGTCGAAGGGGATTTAGGCATGCGCTATTCCGCTTTAGGGGTCTTGGACTCGATGACACCATCTGATCTGTCTCATTGGAACAAAAAAGGCATCGATATTCATCTAGAGGCACAAAAACGCGCTTCTAAGATCGATTTTATAGCGAAAACCGAAGCGGATGACACCGTAGATGACATCTTCGCTTCCCAAGCCATCCATATAGCGGTATCTAGGCACGTAGGAACACTTAAAGCCGCCTATACACCTTCTGGTATTTATTATTACCAAGTCGGCAAAGATTTGACACAGACCCGTTTTTTTATCGGCACGGGCGGTGTTGTTATTAACAGTAAAGATCCAATCGCACTCCTAAGGAGTGGAACACACCAAGAAAATCGACCCATGGAGTTAAGACCTAGGCATCCTGAATTTTTGCTTGATAAAGATTACATCCTTTCAGCGATGGGTCTATTGTCCATGGAATACCCAGAAATCGCGTTAAAAATCATGAAAAAACATATACTCAAACTAGAGGAGCTTACGCCATGAAAGTTATGAATCAAAAATGGTCGCTTGACCAGTTTTTGACAGTTCGAAAAGAAATCCTCCAAACGTGGAAAACCGGTCGGGATTCCCTTTTAGATTTGGAGGTTGCAATCCATCATTTGAAACAGGTTCCTCCCCATAAGAATTTTGCTATCAAACTGATGGAAGCAAAAAAGCAAGGCCGCACCTTTATCCAGCCACGTGCCGGTGTCGCTGCATTGGACGCACATATCGATTTACTTAAACATCTGCAAGACGCTGGGGCGGATTTTTTGCCTTCAACTGTGGATTCTTATACGCGGCAAAACCGTTATGAAGAAGCTGAAAGAGGCATCGAAGAAAGCATCCGTCATGGACGGTCACTGCTCAATGGTTTTCCCGTTGTCAATCACGGCGTACAAGCGTGTATGGACGTTTTAGAAGCGGTCAATTTACCGCTTCAAGCCCGTCACGGCACACCCGATGGACGCCTTTTGGCTGAAATCATTCATGCCGCTGGATGGACATCGAACGAAGGGGGCGGTATTTCTTATAACTTGCCCTATGCAAAAAACATATCATTAGCCGATTCAATCTATTATTGGCAGTATTGCGACCGTTTGGTAGGCTTCTATGAGGAAAACGGGATACCCATCAACCGTGAACCTTTTGGACCTTTAACAGGAACATTGGTCCCTCCTTCTTTGGCCATTACGGTTGGCATCATTGAAGGCTTACTTGCAGCTGAACAAGGGGTTAAAAACATCACATTAGGGTATGGTCAATGTGGCAACATTATCCAAGACGTTGCGGCCATCCAAATGCTTGAAGAACTGGGAAATCACTATTTTAAAAAATACCATTACGATGTCTTTTTGACCACCGTCTTCCACCAATGGATGGGAGGCTTCCCTGGCGATGAAGCGTCTGCATCCGGTTTGATTGCCATGGCTTCTACGGTTGCCGCTTTATCTGGAGCCACAAAAATGATTACGAAAACCCCTTATGAATCCATTGGTGTACCCACCAAAGAGATTAACGCCTATGGAATTAAGACATCCAAAATGGTTGTCAACCTTTTAAAAGACCAAAAAATGCCGGATTCGCACGTGCTTCAAGCTGAAAAAGAACAAATTCGTAAAGAAGTGACTTGCTTAATGGAGCGGGTTTTCGAACTCGGAGACCAGGATTTAGCTCAAGGCACAATCAAAGCCTTTGAGTTGGGCGTTATTGACATTCCTTTTGCTCCTAGTAAGCAAAACATGAACAAAGTGCTTCCTGCACGCGACAACGATGGATGTGTCCGAATCCTTGAATTCGGCAACATCGGTATGACCGATGATATCAAAGAATTTCACCAAAACAAACTCAATGAAAGGGCTAAAGCAGAAGGCCGTCCGATTAATTTCCAAATGACAGTTGATGATATTTATGCGGTATCAACAGGAAATCTAATTGGAAGACCCAACACCAAGTGATGACGATGACGATTAAAGATGTAATTTTAACAAAAGGATACACAGGCTTTTATTTTGATGATCAAAAAGCGATTAAAAACGATGCCATCCACGATGGTTTGATGTATATTGGTACACCCATGACCCCTGGTTTTTCAGCCATTAGACAACCCGGTGAATCCATTTCTATCCAGTTGATTTTATCAGATGGATCGGTGGCGGTTGGCGATTGTGCCGCTGTTCAGTATTCCGGTGCAGGTGGCCGCGACCCCCTCTTTTTAGCGGATGACTACATCCCCATAATTGAAACACACATTCTTCCCTCATTAATTGGGGAATCCCTCGATTCTTTTCGACCCCTGGCTGAAAAGTACGATCATTTTTCAGTAAATGGCAAAAAATTGCATACCGCGATTCGATATGGGCTTTCTCAAGCCTTATTGGCTGCTGTGGCTTTAAGTCAAAGAAAAACCATGGCCCAAGTGATTCGTGACGAGTACAATCCAACCCTTACCTTGCTTAAACGGGTGCCCATCTTCACCCAATCAGGCGATGATCGTTACATCAACGTAGATAAAATGATCTTAAAACAAGCCGATTGCTTACCCCACGGATTAATCAACAATGTCAAAGAAAAACTGGGGCAAAAAGGCGAACTTCTCTTGGATTATGTCCGGTGGTTAAAAAACCGCATTTTAGAAAAAAGGCAGGATCCAAATTACACACCTGTCTTGCATTTGGATACCTATGGCACCGTCGGGATTGCGTTTGAAAACGATTACGATGCCATCCTTTCATACTGCAAAGCGTTAGAACAAGCTGCTTCTCCTTTCCTTCTTCGCCTAGAAGGACCTGTGGATGCGGGGAATCGAGAAGACACCATGTTGGCTTTGAAAGAAATTACACGTCGTTTAGACGAAGAAAACATTCGGATTGAAATTGTCGCCGATGAATGGTGCAACACGTTAGAAGATATTAAATATTTTGCTGACAATAAAGCCGGTCATATGCTTCAAATTAAAACACCGGATTTAGGAAGCATTCATAACGTCGCTGAAGCGATTCTCTATTGTAAGCAAAAAGGAATTCTTGCGTATTCCGGAGGAACATGCAATGAAACCAACATCACCGCGGAAGCCACCACAAGTGTTGCAATTGCTTGTGAAGCGGATGTCTGCCTTGCAAAACCGGCTATGGATGTCGACAGCGGTTACATGATTGTCAATAATTTCATGGAGCGAACCATTCAACTTTCAAATCGAAGAAAATAGGTGATTAAAATGAAAATGGCTTCATGTGGAACATTGGAATCCAATGACTGTTTGATCACAGTCAAAGACCATGATACCCTTGAAATCCAAATTGATAGCATCGTTTTTGATCAATTTGGACATCAAATCGAAGCGGTCATTCGACAAACATTAAACGAACGCGGGATCCATGCGTTGTTTGTCCATATTCACGATAAAGGCGCTTTAGATTACGCGATTATCGCACGATTGAATACCGCGATTGATCGATTGGAGATTGCTCATGAGACGTAGTCTGCTCTTTATTCCTTCCAATTCACCAGCCATGATCCAAAACGCAGATGTTTTTGATGCTGATGCGGTTATTTTTGATTTAGAAGATGCGGTATTCTTATCCGAAAAGGATGCGGCTTTACGTTTACTTCAAACGTTTGTACAACGGTTTCGATTCGAAAATACTGAACGAATAGTTCGAATTAACGGACTAGATACCCCACTTGGCCTTCATGATTTAGATGTGATTTGCTCAGATGACATCGACACCATCATGCTTCCAAAAGCAACCCTTCAATGGACCTTGATGTGTGTGAACACCCTTAAAAGAATCGAATCCGAAAAAGGGATGAAAAAGCAAATTGGCCTTATTCCCATCATCGAAAATGCGCTTTCCTTAATGGAGATTAATCAAATCGCTCAAACGGAGCGGGTAACGGGTTTGCTGCTCGGTGCCGAAGATTTAGCGACAAATTTAGAGGTAAATCGAACCGCTGAAGGACTCGAAATTCTCATTCCTAGAGGGCTAGTGGTCCTAGCTGCAAAGGCTCATGGTATTGATGCGATTGATACCCCTTTTGTGGATGCACAAGACTTAGTTGGGCTTAAAAATGACGCTACTTTAGCGAAGGGATTAGGCATGAATGCGAAAGCGTGCATTCATCCCAATCAAGTGGATGTCATTAACCGCGTCTATTCGCCCAATCAAAAGGATATCTTACAGGCACAAAAAATCATGAAAGCCGTTCAAGAAGCTCAAAACAACCAAAAGGGAGTTTTTTCAGTGGATGGAAAAATGGTGGATAAACCCATCATAGATCGGGCCATAAAAACGCTTGAAAAAGCCAAAAAGTGGGGCATTATCACATGAGTTCACGTTCTTTCAAAGGAGTTTTACCTTATGATAAAGAGGCTAAACTAAAACCACGAAAACTAATTCCTGAAGTGTTGGGATACGAAACTAAAGTGATGCTGGATTCCATTTCAGCTGTTTTTGATGATTTACCGATCAAAAGCGGAATGACCTTGTCGTTTCACCATCATCTAAGAAATGGAGATGCCGTCTTAAATCTGGTCCTTAACGAAATAAAGAAGCGAAACCTCATGAACATGACGCTAGCGCCTTCTGCGATTTTTCCGGTTCATGAACCCATGGTTGAACTGATTAAAAACGGAAACATCACCAATCTTTATACCAATTATATCAACGGTCCAGTCGCAGATGCCGTCTCTTCGGGTCATTTAAAGGGGCTAATCATTATGGACACGCATGGTGGAAGACCTCGCGCGATTGAATCCGGTGAGTTAACCATTGATGTCGCGTTTATTGCAACCCCTGCTTGTGATAGCGAAGGAAATGGCAGCGGTGTCGATGGGCCTTCAGCTTGCGGATCTTTGGGGTATGCGATTGCGGATCTCCTCTATGCGAAACATAAAGTGTTAGTGACCGATTGCTTGACCTCAAATTTAACTAAAATTGATCTTCTAGGCCGCTATGTTCATGCCATTGTTCATGTGGATTCCATCGGTGATCCCAAAGGCATTGTATCTGGGACAACCAAACCGACACGGGATCCTATTCAACTCAAAATTGCACGAAACACCGCGCAACTCATCGATGAGCTCGGATTCATCCGTGATCACATGAGTTTTCAAACCGGCGCCGGTGGAACAAGTTTAGCGGTTGCTTTGGATGTGCAATCACGCATGAAGGAAAAAAACGTCAAAGGGTCATTCGCCTCAGGTGGAATCACCTCGTTTTTAGTGGATATGCACAAAGAAGGGCTTTTTGAAACCCTCTACGATGTGCAATGTTTTGATCAAGTGGCCGTTCAATCCTATAAAACCAACCCAAACCATCGTTTTATGTCTGCCTCCCAATACGGAAATCCCTTAGACCATCCAATTGTAAACGAACTGGATGTTGTTATTTTGGGAGCAACCGAAATCGATCTTGACTTCAACGTCAATGTCACTACCGACTCTTCTGGAAAACTGATGGGGGGAAGTGGCGGACACTCAGACACAGCATTTGGGGCTAAGCTGACGATTATTACCACCAATCTGATTAAATCTAGAACATCAATCATCCGAAAAGAGGTCACCACGATTACGACACCCGGGTCATCCATTGACTGTTTGGTAACCGAAAGAGGCATCGCCATCCATCCGAACCGGATTGATCTAATGGAACGACTCAAAAACACCTCACTCAACATCATTCCGATTGAAACCCTTTATCAAAAAGCTATGGAAATGACAGGGATTCCTTCTACACGTTTTAACCGTCAAACCCCGATTGGGTATGTGAGATATCGCGATGGCCGTTTGATCGATACTTTATATCAAACCAAGGAGTAAACCATGTATAAGGTCATTGATTGTCTTATGGATGATGAAAAACAGCAAGCCTTCGATTTAATTGTTAAAGAAGGTCTTTTTGTCGATCACCAAACCACCCTAACTTTGGGCATTTTGGACCATGACCGCATGATAGCAACAGGCTCTTTGGATGGAAATGTCATTAAAATGATTGCGGTTGACCGTGATTATCAAGGTGAAAACCTGATGAGTTATTTGGTTTCCATCTTGATTTCAAGACTCCAAGCATTAAACATCAACAAATATTTTGTCTATACCGCACTTGGTCATAAACAAACATTCTTAAACCTCAACTTCTCAATGATTGTCGAAACCGATCGGGTATGTATGTTAGAAAATAAGGTCGATCCCATCGATCAACACCTTTTATCCATCCAACATCAATTGCCTCTTTTCAAAGGAACGATTGGAGCGATTGTGATGAACTGTAACCCCGTCACTAATGGCCATCTCTACTTAATTGAGACAGCATCTCAACTGGAAGATCATGTCATCCTTTTTCTCGTGGAAGAAAATCGAAGCGTGTTTCCTTATGCGATTCGCCATCAATTGCTTAAAGCATCGACGGCTCACTTAAAAAATGTCACCATCCTTCCTTCCACCCACTATATCATCTCACAAGCCACGTTTCCAACGTATTTTCTCAAAGAAGATTCGTTGGTTTCTAAACACTACATGTTAATCGATCTTACTATTTTCAAAACCTATTTCATGCCCATCTTTGGCATTCAAAGACGCTATGCAGGCACGGAACCGAAAGATCCCATGACGCATGCGTACAACATGACCATGCGTGAGCTATTGGGGGAGCATTTTGTCCAAGTTGAACGCATGACGCATCAAACAGATGTCGTCAGTGCGTCTTTTGTTCGACAATTGGCCAAAGATCAACAATTTGATGCCCTCTACCCCTTGGTTCCAAAAGCCACGTATGACTTTTTGATTTCCAAAGAGGGGAAAGCCCTGTTTCATCCATGAATGCGCAGTTAAACGCCAAAGAAGCTCGAATCGATACCATCGAGCGCATGTTAAGCACGTATCCACTGGTCATTTCTATTTCTGCTAACATCCCCGGAATCCATAAAAAAACGAAGGAAGCTTATGTTTTGGTTTCCCTTTTTTCAAAGCAGCTTGAAACACGATTAAACCCACCTTATTTAAACGATCATAGCGATGATGCCGGATGTTGGGTTTTAATCGGTGTATCGGGTCGAGATGGCTTATCACTTAAAAAAGAACTCATGGAAATTGAGGATACCCATCCTTTGGGCAGACTAATCGATTTAGATCTGTTTTCTGGTTCAAAGGTTTCCATTAGCCGACTTCAATTGGGATTCTTAGAGCGCCTCTGTTTGCTTTGTTCAAAACCTGCAAGTGTGTGTCGAAGGACCGCTGCTCATGATCCTTTTCTCATCAAAACGTTAATTGAACAACGAGTTGCTTCGTATCTTAGGTTAACCCTTGATGATTGGATTAAAGACGCCATGGATCAAGAGTTGGCTTTGGAAGACAAATTTGGCTTAGTCACTAAAACATCGCAAGGATCTCACACTGACATGAATCATCGATTAATGGAAGACGCTGCCAATGTCATTCGTCCTTATCTTGTTGATCTGTTTTTTTTAGGTTTTAACGCTGATGATTCACAATCGTTAGTGGAAAAAGCACGCCCAATAGCCCTTTTAGCTGAGTCCGCGATGTTTTCAAAAACAAAGGGCGTTAATTGCTACAAAGGGCTGATTTTCATTTTGGGCTATGTTCTTCTTTCTTTCGGATTCGTTTTATCCAAACATTTAACGTATCCTTCTCTTTTTGAAACGATGAAACACCTTGCCAAAGATGTGTTAAAAGAACTTGAACAAGAGGGTTCTACTGCAGGCTTAAGAATGTATCGCACCTATGGTTTCTTAGGCGCTCGCGGTGAAATACATCATGGTTTACCGAGTATTCGATCGCTTTATACCGAAGTCAATTCGAACCCCAATCAATTAAGAAACCTGCTTAAGATCATCGTATTAACGACCGAAGATACGGTCTTCTTACACCGTGCAGGATCATTAAAGCGCTATTTGGATGTGAAAGCTATATTTAGGAAAACCGATGTGAGTGATCCCAGTCAAGCCCGCGAATTGACTGAATATTGCATCCATAACGGTCTGTCATTTGGGGGTGCGGCTGATTTGTTGATTGCGGCTATTTTCTTAAGCCACGTCAATCAAACGTTTCTTAAATCAATCTAGGTTATTAAGTTTTTCTTAATTCCGCTACCGTGTGGTTTAGTCTTACTTTTTGCTATGATATAATCATAGTGTTTTAAGTTTATCTGCGGGAGTAAAATAATGAACTATAAACCTTTTCTACCCAACACCGTATCGGTGAGCACCTTAGGCTTCGGCGGCTTTCCGCTGGGAAACATCAGTCAAAGCCACATCATGAGTGAGTCAGAGGGCGTTCATTTAGTCAAAGCCGCGTTTGCCGCTGGAATCACGCTTTTTGATACGGCACCGAACTACGCCTTGGGTCAAAGTGAGACCATTATCGGTAAAGCCCTCAACGAGGTTAGAGACCGTGTGGTGATTGTGTCTAAGTTTGGTCATCACGATGATGATCGGTTGGATTTTCGTTCATCGTTAATGGAACCATCAATCAATAGAAGTTTGAAACGACTCCAAACTTCCTATTTGGACACGCTCTTGCTTCATAATCCACCTCTTGATATCCTCCAAGGAAAAACGGATCATTTTCATATATTAGAGCATTTGAAAGCGCGTGGTGTCATTCGGAGTTTCGGCGTGAGTCTCGATACACGAGATGAACTCCTCACCCTTTTGAATCATGTGAAGGTTGATGTTGTTGAACTCTTGTTTAATGTGTTTGCGCAATCAACACGGGATCTGTTTTCAATCCTTCATCAAAGAAACATCCGTTTAATTATTAAAGTTCCTTTAGATTCTGGATGGCTTACCGGTGCTTATCAGTCAATCCATTTGTTTTCCGATATTAGAAGCCGGTGGACTGAGGATGTAAAAATAAGACGACACACTCTGGTGTCTCAGTTAATCGAGATGACACACGATCCTGCTTTAGCCAAATACGCTTTAGGGTTTATTTGGTCTTATCCAGAAGTAACGACCATCATACCGGGTATCCGAACCATGGAACAACTAAATGACCATCTATCCTCATGGAAATACCCTTTTCCTGTTTCGTTTAAAGAGTCTTTTGAAGCCTTTTATGACGCCCATATTAAAGGATGTGAGCTTCCATGGTAGTTCATCTGATTAGGGAGGTTTAACGTGAAACACATTTACATCTCTTTCATGAAATCGATGATTTTACCCCTGTTGATTGCGCTAATCGTGATTGGGATTTTTTCGTTTGGTGTCTATTCGCTTTCGTTGCGTTACTCTGTCAAACTCAATCACAATAACAACATGCAAAACATCAAACTAAATGCCACCCTTATTCAAAAAAATAGTCAAATGCAATCCATTTTACTGGATGACGTGTTATGGAAGTCCAATCAAGCGGGCCAACTGGTCATGGACAATCAAGATGAGCTATCCGATGAGTATTTAGCGTATGTCGCTTCGCTATACGATGTGGAACTGCTCTACTGGTTTGATAACGAAGGGATTCAACGTTTTGCAGCAAATGGCCTATTTAATGGCTACCAAATTGTCGAAAACACAGCCCTTTATGATTTTTGGGTGAGTGGGTTAGATTATTACGAAGAACCGGTTAGAAAAAGTGTCAATCGCGACATTTATGTCAAATTTGTATATTTTAGAAACCAAGACAATCACTTTTTGCAAGTTGGAGTAACCGCTGATTATCTAGTCGAGTTAACTCAGTCTTATCAACACCAAACGGTGATTGATAACATGGTGAAACAAAATGAGCATATCCTTTATGCACTGATACTGGATCAACAGTTTTTAACACTGGCAGATTCGGATCAAGAAGATGTAGGTTTGCGTTATCAAGATGACCCTGATTATATGAGAGCCTTAGCCGGTGAAACCCTTTATTACACCTGGTTCTATGAGAAATTGGGGACGTGGGTTTATGAGTACGCCACCCCTTTATATGATCAAAACAACACGATTGTTGGGGTCCTTGCTGTCGGTTACGACATGGCCATATTTAATCAAACCCGTGATTATTTAATCCTTTCAACTGTCACGTTAGCGCTTTTGATTGTGATGACGATGCAAGTCTTGCTTATTCTTCGTGTCGTCATTCCGATCGGTAAACTCAATCTATCATTGTCTTCTTATTCCATCGAAACAAAGCATTTTGAAACACCCAGTAAGAAACCAAACTATTTAAAACCCACCTATCAAACCATTGAGACGTTGTCTAATGAAATTGAAACTTACACCGATCTGCTCTTTAAGCAGGCAACCACCGATTACCTACTTGGAATTCCCAATCGGATGGCGGCCAATCATGAAGTCGAAAGACGGATTAAGAACCAAGAACCCTTCGCTGTTTTGTACCTTGATATCGATAACTTTAAAGTTTTCAACGATCAAAAGGGGCATGAACATGGCGATCAGTTGTTAAAAATTTTCGCATCTCATGTGGGAAGTCTCATGGATGGCCAATTTTTCGCCCGTTATGGGGGAGATGAGTTTCTCATCATTCATCCTTATCAATCGATGGAACGATTGCAAAATCTGGTGACCACACTCAGTCAAACGTTTAATCAATCGTCTAAAACCATTTTTAAGGAATATTTTTCGATTTCTATCGGCATTAGTTTGTTTCCAAAAGATGGGAATACCGTGAATGAAATCATCCGTAAAGCAAACATGGCCCTTCATCATTCCAAGGATAACGGCAAACAAGGTTACGCTTATTTTGAAAAAATCTACGATTTAAAACTGGCTCAAAGTTTGGATATCGAAAAAACGATAAAAGACGCATTAAACGATGACGGGTTTTATTTGGTTTATCAGCCACAGATGGCCATTGAAACCGAAACAATGGTCAGCATGGAAGCGTTAATTCGATTGAAAAACCACGCCTACGGGCCTAATGTCTTTATTCCAGTCGCTGAAGAAAAAGGATGGATTGAAGACATCGGTCGTTGGGTCATTGATCAGGTACTCAAGCAAATGCATGCATGGAACGATCAAGGGTATACGCTGCTTCCATGTCACATTAATTTCTCCGCTGTTCAGTTCTTAGACCGTGACATTGTTCATTACATCAACTCCAAATTGAAAGAATACCATATCGCTCCCCAATTAATTGTCATTGAAGTCACCGAAAGCGCGTTAATCACGCATCAATCCTTAGCGTATCAAACACTCAATCGTCTTTCCAAAATGGGATTAAAAATCGCCTTGGATGACTTTGGCATGGGGGTATCTGGAATCAATTATTTGGTCAACATGCATTTTGACTACGTTAAATTGGATAAAGTGCTTGCCGATAAATACTTAAATACCCATCACGTTTCGATTTACCAATCCATCATCAGCCTGATTCAAAATATGGGTCATCAATTGATCGCCGAAGGCATAGAAAATGCCTCCCAAATTGACCTTTTAAAGCAATCGGGTTGTCGTTTGGTTCAAGGGTATTATTATTATAAACCGTTGTCTTCATCTGACATGGAGCGTTTACTCATTGAGGTAAAGAAAACCACATCCGATTGATGTGGTTTTTGCTTAATAGGCTTCAGAGATGGTTTTTCCTTGCATATGAAGGACCAAATAGTCCGGTCCGCCTGCTTTTGAATCGGTTCCACTCATATTGAATCCACCAAAAGGCTGATAACCAACAATGGCTCCTGTGCATTTTCGGTTAATGTAGAGGTTTCCGACATGGAACTCTTTTTTTGCACGCTCTATATGATCAAGGTTTTTAGATATAATGGCTCCAGTAAGCCCATATTCGGTGTTATTAGCCATGCTTAACATCGCATCAAAGTTGGCTGCTTTTGCGATAGCAAGAATTGGACCAAAAATTTCTTCTTGCATCAACCTGGCGTTGGGCTCCAGATCAATATAAATCGTGGGTTCAATGTAAAACCCTTTTTCTGAGGAAGCCTGTCCTCCTATCAAAAGTTTTCCTTCTTGTTTGCCGACTTGGAAATAGGATGTTATCGACTTGAAAGCATGGTGATCAATGACAGGTCCCATAAAAGTTTCTGGGTCGCTGGGATCACCGATGTTGATCGCTTTGGTTAATTGGTAGATTTTGTCCACTAAGACATCATAGACCGCTTCGTGAATGATAGCACGTGAACACGCGCTACATTTTTGACCCGAGAAACCGAATGCTGAGGTGACAATCGCGTTCGCTGCTAAATCCAAATCCGCGCTTTCATCAACGATGATGGTGTCTTTTCCTCCCATTTCAGCGATAACTCGTTTGAGCCACAGTTGACCTTTTTGAACCTTGGAAGCCCGCTCATAAATCGAGATTCCAACTTCTTTGCTGCCAGTAAATGATACAAACCGCGTTTGAGGGTGGGTCACTAAATAGTCACCAATATCTCTTCCGCTACCCGGTAAGTATTGGATGATGCCATGAGGCAGTCCAGCTTCTTCAAGGATTTCTACGAAGCGATACGCAATCACCATGGTAGGCGATGCGGGTTTTAAGATAACGGTGTTTCCAGTCACAATCGCAGCCGATGTCATACCAGCTAAGATAGCCAATGGGAAATTCCACGGAGCAATCACGATGCCTACACCCAACGGGATGTAGCGATACGTGTTTTTCTCGATGTTTTTTCTAGACAGAATAGCATCATCGATTCGGACCAACTCCAGCATTTGTCGGCCATAGTACTCAAGAAAATCGATGGTTTCTGCGACATCAGCGTCCGCTTCTGCCCAAGGTTTCCCACTTTCTTTGGTCAATAAGGCGCAAAAGTCCATTTTTCTTTTTCGAATGAGACCTGCTGCTCGAAAAAGCACCGATGCGCGTGTTTCTGGGTCGGTATGTTTCCATGTTTCAAAGGCATTTAATGCGCTTTTCATCGCTTGTTCAGCGTGCTCTTTGTTGGCTTGGTAAACACGTCCAATGACCTGTTGATGGTCTGCAGGGTTGATGGAATCCATAAGTTTCTCAGAATGGATTCGTTTTCCATCGATAATGAGGGGATAGATTTTCCCAAGTTCTTTTTCAATGTTGTTTAGTGCTTTTTGATAGAAAATTCGATTGGATTCCTGACGAAAATCGGTCAGGGTTTCCGTTTGATAGGGGTAAATCGCCATATTCTTCCTTCTTTCTAGACAACGGACTTTTCAATGTTGTCGATGGTCATGGTTTTAAATCGGTCTAAATGAAGTGGACCCATGTCCATGGTGCGTGGTTGGTTTAAAATCAGTTCACTCATGAGCAACCCGGTCATAGGGGCAAACATAAACCCATGGCCGCTAAAGCCACACGCCATATAAAAACCCGGTAAAGCGTCTGTTCCGCTAATAATGGGCTGACGATCGGGTGACATGTTGTAAGAACCACCCCATTGTCGGATGACACGCAATTCTCCGATTAAAGGCATGATGTCACACACAGTTTTCGCCATGTTATCCAAGAATTGCCAAGTGGATTCGGTCGAGTGATTCCTTGGAACATGTGGATCGCTTCGTCCCATGATGAAAGCACCATGTGGGACTTGTTGGCAGTAAATGTTTTTTGAAAAGGACATGACCATCGGGCCTTGTATCCGTTCAATGGGTTCCGTCACGAGTATTTCATGATTCTCTGAATAAACCGGAATATCAACTCCAACCATTTGCCCGATTTCATGCGCGTAAGGGCCAGCAGCGTTTATTAAAATGGGTGTGTGATGGTTTTCTTGGTTTGTTTTCACTAAAAATCCTTTTGGGGATAATCGGTCAATGGAAAGAACTTCTTCGAAAAATGAAAAGGTCACTCCTAGTCGTTTAGCAGCCAAATAATACGCTTCAGTCATTTTAAATGGATTTAAATGGCCGTCTTTTTTGCAATAGGTTGCACTATAAAACGCTTGCTTATTCAAATGAGGAACAATGGCTAATGCTTG
Organism: uncultured Acholeplasmataceae bacterium; assembly: GCA_964553755.1. Taxonomy (GTDB): domain Bacteria; phylum Bacillota_I; class Bacilli_A; order Acholeplasmatales; family Acholeplasmataceae; genus Peloplasma. The sequence continues at coordinate 83,117 of CAZKLM010000003.1, forward strand.
TTCTTTAGTCAATTGAACTGACGGGATGCCCAATGCATTTTGCAAAGCGACATTTTTTGTAAACTGATGGTGCTCGCCTTCTGTGGTGGCTAAGATCAAGTAGCCTTCTTGTTTGAACTCCAAGTCGCCTGGATACGCTAACTCTTCTTTAGCTGTTTCAAAAAATTCAATGGATTTTAACGCCAACGATGCGTTCATCTCCGTAGCCCACTGCGTGCGAACACCCGCACCACAACGACCGGTAGAACCGTTGGTGAAATACCCTTTATCCAAAACATGAATATTCTTTTGTCCCTTTTTGGCAAGGTTATAGGCGATGCTCACACCACTGATGCCAGCACCAATGATCAATACATCATGTTTCATGGGATTCCTCCGCAATTTTGTTAAGTGGAACGCCGGTGGTCATTGGACGAATCTTGTGGGTTTTGACTTCAGATACTGGGATTCCTAAATAGTGGCTAATTTCCCGTTGAATAAGATGGATACAAGTGTTTCCCTGACACGGTCCCATGCCGACTCTAAGCAAGCGTTTGAGGTCTTCAATGGAGGTGTAGCCTTTATCCAAATAAGCGTGAATTTGCTCTAAGGAAACATCTTCGCAACGGCATATGATGGTTTTATTTTTCATGGTCTTTCACCTGGATGGTTATAAAATCGTACAAAGCGCTTTCTGGAACCGAAACGGTAACGAGTGATGTGTGATCGTTTTTCGGGCTCTCCATGACTCCCTCAATCAGAGCATCACAAATGGTCACGCCATGACGGTTTAAGCCCGGCCAGATCTCCCCTTTTTTGGGTTTAGGTAAAAACTCATAAGGAATCTTAAACCAAGCGCGATCCCCTTTGATTTGTGCAATCACGACAGCAAGTCCAGGACAACTAGGGACACACAGTGCGCATCCTGTGCAAGTATCAAAATCAATTTCAGGAATTTGATTGATGTTTTCGCCAATGTGAATGGCGTTAAATGGACACGAAGTTTCACACGGATTACAGGGGATATCTTCGTAACATTCAATGATGGCTTTGGGTTTCATTAAGACCGTCCGTTTCGGAAACTTGGATAAGACTTGTTCAACGGTTGGCACACCTGTTTTAGTCAACATGTTTCATACCCTCCCTTAATTTCTCTAAACCGATTTTGGTTTTGATTCCAAAAGGTCCATCCCGCAACATCAGCAATTGCTTCTCATAAAGTGCTTTAACTTCTTCCTCATTTGGATGGGCTTTATGAAGACTTTTAGCGACGTAAAGACCTGTTAAATACCCTTCCATCATCGCGGAACTGGCTTCTTCAATCCCCACGCTGTCTCCGCATGAGAAAACACCTGGTATGGATGTTTGGTGTTGATGGTCAATCACGGGAACGATGCCCCCTAACTCAGGCACATACTTGGTTTTTGCATTGATCATAGAAAGCAGTTGATGCATGGGGGATAAACCCACAGATATGCATAAAGCATCCACTTCCATGATAGACTCAGTACCAGCAATTGGGTTCCAATTGTCATCAAGTTGAATCAATTCAACGGCTTTTAGTTCGTTTTCACCCATGGCGCGTTTTATGGTAGTTCCTGTTAAAATTGGAATGCCAAGACGCCTTACTTTACTCGCATGTACTTTGTAACCTCCGATGCTTTTTGAAGCTTCCACAATCGCATGAACACGAACACCGGCTTGCATCAATTGATAACTGACGATGAGTCCGATATTTCCACTGCCCACCATGATAATGTCTTGTCCAGGCAGCACCCCATAATTGTTCATTAGGGTCTGAACAGCTCCTGCACCATAGATGCCTGGTAAATCATTGTTTTCAAAAGCTAGGAATTTTTCAGAAGCGCCTGTAGCAACGATGACCGACTGCGCTTGATACTTAAGGTACCGATACCCATCGTACGTGGTCACCACTAAATCAGGGTAAAGGCCAACGACTGTGGTATTGACGGCTATCTCTATAGAGGGATGATTTTGGATATCTTGAATTAAGATTTTGGCAATATCATATCCTCTTGTTTTTGCATATTGGCTTTTTGAGCCAAAAAATTTATGGGTTTGTTTCACCAACTGTCCACCCAACTCTGGACTTCGTTCAATTAAAAGAACGTCCAAACCAGCATCCAGTGCCGTTTTGGCTGCGCATAACCCGGATGGGCCGCCTCCGATTATAATTAACTCTTTCTTAATCATTTGAGAACCCCCTTATTGGTTTGTCTTTCCACCCTCATATGGGGTTTAAGTGGGGTCACACACGTGCGAACATTGGGGATGTCGTCGACGATCATGTTGCACGATGAACAGTTGCCTATGGCGCAGTAAAAACCTCTCGGGCGATGGTTTTTGATGCTGTAACTGAGGGTTTGAACGCCTAAGGCATGAAGGGCTGATGCAATCGTGTCCCCTTCATATCCGATGACAGGTCTTCCTTCAAAAACAAAGGGAACTTCTTTCTTCTCTGGAAAGGTAAGGATGGGATGTTTTTTAACTCTCATGGCGGGTTTCCTTTATGATGTGTGTCAAATTTATTTCTATTTTATCACATTTTATGTGATATGATACCGCTTACATATGCTTTTTTATTTTTCTTGCACTCTGATATTTTTGTATCCAAAACGAGCATGCAAGGATAAGAACCCCTGTTAAAATCAATCCGGTTTCTTGAACCCATGTTGCTTCTAACCAGTTGGGTTTTGGATCACCTAAGGCATAAATGGCGATGACATGCATGCCTTCATTTGGTTCCAATAAAAACGCGCTTTGATTGGAAAGAATCGTGCCATCTTGGTTGATAAAATGGTGAAGATGATATCCTTTTTGGGGAGCTGCTTCAATCCATATTGGAAGTGTGCTATACAGGTCCAAATCTTCCTTAGAGGCTATCTTCTGACCGTTGATGACAAGTGTGCCATGGGATGGATTCGATTCAAAACGCATCATCACTTGGTCGCTTAACGCAAAGAATGCTTCCATATGTTCGATAAAATATTCGTTTCGCATGGTCGCAAACGTCAACATTCGGGTGACATAATGATCCCACGTGTTGTAAGAACTTGGAAATCCCCAGCGTGCAATATGGTCTTCTATCTCGGGTAAATACTCTAATTTCATGTCTCGAATAATTTGGGTTGTTCGATTAGGATGAAAAACGGTATTTGATAGCGCGAGTAGCCGGTAAATAAATTTGGCTTTAAACTCAGGATTTTCCAATAATGAGATGAACAATTGACCTGTTTTCCATGAATCGCCTGTGAGCCGCTCAAAACTGTTCAATTCAGGGCGATTCCCTCCCCAAGATGCACCAAATCCGGCATCCAAATCAAAGATCATCCATCGCCATCTTCCATCATGCCCATAGGGGGCATTGGGGGAATACCGGACATTCTTTTTCCAATAGAGCACGTTGTTTTGAGGCCAATCCATGTTGGCAAAATACAATTGGGCAATATTATAATCAATGAAATTGTCCATATCCATTTGTTCAGATGCTTGTCGGTAAAGCGCTTGATTTTTCATATCTTTCGTGGTGATAAAGTGATACATCGCCATGTACTGAGCCGATCCGATAGCTTGACCGTAATCCAAATAACCTTGCCCGACCAAAAGGGTAACATCGTTTGGATCAAGCCCATAATGCCGATTCAAATAATGTTGATCCAATCGCTCTCGAATGTTGCGAATACCAAAATACTCCCCATTGATGAATAAAATGATGGGGGAAGACTGTTGAATATCCAAGGTCAGTGGCTGCAAAACCTGATGAGCAGCTGCTTCTCCAAATAGGGTGTATTCAAACGCTTGTCCAAACCCTCTTAAAATCAACCGTTTAAAACTGTCATCTTCCAGTTCATCAAAAAAAGGATAATTAAATGAACTGATGGATCCATAACTGTCTCTTGCATAAAGACGATACGATTTAATGGCGTATTTCCGAGAGAGACCGCCATGAATCCGAATGCCTGCGTCCAACGCCATTTGACGTTGACCCGATAAATCGAAGTACTCCACAAATACGGGTCGTTCCCATTCATCGCCTCTCATAAAATAGTTGCCTGTTCGATTGTCTCGTTCATTTTCAATTCCAGTGTCAAAATGAACCCCAGGAACGTTAATGCCGGTTTCAAAATCAAAGAGGTTTTGCCGATCTGTCGAAAGCGACATAATCGGAAACGTGTAAAGCGAAAAAATGTTCGGATGAACAAAGTACGTTTGGGTAATAATTTGACTTGCATGACCAAAAAGGTCCACGGCTAAAACACGGATGGTATGCGCTTTGAATAGATCGTCTTTAGGCGAATGCCATCTCGATGATGTGGTTCTTATCATGGAGATGGGTCCTTCATAAACGGTATCAGGAAGAATCAAAATTTCGCTTCCATCGGCTACGATATAGGATTCTTCCAATAAAATGGGTGCATGATAAACCATGGACTCTTGGGTGGGAATCGACCCATCAAATGTTAGATAAAGGGTGGTATTAGGTTTTGCAAAAATGGCGAGTTCAATAGCGGTATCATAAAAACCACCTTGATGGGAAAAGGTGGGATTAAGCAACGGATTTCCTTGTGGGGTGGTGTTAACAGGGGGAGCAAGTGGTGTGTTCAGCCAATCACATGCAGAAAGTAAAACGAGTGAAACCACCATTAACACCAGGATATGGATCTTTTTCATGTGTTTCATTAAACCTCTTCGGATTACTTATATTTTATCACATGGCGACAGGGGATGCGTCAATTTCTTATAAATTCAATGAAATTGAGGGTTTTTTATGATATAATACAAAGTGGTTTTTAGGAGCTGATAATCATGCATTTATGGATTTCCCGCATCAAATTTTTCCTAGTGATGCTGGCCTTATGGTTTTTATTGAATTTTGACTTAGATTGGACGACCATCGTCTTTGGAGTGATCATTTCTTTTTTTGTATCGGTCTTGGCCTATGAAGTTCTTTTTACCCAAAAAGGATTTCGCTACAAGGGATTAGGCCTTTTTTCAATTATCGGTTACATTGCCTTGTTGTTTGTTGAAATATTTAAATCGGCCTTTTCATTTGTTCGAAACTTGATTACACGCGATCATGTTCCCACCGTTTTTAAACTGGTTTTAGATCTTTATGATCCAGTTCAAGTCGCGATTGTGGCTAATTCGATCACCTTAACTCCTGGAACCATATCAGTGGATGTCGTTAATCGAACCATCTATGTGATGGTATTAGCAAAACCAGGCACTCCACAGAGTGAGTTGGAAGCGCCAATTCGGGATAAATTTGAAAAATTACTTAAGAAGATGGGGGATCACAAATGAGCGTGCTGCAGTGGTTTTTAATTGTGACCATCCTCTTATTGGTTTTATCCATGATGGCTGCTTTTATCCAACTGATTAAAGGCAAAACACTATGGGATCGCATTCTTATGTTAAACCTCATTTCAGCAAAAGTGGTGTTGATTATCGCCGTCTATGCTATTTTTATTGATAACCTCGTCTTTTTGGACATCGCCATATCGTATGGCATCATCGGGTTTTTGACCATGACCCTCTTATCAAAATTCATCATGACGGGAGGGCGTCAAAAATGAGTTGGATATCCATTTTTATTTTAGTCGCTTCATGGATTTTTGTCATTTTTGGGATGTTGGCCATTTTTCTATTGAAAAACCTGTATACCCGGATTTTATCCGCCTCTACGATTGATACGGTCGCCTCTTTGCTCGTTTTATTTGCGCTCATTTTTGCCCGGTTTCAATTTGATTCGATCGTGCGTCTCGTGCTTCTGATTTTATTTTTACTGATCACAAGCCCCATCAGTTCGCATGTTAATATTCGATCAGCCTATTTAATCGGTATTCCAATTGACCATAAGGACGGAAGAGAACTATGATCGAAATCATTGGCGTTGTTTTGCAGATTTTGTTAATTATCATCGCAATCGTAGTGGTTTTTCACAAGGAAAACTTTACCATCATCATTTTTATCGCATCCTTTGGATTGGTAGCAGCCACCCTTTACGCTATCAATCAAGCGCCAGATGTCGCTATAGCAGAGGTTGCGATTGGTTCGGCCATCATTCCGCTTATCTATGTTATTAGTATTTCTCGTCAACGTGAGTTTATTGTTCTTGACCGCATCGATCACGATATGCATGAACTCGATCAAGAAAACCAAATTGTTTATGATCGTTTGGTGCAGTTTGCGGATGATCATCACTTAAAACTAAACATCTGCGCCGGCATCAAAGGCACGGAAAAAGAACTCACACGAGAGCTTAACGTGGATTTAATCATTACCTATAACGATGCCAACAGCACGTTTGAACTCAAAGGAAAATCTAGCAGCGTGCTGATGAAAGATCTAAAATCATTGACAGCAGACGCTTCCTTTATCGAGGTGTTAACGATTGAGGACGGTGTTCTTTATGATTAAGCGCGTAAGTTTGGTTCTTCTTTTAGGAGCTGTTTTGCTTTTTTTTGTCGTTTCCTTATCCGATTTGCGCGACCTATATGACGATGCGGGCAAATGGTTTTTTTACTTAAATGGTTTAAACGATACGGGTTCATACAATTTAGTTTCTGGCATTTATTTGGATTACCGCTTGTTTGATAGTTTATTTGAAGCCAGTATTCTCTTGATTGCTGTTTCGGGAGTCATGTGGGTCAGTGAGCATAAAATTCAAGAAAAGAACGCGAACTTTATGTTAGATAAGCAAAAGACACCGGAATTGTTCATCACGTTTAGCCGGTTACTCTATCCTGTCATGCTTCTTTTTGGGATGTATGTGGTCATCAATGGGCATTTATCCCCCGGTGGGGGATTCCAAGGAGGTGCCATTATCGCCACCGCCATCTTGATTCTTTACTATATCGATATTTCAAAAACGATTGAAGTGAATCTGATTTTAACGATTGAGAAGTTTTTGTTTCTTCTTTTGTTTGGAATCTCATTTCTAAGCTTTTTCACACGTGGTGTGTTTTTCACAAATTTCTTTCCCATCACCACTTCGGTTGAAACCAAAGCGATTTATCTCTATTTAATGAACATTATCATTGGCGCTAAAGTCAGTCTCGGACTCATTGCCATCTTCACCGCATTCCTAAAGGAGGGACGCTAATGAACCCCATCTTAAGTTTTATCGTCATATTGGTTGGCGTCTACGGTCTTGCGACCAGTAAAAACATTATTAAATCGGTGTTTTGTGTGACCATCATTGAATCCGCTGTGATTTTGCTTTTCTTGAATTTAGGCATTTATGAAGGGGGTATTGTTCCGATTTTACAAGAAATCGGTATCGCTGTCGTTGACCCCCTTCCACAAGCCTTGATGATTACAACCATTGTCATTGGATCCACGATCACATCGTTAGCGTTAATGCTCTGCATTAAGATTTTCCATCATTACGGTAGCATCGAGTGGAAAGTCATTTTAAGGGGTGACAAATAATGGTGAATGCTCCTTTGTTTTTTGTCTTTGTCCCTTTATTCGCGAGTATTATTGTCTTTTTGTTTAATAAGCCTTTTGTCGCCAAATCGCTTTTTGTCGTTCAACTGCTTATGGCCTTGGTTTTTGTAGGCTATGTGCTTTTCTTAAATCAGCATCCCGATCAAAACGTGATCGTCTTCGGAGGCTGGGATCGTCAGTTTGCGATTGGTTTTTATAATGACACCTTATCGTTATCCTTCATTGGATTGACCATTTTAATGTGGACGGTCATGCTGATTTACACGTTTAAAACCAACCAAAAGGAAAACAAATTCTTGTTTTTCTTTATGTTTCTACAAGGCATCTTCATGGGACTCCTACAAACCAATGACTTGTTTAACTTGTTTGTTTTCATGGAGTTAATGGCGGTCTTAATCACGATCTTGATTGTGTATAAAAAGTCAGGCCAATCGTTTCGAGCGGGCATCTTTTATTTACTGGTCACCACAGTGGGTTCGATGTTTTTCTTGCTCGGGATCATTTTTATCTATTATGTTTATGGAACCATCAACATTCAAATGGTTATGGAAAACATTCATCAGTTTTCAGATCGTAACATCGTTAAGCTCGCTTTTATCATGATGTTATCGGGCCTTTCCATTAAAGCTGCCATTTTTCCGCTTTTTACATGGTTACCTCGGGCTCACGGTGTGGCTCAATCCTCCATCTCTGCCCTATTATCGGGGTTGATTGTCAAAGGCGCTTTGTACCTATTTGTCAGAATCATCATCCAAATGTATCAAAACGCGAATTATGGTGTGGAAAACGTGTTGTTTTATGTCGGGGTTGTTACCGCTTTGGTTGGGGTAGGGTTTGCGCTTGTTCAAAAAGATCTCAAGCAAATTCTAGCCTATCACACAGTCTCTCAAGTTGGAATCATGATGATGGGCTTATTCGCAGGGGGGATTACCTCTTATGCGGGAGGATTGCTGCACATTTTTAATCATGCTTTGTTTAAATCCCTCTTATTCTTGGGTGCTGGTGTTGTCATTCAGCGCTACCACACCAAAAAAGTCTCGGAGATTAGAGGCGTCATGAAAACGATGCCTTTGACAGGAATATTGCTTGTTGTTGGGATGCTATCCATTAGTGGTGCCCCGTTTTTTAATGGCTTTGTCTCTAAAAACTTGGTGAAATACGACTTTAAATATGACACACTCAAAATGGTGTTGTTCACTCTTATCAACATCGGTACGGTCACGTCATTTCTTAAGTTCTCACAGATTTTATTTGGTCCCAAAACACAATCCTTCATTGTGACCGACCGGAAACAACAATTCGCCATGCTCATCTTAGGACTCTTCTGTTTGGGCATCGGGGTTTTCTATTATCCTTTGGGTCAATGGCTCTACGGGTTTGATCTAAAGATGGTTCAACTGTTTGATGTGTCTCAGTGGATCGATTATGCCCTTTATGTCATGATTGGATTGGTGCTTTATCGTTACGTGATTGTTAAGGATTTTAAACCGCTTAAGAGGATGCGCGAACTTTCCATCAGTTTTGAAAACGCCAATTATCTCTTTATCCTCTATATGGTGGCAATCACTGTGTTAATCTTTATCCGATAAGCCCGGGACTTCGGGCTTTTTTTGAATAAAAAAATCGTCTAAAGGTCGACGATTTGGTGGTTGGCTGCTTTAAGCAGACGATTCATGATGGCTTTGTTTAAGGGATGCTCTTTGATCAGGACGATGAAAATGGTTTGGATAGATAATTCATCCATCAATCGAAGCATGCTATAAAGTTGTTTAGCGATGGCATCCGGATAAAAAACAGAACCCAATTCAAATTGATAGTAACCGATTAACCGTTTATCAAATTCTTTTGGGGCTAATATAGCCGAAGATCTGGATTCGATTTGTTCTTTTTTGATGCGATTGAGATAACCCTCGATGGCTTCAACCGTTCCTCTTAGAAGCGTGACTTCTCCCATCGGGGCGTAATGCTTATATTTCATGCCTGGGGATTTCGGTGTCTCTTTTAGCGCGACTTCAGACGCATCAATAATGGGGATATGAATAACCTTTTCGATCATCTCTTGTGTGACCATGCCTGGTCTTAAGATCATGGGGACAGACGTTGTTAAATCCAAGACCGTTGATTCCAGTCCAAGATCCGTCTGACCACCATCAATGATGATATCGACTTTATCCATAAAATCTTCTAAAACATGTTTAAACTCGGTTGAGGAAGGTTTCCCACTTAAATTAGCACTAGGAGCACAGATGGGGACAGATGCGATTTCGATGACCTTAAGCGCAACGGGATGGCTAGGAATCCGAATCGCAACCGTATTTAATCCACCGGTTACATCCATTGGAATGTGGTCTTTTTTTTCAAAAATCATGGTTAAGGGGCCTGGCCAAAAAGCCTTCATTAAGGGATAGGCGATTTCAGGAATGGTTTTGACATGCTCTTTGAGTCTTTCTACGTGATCCAAATGGAGAATGAGCGGGTTATCCGAAGGCCTTCCTTTAGCATGATAAATGCGTTTGACAGCAACTGAATCGAGCGCATTAGCACCAATGCCATAGACTGTTTCCGTAGGAAAAACAACCAATCCTCCAGAGGCAATCACCTCATGAATATGGGCTTTGATCAAGGGGCTATCAAGTTCACTGGCATGGTATAGGGTTGTTTTCATGTTTCTTTCATCTTCTTTCTTTTTTATCATAGCATAAAAAGAGCTTTCTGTCATATTCGATGACAAATATCAAACGGTATTCTTTTTGATTTCACACATTTTTGATATACTAAACATGAACACGCTGAAAGGACAAGAGAAATGAACCCCTTATTCAATCCCTTAATCGAAACCTTGAAACATAAGAATCCAAAAAACTTAAACATGGTCATTGGGTTTGATGGTTTTGTTGATGAAATCATTCAGGTCGTTGACAAAAGACAAGATAGTCACACCTTCACTCGGATCAAAACCATTGGTCAACTGGCCAAACGCATTGAAAACGCAAGCGGTTTATCAACCAACATCGAACTGGTATCAACCGTTAGAAAAATCGGTGGAAACGGACCCATCATGTGCAACGCTTTAGCTCAACATGAACCCAAAATTACCTATATTGGTGCCTTAGGGTACCCACACATACACGATGTGTTTCATGAAATGACGGAACACGCTCGACTCATCACGATGGCCGACAGTGGACACACCGATGCGCTTGAGTTTTTAGATGGCAAACTCATGCTTGGGAAAATGACGTCGCTTTCAGATGTCAATTACACGCGTCTTTTGGACGTTTTACCAGAAAACGAGTTGGTTAAACTGATTCAAGAAGCGGATTTATTCGCAACCGTTAACTGGTCAATGCTACCTCAAATGACGGATTTATGGAAAAACATTCTCACCCGTATTTTGCCGCAAATCCCTACCCGCAAGAACAAACCCACGTTCTTTGTTGATTTAGCGGACCCTGAAAAACGGGAACACCATGAAATTAAAGAAGCCCTTCATTTGCTTGTATCGTTTAAACCTCATTTCCGTGTTGTATTAGGCTTAAACAAAAAGGAAGCGTATGACATTGCTTCACTCTATCATCTTTTTGCTTTCGATGACTTAAAAGCGATGACCGTCTCTTTGGAAAATGTCAATCGTGCTTTGGCTGAAACGCTTAATCTGGATGGCATCGTCATTCATCCAGTTGATCGCTCCTCTGTTTTTATGAACGACATCTATGTTGAGCATCTTGGTCCCCTTTGTGAAAACCCAAAACTGACCACTGGGGCAGGCGACAATTTCAACTCTGGATTTGTTTTAGGTTTATTGCTTGATTTGGACCCAGGTTCTTCTCTTTTAATGGGGATGGCAACTTCTGGGTTTTATGTGCGACATGCTAGAAGCCCGAAATGGAACGAATTACTCGCGTTTCTTGAACGGTGGTCCAACGGAAAACACGATGAAGCTGCGTGACAACACGCAGTTTTTTAATGCAAATAAGTTGCTTATCTATAATTTTTCCATTACTATTAACCTATGAAAGGAGTATCATCATGAAAAAAATCATACTTTCTACCCTATTTATCATTTCTATTGTTCTGTTATCGGCCTGTGGCAGGGATCAAGAGGTTCTTCGCGTCGCGATGGATCTCAGTTATCCTCCTTTTGAAACGGTGGATGCTTCCAATAATCCTGAAGGCATCTCGGTGGATATCGCCTATGCTTTAGGTGCGTTTTTGGGGCGTAAAGTCGAGATTGTCAATACGGACTTTGCTTCCATTATTCCCGCTTTGCAGTCTGGTGAGGTGGATATTGCGATTGCTTCTATGAGCATCACAGAGCAACGCAAGCAATCCGTCGACTTTACTGAACCTTACTTCTACTTTAAAATCATCGCCCTTGTAAACCGAACCTATGCCAACGCCAATAACATCACTGAAGACACATCGGTAGACGCCATATTGGCGCTGAATAACACCCGCTACGCGGGGATTGCCACGCAGGTTTCTGCAACCATTCCAGAATCTTATGGCAAACAGGTCACCGAGTACACCGAACTTCCAACCGCCATTGAATCGGTCTCACAAGGAACCGCTGATATCTTGTTGATGAGTGCTAACCCTGTGGTTGATGGCAACCGTGCGCATCCAAACACCACGTTGGTCGTTTGGAGTTCATTTCGATCCAGTCCGATTGGGATGGCCGTGAAAAAGGGCAATCAGGAACTCCTCGATCAAGCCAATGCATTTATAAAAACGTTTCAACAAGCCGATGGCATGTATGCTGTTTTGGAACAAAAATACGATGCTTTGCTGATGAGTCGACTTGGTCGCTTCGGTTTAAGTTTTTACATCAATGAATAAGCGAATTGCGTATGGACTGGCCATCTTAACGGTGGCCTCGTTTTTCGGTTTTGTTGTTCTAAGACAAACCAGAGACTTCTCATTAGCGCCCTTTGCTGAATTTCAAAACCTAATTATCCGTGGGTTTATCAATACCCTTTTTGTTTCATTTATCGCGTTGTTTGGCAGTTTGGTTTTAGGGTTTGTGCTCTATCTTTTTTCGGTTTCTCGCATCAAGTACTTAAATGCTTTAGCGGATCTTTTAACAGAGATTATCTATGGGACACCTCTTTTGGTTTTAATTGTGATTACAGCCTTTGTTATTGGTCCTGCTTTTAATTCGTTTAACCGAAATCTCTTGGGGTTTTTGGCGTTGACGTTTTATATGGCTCCCTACATGAAAAACGTCTACAAATCGGCGATTTCAAGCATCTCAGAAGAACAGTATTTAGCCATGGATCTCTTTGGATTTACCCCCTATCAACGGTATCGGTATTTAATCATCCCTCAAGTGATTCGTATCTTAATGCCCCCTATGATGAACAATTTTTCGATGATCATCAAAGGATCAGCGTTACTCAATGTGTTGAGTTATAATGAAATCTTTTATGCGATACGAATTAGCACGTCTCGCACATTTGCCTTTGTAGAAGGGTACATGCTGATGTGGCTTCTTTACTTGCTCATCACCATTCCTTTATCGTATCTAACCAAAATCTTAGAAAGGAAATGGACGTTATGAACCTCGTATTAAAAGGCGTTAGCCATACTTATGATGTGGATGTGATTAAAGACATTTCCTTTGAACTGAAGGATAAAAAATCATTGGCCATCATTGGTGTTTCAGGGTCTGGGAAATCCACGTTGATTCGTTTGTTATCCGGATTAGAAAAGCCAAAAAATGGCACCATTTCAGTGAATGGTGACGATGTTAGAAGTGACAACTACCGGAAAAAAATCGGTTTTGTTTTTCAAAATCATAATCTTTTCCCTCATTTAAGCTTATTAAGAAACATCACCTTAGTTTTAGAGAAAACCCGTGGAATGGATGAAAAGACGGCCCATGAGATTGCACTAAAGCAATTAACGTTATTAAGATTGGATGATCAAATCCATAAGTTACCTAAAAATGTTTCAGGTGGGCAAGCCCAAAGGGCTTCAATCGCACGGGCATTAAGTCTAAATCCCGACTTGATTTTTTTAGATGAACCAACCAGCGCTTTAGATCCTATCCTAACATACGAAGTGTTAACCGCTATCGAAGATTTAAAAGATTTGGGTAAAGATTTCATTTTTGTGACCCACGTGATGAGCTTTGTGAAAGATTTTGCAGACTATGTCATCTACATGGATCAAGGAGAAATCGTTGAACACGGAACCCCAAGCATCTTGGATGCTCCTTCAAGTGAATCGCTTCGTTCATTCATGAAAAAAGTCAAGTAAGAAAAAAAGCCCATATCGGGCTTTTTCTCTACCTTGAGTAACATTCTATGGTCTTTAGTGATCCGGTTGGATGTTTTTTTTCCATCTGATTAGAAGCATACCGGCTGTGACTAAGGTTCCAGATAAGACAGCGATCAGAAAACCATACCACACATGGGTAAAGAGGGTCACCAGAATTCCCCCATGGGGTAAACCCACCTTAACATTAAAATAAGCCACAACTAGTCCAGCAACGAGGCTTCCCATCAATAACGATGGCATGGTCGCTTTTTTATTTTTTTGTGCGAAGAAAATCGCCCCTTCTGTCACGAACGATAATCCTAACAACAACCCGTTTTTAGTTCTTTTTTTCTCTTCTTTTGATAATCGATGTTGATCCAAAAGTCCAAAAAGATATAGACCAAGCGGTGGCACCATTCCCCCAACCATGACTGCAGCCATTAAGGTTGTCGCATTCCCTGTCGAGATTGATATAAGTCCTAATAGATACATCGTCTTATTGACGTTTCCGCCCATGTCATACGCCATAAACATCGCAGAAAGGCCTGCAAAAACCGTCATGACTACCCCTTTTTCAACCGACAACATGCGTTCAATTGATAGCATAAAGGGTGAAAAGAGTGGAACAAAAAGATAAAACATGGGTACAATCACGATGAGGACACAAAGGGGGATAAACACCATACTTTTTAAGCTGTTCCAAGAGGGGGCCATCTTCCTAAAAAGATGCTTCATCATTAAGGTGATATACCCTGCGATAAAACCTGTTAAGATGGCCATCATCATCCCTGAATTTTCAAAAAGGACAAAAAGACCACCCACAAAGCCCATCATGAACCCAGGTTTTTCAGCAATGGACATGGCGATAAATGCAGCAATCACTGGCATCATCATTAACAGAAGGCTAGGCGATAATTGAGCCATCCGATCGATGATGGGGTGGTTTAAATGGAGTTGGTTAAGTCCTTTGGAAATCCCCATCAATAAGGCAGCCACCATCATAAATGGTACCATTTGTGTGACCCCTTGCATCAGGTGTTGATACGTGCGATGGTTCATGTGATCTCCTTTATGGCTTCTTGAATTAAATCAGAAGCATGCGTAATGGCTTTTCTGACGCTTGCATGAAGGCATCGTTTACCGTTAAACCGGTCAAGGTCAATCCACTGATCGGAGGCGATAATCACAGCATGGGCTTCGTTTATATCCTGTTTTAGCAAACGATTTTCAATCCCTAACTGACCGTGTGTCTCTATTTTGATTGTCACCCCTAAAGCTTTTGCTGCCTCTAAAAGCATTTCTGCGGCCATATAGGTGTGGGCAATTCCCATGGGACAACTCGTGATAGCAACCAGTTTCATGTCACATCCTCCTTGGAATCAATCCTGCGGATTGGCACCATGTTTCTTGGGTAATTGATGTCTTGACCCGTGATGATGTTTAACGCACATTGAGCAATCCATTGATGCAAATCATCGCCTTTTTTTCCGTTGAGCATGCCATAAATGAAGCCAGCTACCATGCTGTCACCTGCACCTGTTGTCGATAGAGGCGTCACCTTTTCGGGTCCAATATAACTCATATGGTCGTTACAAAGATAGTAAGACCCCTTGCTGCCTAAAGAAACTAAAACATGAGAAACACCCTGTTTTTGGATTGAACGTGCTGCATCTAAGATGTCCTTTTCATGATTGAGTTTCTTTCCAACGTAACGGGATAACTCGTCTACATTCGGTTTAACCATCCAGGGTTTATATGGCCATAATGACGCATAATAGCATCCATCAACGTCTAGTATCCATCGGATTTGATGCTTATGACAGAGGGAAGCGATTTGCTGATAGATTTCTTGTTGATGAGGGGGAACACTTCCGCTTAACACCAACAGATCATCCGGACCTAAGCCTTCAATTTGTTGAAGCAATGAAGCGATATCTGTTGAATTTATAGGAGAGCCTTCATGGTTAAAAGCGGTTTCGATGTTTTGATCCATGACTTTGATATTGATACGTGTGGGGCTATCAACATGAATAAACTGAGACCTCACATAAGGATAATCATCGAGGAGATCTTGAAGCATTTGACCAATAGGTCCTCCTAAAAACCCTAATGCGGTGGTCTTGATGTGAAGCATGCTTAAAAAACGGGAAACATTGATGCCTTTTCCACCCGCTTGAACGTGCCATTGGGTGAACCGGTGGTCTTTTCCTTTTTCCCAATCTTTAACCCATACATAGTAATCAAGGGATGGATTTAATGTGCATGTATAAATCATCTGTTTTTCCTATCAAAAAGATTGATCGATTGTGGTCTTTTTAACAAAAGATGGTCTCGACATAGAAAATTATACCATAAAAATAAAAAAACCTTAAACAGGGTTTAAGGCTTTTAAGGATGCACGTTTTATTTGAGCAATGTGCGAAGCATCCAAAGGTGTTTTTGGAAACTTGAAGACATGCCTAAGAGCATATCGACGGTCACTTCATCGCCAGCTTCTTGAGCAAGACCAATGGCTTCGGTGATTTCTTGATCGATCATTTGGAAGTCAGCAACCAACGATTTAATCATTTCAATCTCATTCTCTTGATTCGTTGCCTCTTTGATGGTTGCAGCTCCTAAATACTCTTTCAATGTCGCATAGGGACGCTCTTCTAACATTAAGATGCGTTCAGCAACTGCATCAAAATGTTCGGTAACTTCGTCATAAAGGTTTTCAAATAACATGTGAAGTTGGTAAAATTGTGGTCCTTTGACAAACCAGTGAAAACTGTGTAACTTAACATAAAGCACACCAAAGTTTGCCACTTCTTGATTCAATAGTTTAATAAGTTTGTTCATGTTTTTCTCCTTTTTAATTTTTTTTATTGGACTATCTTAATTATAACAAAAAAGTGATTTTTTTTCCACCCATATACATCTTTAGATGGAACGAATGGCTATCTTGTAAGAGGATGGCTCAAAAATAAAAAAATGGTGAAGTTAGAGGGACTTGAACCCCCGACCCCTTCCACGTCAAGGAAGTGCTCTCCCACTGAGCTATAACTCCAACCATTACCATTATACCTATTTTTTAATAAAAATCAATTCATTTAGCAATTCTTCTCCATGGACTTAAATACCCGCCATGAAGGATGGAAACCTCGTTGGCTACGATGAACGCTTTGGGATCCAACTCTTCAATGATTTTAATGATGACTTGCTTATTTTTCCGATTCGCAAACACCATCAACACCACCCGATTCGAATCCTTCCCTTGGGCATCCATAACGGTGACACCGTATCCTGAGTTTCTAAGCACATCAGCCACGGTTTTTCCCATCTGACAGTCTAAAATCGCATTGATTAAAATCTTGCCAACGGCTAACTTGTTTTCAAGCAACGAGCCAATATAGACCCCTGCTGCAAATCCAACGCTATATACAAGACCTTTAATGGGGTATTCAGTAATCCCTAAAATGACTTTAGATGCAATAAATACCCATAGCAAGATTTCAAAAATAGCCAAAAAAGCGCCAGGTTTACGATAGCCTTTGCTAATTAAAATGACACGCATGGTGCCGATAGACACTTCAATGACTTTGGCTAAAAAGATAAAGAGAAGTTCGAAAAATGAAACAGCGGTTAACGCATCTAAAATGGTTTCAAACATGTGAATCACCCATGACATTATATCATATCGATGAAAACATCACCACCGATATTTTGATTTTTTTAAGCTTTTGGTCGTCTATCTGGATGAAGACGATAGGCATCGATTTGATTGAGAATGTCGATGCGTTTGGCTTCCATGTAGGACTGCACATTTCTAAGGTCAAACGGCATCGAGTTTAAAGCTAGATCCAGCCCGTCTTGGTAAAGGGCTTTTTGTTGATTGAACAACGATTCAAAGACATCGAACTGAAAAAAACGATGGGGCGTTTCAAGAAGTTCAAGCAAATAGGCTTCATAAACCTGTTGAAGCTCTGGGTGTTTAAAAATCGGATCGGTTAATGGGTGTGGATGACTGGATTGATTCAATAAAGCCTTATTCAAGTTTCCCCATTCGTAGATATCGTAACCAATCGTGTGGTTGTCAAAAACAGGTGACCCTGGCCAACCTTGACCCATTCCATGATCGTAATCATATGGAATCATAATCCAAACCTGCAGTAAAGGATGATGATACAGGTAGTAATTGTTTCCCATGGCGCGGTAATCATCGGGATTTCCTAAAAGGACGCCAATGGCCAAGAGTCGAATAAGGGAATCGAGATCCACGTGATCATTTAAATACTGATCAAGGGCATCACCCTTTAATGTGTTGATCTTCTGAATGAATTCTTTTAAGTCGTTGCCGCGATTACTGGATTTGTTGGTTTTTATATCGTAAGAAGGGCGATAATTGGAAGACGCGTTTTTTATCCCAATTGAAGCGTTTTGTCGAAGGGTTTGCAAGGAAGCTGGCCCATATTGCTGCCATAAACATTTGTATAGGTTTCCTACCGAATCATCCGGGTATCTTCGTTGAATAAAGTTTTGATCGATGGGCTCAAAAGCCGTGTATATCCCATAAAAATAGGTGGTTTGATCAATTTGAATATAAAGCCTCGTCAAAGTTGCATAAGCGCTATGAACGCCAAAGGAACGAAACAAATCTAATGAGAATTTTTCGGTTAGATAGGTTGGATCATAATAGGGTTCGTTGTCACGTCTTGCGTGTTTAAGATCCAATTCTCTTAACTCAAAAACACTTCTTTTCGGAACGTACTCATTAAACGAAATCTTGAAATTTCGAACAATTGGATGACCTAAATCATCTTGGATACGTCCTCTTGAAGTATTTCCACGTGTTCGAAAACCAATCTCATCAACCAAAAGAACACCCTGTTCATCTTCAAATATCATGTTAGCTTTCACGTACTGATCCGCGCGATAATCTCCAAATTTTTCAAAGTGTTTGATCATGGATTGATCCAGTTGGTTCCACGCCTGTTTCGTTAGGACGATGGTGATGCTTTTCCTTTGGGAATCATCAAAAAAACGATCAAACGCACCCATATTGCTGGTCTCATGATTGACTTGCGGTGGCTTGCCTAATGACAAGTCACATGCGCTAAGGCCCATGCTTAACAACCCCAAAAGGAAGAAAATGAGTGATCTTTTAATCATGGATTAACATGCTTATGGGTAGGATGACGTCTAAATATATCATCAGATAATCGAGAGATAGCAACGAAAATGACAAAGAATTCTAGACGTCCTAAAAACATGGATAAAGATGAAAACCATAAGATAATTGGATGTGCATTGGGGCCAGTTATGCCTACAGATAGCCCAACGGTCCCCAAAGTGGATGCGTACTCAAAAAGGGAATCTGTTAAAGAATTTTGGTTAAATGATGCAAACACAAGTGTCCCAATAATAAGGGTTGAAGCGTAAAGTACAACGTACATGTTGCTGTTAAGAATATCTTCTTTATCTAAAACTGTTTTGTTTCCTAACCGGTTTATATATCGTTTACGAATGAGTTTTTTATGAGAAAGCAAATCATTGATATGCCAATAAAGCGATTTGAATAATACCGCAACACGGTACTGTTTTAAACCACCGGTAGTGGATCCCATGCCCCCACCAAACACCATAAATAGGATAATGATTAAAACGAAGGGTTGAGGGAATACATGAAAGCTATCGGTTATCTGATATCCGGTTCCTGTTAGAGCAGAAACAAGATGAAAAAGGCTGTGTCTGAAAGCTTGGCCAACGTTTTGCTGGTAATGTGGAATCAGGTAAATTAAACTGACTAAAACGCCCATTATAAGAATCAAAAAGAATGATTTTACTTCAATATGTTTGATGGCTGATTTGATTTTTTTGCTTAAGAAGAGAAAATGAACCACGAAATTGGTCCCTCCAGCTATCATTAAAAAGATAGTAATGGTCTCAATTTGAACACTTTGATAATAGCCTATGCTTTCAGGATGTGTTGAAAACCCGCCTGTGGCTACAGCACAAATTGAATGATTGAAAGCATCAAAAAAGCTCATGCCAAAGAGGCTATATGCCAAAACACCTAAGGTGATGAGTAAAATATAGATGCCAATAAAAACACGACCTGATCGAATGAGATTTGGAAGAAGCTTATCGCTATGTCCTTCTGCATTATACAATCTCATGCCAAATTTATCTGAAACAGCAGCTGTTAAGATAAGAACAAGCCCTGCACCCCCAAAAAATTGAAGAAGGCTTCGGTACAATAAGAATACTTGAGGAGATCGTGAAACATCTGTCACCGTTAAACCCGTCGTTGAATAGCCCGATGAGGTTTCAAAAATGGCTTGAGCGAACGTATAGTTTCCAGACAAATAAAAAGGCATTGCTGAAGCTATAATGGCAAAAAGCCATATGTATAAGATCAATATAGCATCATGATTTTTACGAAGTTTCGCTTTTTCGTATTTTTTGAAAATGAGCGTCACCGATAACCCAAAAAACAGGGTAATTGTCCCTGGGATTAAAAAATAATGAAAGTTTCCTATTTCAGCTCTGAGAAACAACAAACTAACAATCGGTAACAAAACTATAAATCCAATTAATATGGAGAAAAGCCCCAAATAATTGAGCAGTAGCCATTGTCCTTCTAATTTTTTCTGATTCATCGTTTTCTCCGAAGAAACTCAATAATCTCTTCTTGCTCGTTTGGTGTTGTTACTACAATCAATTTATCCTCTGCTTGAATAGTCGTACTCCCGGTGGGAATGATTACATGAGGGTTTCGATATATGCAACTAATGTTAATGTTCTTTGGGAATCGAATATCCATGATTTTTTTATTTACCAATGCAAAATGAGGTTCAACTTCGACTTCAATCATGATAATTTTGTTTTGCTCAAAAGATAATGTCTTGATTAGATTTTCAATCGATGACTCATTCAAAATGGTTTGCCCAATCAGGTAGGTCGATGATATCACGCTATCCACACCTAACTTCTTAAATAAATCAACATTCTTTGGGTTCTTAACTTTAGCTACAGCACGTTTGATGTTGAATAATTTTTTGGCTGTCATACATGTAATATAGTTATCTGTATCACTGTCAGATAATGCAATCAAGACATCCGCGTTTTCCGCCTCAGCATCTTCTAAGCAATACGATTTTGTGGGATCCCCTGGAAAAACGGGGACATCATTATTCGAGCAAATGTAATCCGCAATCAGTCGATCAGAGTTAATAACAATCAGTTTATGTCGTTCTTCTTTTAGTATTTTAACAATAAAATCGGCTTCGTGCATGCCGCCTGCAATAACAATTTTCATAACGAATCCCCTTCCGTATACAAAACCACAAATTCGTTGAATGAGAGGGTGAAAGGATAAATAGCCTTAATATAGGTTCCTTCGAGTAATCTTCCTTTTTCTGTATCGTTTAAACGAACATAAATTCTGGGAACATTGTAAATATAATAGCAAACATGTGCTAAAAAAATATTAGTATTATCGTTGTCTGTCGTAATCACTACCGTTTTTGTGAAATTGATGTAAGCACTTTCCAAAACGGACATGTCTGTGGCATCTCCGGTCATCTCGTATCCTGAAAATGAATCATTTAGTTTTCGAAACGATTCATGTCGAATATCCAAAATGATGACATCTTCCCCTTGATCTGACATCTGGGTGGCAATATTTGCACCAAGTCTCCCAGAGCCAATCACTAAGAATTTGTTGCGTTTCATGTGGCGGCCTCCTATGACATGCTTTAATCCTATTTTACTATTTTCAAATAGGAAAATAAAGGATTTACGTCAGTTTATCCATTTTCGCGAGGTTTTATCAATGAGCCATGCTCCTAAAGGTGCCGTTATAAGAATAGATAACACTGAAGCGGTTAAAATGAGCGGACCGGATTCCATATTCAACGACAAAGGTATCGCACCAATCGCAGCTTGAACGGTTGCCTTTGGTAAATAAGCGATCATTAAAAACAGTTTTTCTTTTCGAATGGCCTGTGTTTTAAAACTGACTAACCAAACAGCTAACATTCGGAAACCCAAGGCAACGGCTAATACGATGAGAATCCAAAGACCATATTGGGTGACAAAGGTGAACTCTAAAAGTGCCCCAATTAGAACAAAAAGCATGATTTCGCTGATAATCCAAACTTTTTCAAATTTATGAACCAACCGTTCGGCCAAACGTGCATGAAATCGATCAATCGAAATGGCCAAAAACAATACCGCAATTAATCCGGAAAAAGGAAGGAGTCCTCGCGTCACTTCTTCGATTGAAATCAAAAGAAAAGAAAGAGAAATAATGATGAGAACTTTCATGGTGTCGCGCATGTGATAGCGTTTAAAAAAGAGGGACAAAACCCATCCAATCCCTATTCCGATAAAAAGTCCTGAAAGAAGGGTTAGAGGAATGCTTAAGAAAAACCGTGTGAGTTCAATATCCCGTTGATACGATTCCAAAAGCGACATAAACACGATAATAACAAAGACATCATCCACCGAAGCGGCTGCTAACACCAATTGCGGTAGCTTTTTATCGGTTCCTCGTTTTTCTTGAATCAGTTTAATCATACGAGGAACAATAACTGCAGGTGAAACCGCTGCGATAACCGCTCCTAACATGAAGGCTTCAAGCGTGGTGATATCAAAAAACATGGGAGCGATAAACCCAATCGCAACCATTTCAATAGACGCAGGAATAAAAGCCAGCATCAAGGCGGGTAAGCCCAGTGCCTTCAGATCAGAAAACTTTAAAGAAAGGCCAGCCCGAATCAAAATCACAACCAACGCTATGGTTCTTAAATCCGAAGCATTAAAAAGCAGGTTGGGATGAATAAGATTGAGTAAAGCGGGTCCTAAAAGGATTCCCGATAAAAGAAAAGCAATCAATCTAGGAAGATGCAAGCGATCAAAAATAGCGGCCATGGTTAAACTGATTAATATGATTAATGCAATGCTTAGTAGCATAAATTCACCCACTTTGTGGAAATATCGATGGATTTTTGGTTCATAAAAAAAACTTCAGCAACAAAACGTCACAGAAGTCATTAGCTCATTGAGCGGTTTTAGCGAAAGCTAAGGGAGACATCATTCCCATGTCCATTATAACCGAAAAGAATCAAAAGTCAAGATTGAATCAAAGGATTGATCCGCTTAGCTAAAAGGGCTGCAAAACCAATTTTGATGGCATCTGGAATTAGAAAGACCAACATGGCCATCCAAGTCGCACCATAAGTTGCTTTTAAGTAAACGGAAAGCCATAATGTACCAATCGGATAAAGAACACCCACAATAAAGATCATCCCAACGAAAACGTTGACGCCCCACCTGTTTTCTTTGGACTTAAAACGCGCAATACCCAAAGCAACCAAAGGAAACGTGAGAATAAAGCCACCGGTTGGTCCTAAAATGGCGGATAGACCTGCTTGTCCACCACTAAAAACCGGAATCCCAATAACCCCTATGAGCACATAGATTAAGACACATAAAAAAGCATCTAAGGGTCTTAAAAGATAACCGATTAATGCCACCATAAGCACCTGCAATGTCAAAGGAATTTGAAGAACTGGAAGGATAATCGGAGGCCATAAAAGGACACTTGCAGCAAGCATCCCTGATAACATTGCGATGACAACCCAACGTCGAAGTGGCATATTATGAAACAGCAAAAGTGATCTCTGTTTGGCAGACCAATTGCCCATCAACATAAGCCGTGGCAGTTCCAAAACCAAATCCGCTTTTGATACGGCTTAACTCGCATTTGAGGGTTAAGGTATCCCCAGGTAGAACACTTTTTCGAAATTTAGCACTTTTGATTCCTGTAAAATAAGCGATTTTCCCTTGATAGTCAGGGTGAGATAATAAAATGACTGCTCCAACTTGAGCCAGCGCTTCAATGATTAAAACACCTGGCATCACAGGTTTTGAAGGAAAATGTCCTTTAAAATAGTCATCGGTTTGTTTGACTTTTTTAAGGCCTACGCCGTATTTAAGTGATTCCAGTTCGATGATTTCATCAATCATCAAAAATGGATCACGATGAGGAATGATGGTTTTGATTTGCTCTTGGTCAAGTTTCATGGTGCCACCTCTTAAAAATGATTGCTGCATTTTGTCCGCCAAACCCGATGTTGATGTTCATGGCATAATCCATTGGCCGATAAACAGCATGATTTGGGGTGTAGTTTAAATCGCATTCCGGGTCTGGTTCATTTAAATGAATCGTGGGAGGAATCATGCCGGTTTGTAACGCTTTAATCACAGCAATAGTTTCAATAGCCCCCGCAGCACCGAGCGCATGACCGGTCATGGATTTGGTTGAACTGATATTAACCTGATAACTGTGAGGTCCTAAGGCTTTTTTGATTCCCAATGTTTCTAATCGATCATTAAGCACCGTCGATGTACCATGGGCATTGATGTATCCTAAAGCTTCAGGAGAAATATGGGCATCCTCAATCGCCAGTTTCAAGCATTCGGTAATCCCAATTGCTTCTTCATCGGGTGCGGTCATGTGATAGGCGTCCGAAGTCGTTCCATACCCCACCATTTCAGCAATGATTTGAGCTTTTCTATTTTGAGCATGCTCCAAATCTTCTAAAATGAGAATCCCTGCGCCCTCAGCTATCACAAACCCATTGCGTCTAATATCAAAGGGAACAGACGCGATTTCTGGATCATTGGAAAAATTGAGCGCTCTTAGACTCGCAAACCCACCGATACCAAGTTCATTGATTGGCGCTTCTGCGCCACCTGCAATGGCCACATCAATGTATCCGTCTCGAATGGCTCTAAACGCTTCTCCAATGGAATTCGTTGCTGCAGAACACGCGGTAACTTGAGGCATATTGGGTCCCTTCGCTTGGTATTTGATGCCGATTTTCGCACCAATTAAATTGATGATTGAATTGGGAATGAAAAAAGGAGAAATGCGATCTTGTCCACGGGTGACCGATGTTTTGGTTTCTTCGAAAATGGTCGTTAGACCGCCTATGCCGCTTCCAACATAGGTTCCTACCCGAAATGGATTCAACTTAGCATCTTTTAAACCCGATTGCTGATACGCTTCTTCTGTAGCAACCATCGCGAGGTTCATGACCCGATCGGATCGTTTGACTTCCTTTTTGTCTAAGTAACGCTCAAAATCAAGCGCTTTGATTTCTCCTGCAATCTTCACTTTCCACGTTGAGGTATCCCATGATTCAATGAAACCGATGCCGTTTCGACCGTCAATCATGTTTTGAAAGGATGATTCAACATCATGGCCCAATGGACTCAAAAGACCCATCCCCGTGACAACAACACGTCTTTTCATAAAATCCCCCTATATGGCTAATCCGCCATCCACCTCAAGGGTGTGGCCGGTCATGTATCCTGCTTCAGGACTGGCTAAAAATAACACAGCATGCGCAACATCTTCGGGCTTGCCGAAACGTTTTAAAGGAATCTGATTCAACCAATAATCTTTGATTTCGGCATTCAGTTTTTCCGTCATCTCTGACACAATAAATCCAGGGGCAATCGCATTAACAGTTAGCCCTTTGGATGCAAACTCTCTGGCCAACGCTTTTGTTAAACCAATTACGCCAGCTTTGGCTGCGCTATAATTGGATTGACCGGCATTGCCCATGAGGCCAGAAACCGAAGAAATGTTGATGATCCGTCCATATCCGGATTTCAATAGGGGTTTTGCTCCATGTTTGCACATGTTCCAAACCCCTTTTAAATTGGTGGATAAAACACGATCAAACTGCGCTTCTTGCATCCGAAGGATGAGTCCATCGTCTGTGATGCCCGCATTGTTAACTAAAATGTTTAATTCTTGATAGGTATCGATGGTAAAAGCCATCAATTTAGAGGCTTCTTCAAATGAAGAAACATCGGCTTGAAAGATGGATGCTATTCCACCCAAATCGTGAATTTCTTTCATTAGTGCTCGCGCTTTGGTGTCACTGGTGTTGTAGTTAATAACCACTTTTGCTCCTTCTTTGGCTAAGGCGAGGCTGATGGCTTTACCAATACCATTTGCACCTCCGGTGACAATCGCCACCTTATCTTTGATTGACATATGTGTTCAACCATCCTTTCACTTGATCGATATCTTTAAGCGTATCCATGTTGCAAACCAAAGCGGTCTCATCAATTTTTTGAATTAAACCGGATAAGACTTTTTTAGGACCAATCTCCAAAAAATGGGTAAATCCTTCCGAAATCATGGCTCGAATACTGGGTTCAAACAAAACGGGTGATACCGTTTGAGTCTTGATTATGTTTGGAAAATCTTGATGATTCCATGGACGTGCGGTTGCGTTAAGCCAAATAGGAACTTGAGGTGTTTTGGGTGCAAGCGTTTGTGCATAGCTTTCGATTTTTCGACCCGCTTCTTCCATTAACTCGGTATGAAACGCCCCGCTAACTTGAAGTTCAATAATCCGTTTAATCCCGTGTTCCTTTAACTGTTTAATCGCTTCATAAAAAGATTTTTCATCTCCACTGATTACATGCTGGTTTGGGCTATTATAGTTCGCGATTCGTAGAATCTTTTCGGTTTTGATCGAACGAATCACTTCTTCAATGAGATCTACTGAGCCGCCTATGACAGCTGCCATTTTGCCTGGATGTGCCATCGAACATTGCTGCATAGCCATCGCGCGTTTTTGAATCAGTTTAATCGCGCTTGAAAATGAGAGCACCCCTGCACTGTAATAAGCTGTGTACTCCCCTAAACTAAACCCTAAAACAGCTTCTGGTAAGAGGTTGAGCGTTTTAAGGTGTTCTAAAACCAAAGCTTGATGAAGAAAGATTAAAGGCTGTGTGTACTCGGTTTGATGAAGCAGACTTTCATGGGAAAGAAGATGCCTAACATCATACCCTAACAGGAGGTTTGCTTCTTGTTCAATACTGGGATAAGCATCTAAAAGATCGATGGCCATGTTTAGATATTGACTACCTTGACCTGAAAAGACAAACGCTAATCTCATATTACATCACATCCAATTGATCTTTATACGCTTTGATGGGTTCGAACAACGCTTCCAAAACATCCTTGACAGACCGTATCTCTTTAATTAATCCAGAGATCTGACCAGCCATAAACGATCCCTTATCTAAATCGCCATCAAAAACCGCTCGTCTTAAGGATCCCAATGTTAAACGTTCCAGTTCTTCAAGGGGAACATTTTGTTTGGTTAATTCAAGATACTCAGCCGACATCCGGTTTTTGAGTACACGGACAGGTGCTCCTGTGTTTCGTCCTGTTACGACAGTTTCTGAGTCTTTCGCTTGGATAATTTTCAATTTATAGTTCATATGAACAGGTGCTTCATGGGTCGCTAGTATAACGGTCCCGACTTGAATTCCTTTCGCACCTAATGCAAAAGCAGCAAGCACCCCGCGATAATCGGCAATGCCCCCAGCAGCAATCACAGGAATCTTGACAGCATCGCTAATCTGTGGGATTAATGCCATGGTCGTTAACTCCCCAATGTGTCCGCCTGATTCAGTGCCTTCAGCAACCACAGCATCAGCCCCCATCCGTTCCATCCTTATGGCTAAGGCTGAGGAGGGAACAACTGGAATCACCACAATGCCGGCTTTTTTCCACATGTCCATATAAATGCCTGGACTGCCAGCCCCTGTGGTTACCACTTTGACGCCTTCTTCGACCACCACTTTGGCGATTTCTGGAGCGTGAGGACTCATGAGCATGATGTTCACACCAAACGGTTTATCCGTGAGGCTTTGACACTTTCGAATCTCTTCTCTGACCCAGTTTGCATCGTATCCACCGGCTCCAATCAGACCCAGTCCACCGGCATTGGACACAGCAGAAGCCAAGTCAGCATTGGCGATGTTGGCCATCCCCCCTTGAATCACAGGGTATTTGGTTTTCAATAGTTCTGTAATGTTTTTCACGTGTTTTCTCCTAAGTTCTCACAATCGCACTGCCCCAGGTAAATCCTCCTCCAAAGCCGACTAATAAAAGACGTTGGTTCTTCTTCGGATTTTGTTCGTAATATTCCGCAATGGTGATGGGGATGGATGCGGCAGAGGTGTTGCCATACTGATTTAAGTTTAACATAAATCGATTCATGGGAATTCCCATGGATTTTGAAACCGATTGAATGATGCGTTCGTTCGCTTGATGCGGGATGATGCAATCAATGTCATCCATGGTTAATTGCGATTGGTTTAAGATGAGTTGAATGGATGCTTGCATTTTATCCACTGCAAACACATACACTTTTTTTCCGTCCATTCGAATTTTGTCTGTGACCGTCAATGTTTCATCGGTATCGGGTTTCGCCGCATTGTAAAAATAAGCAGCCTGCTCAGGTCTATCCGATGCTTCAATCAACAAAGCGCCTGCACCATCTCCAAACAAAACACAGGTGTTACGATCTTGGTAATCGACCCATTTAGACAACGTTTCACTTCCAATCATTAGGGCTGCACGAAACCGTTGGCTTTGAAGCAAATTGGATACCACCTCAAGTCCGTAAACAAACCCGGTACACGCCGCATTGATATCAAAACTCATAACATCGTGTGTTAATCCCAATTTAGCTTGAACGCGGTTAGCCACGGAAGGTGTCATTTGTTCACCGGTCACCGATGCCACTACGATTAAATCGATTTGGTTTTTGTCAAAGTTGGCTTTTTCTATCGCATCGCACGCAGCGAGGTACGCCAAATCACTCGTGGTTTCATCGGTGACAATGCGTCTTTCTTTGATGCCAGTTCGGGTCACAATCCATTCATCGGATGTGTCCACTATTCGTTCAAGGTCCTGATTGGTTAAGACATGTTTAGGAACATACTTACCGCTTGACAGAATCTTGATCATGGGATGTTGGTTCGTCATGGTTCTCACCTTTCTTTAGATAAACACCAATTTGACGGTATTTATGATACCGTTGTTCACGTCGTTTCTCAGCAGATTTCTTTTTTTCGTTTTTCAAGGCTTTAGTTAGCATTTTTTCCAGTTCTAAATACCCATATCGTTCATTGATATGAAGCCCTTCTTGTTCATAAATAATCCCATCAATGATGCCAAAGTTTAATAAATCATAGGACGTCAATTTCATCAGTTCAGCTGCCATATGGGCTTTAGACGCATCTTTATAGATGATTGAAGCATACCCTTCGGGCGACAAAATGGCATAGATGCTATTTTCAAACATATAAATGACATCGCCAACCCCAATAGCCAAAGCCCCTCCAGAACCTCCTTCACCTAGAACCACACAAATGACGGGGACCGATAGGCCCATCATCTCTCTTAAATTATAGGCAATCGCTTGAGCTTGGCCCCGTTCTTCAGCGCCGATTCCTGGATAAGCGCCTGGAGTATCAATGATGGACAAAATAGGGCGATTAAACTTCTCAGCTTGCCGCATAAGCCGCAAAGCTTTTCGGTAACCTTCAGGATGAACCATTCCAAAGTTTCGCTCAATCTTTTCTTCTGTTGTTGCTCCCTTTTCCTGAGCAATAATGGTGATGGGTTCGCCTTTAAATGTTGCAATCCCACCCATAATTGCTTGATCATCTGCAAAAAGACGATCCCCATGAAGTTCAATAAAATCGGGAAATAAAGAAGCGATTAAATGCTTCGCTGTCGGTCTTTTTGGGTGTCGAGCGAGTTTGACACGTTCCCATGCAGACATCATACGTGTTTTCCTCCTTGATGGAAGGATAAAAGACGAAACAAGGTTTTTCGCATGTCTTTTCGATGAACCACCTTATCCACTTGTCCATGTCTAAGTTGAAATAAATCGGTCTGAAACCCAACAGGTAATTCTTGTTGGATGGTTTGTTTAATGACACGAGCCCCTGCAAAACCAATTAAGGCTGATTTTTCTGCAATAGTGATGTCGCCTAATGAAGCAAAGCTGGCTGCAACACCTCCGGTTGTCGGATGGGTCATGACACTAATGAACAACCCTTTGTTTCGGTCAAAGCGATAAAGCGCACCACTGGTTTTCGCCATTTGCATCAAGGAGAAAATTCCTTCTTGCATGCGAGCGCCTCCGGATGCACTAAATATGATTAGTGGCAAACGATGCTGATCGGCGTATTCAATCAGTCGAGTGATGGCTTCACCTAAAACACTCCCCATGCTTCCCATCATGAAATCCGCTTCTAATACAGCAATCGCCACGCGAATGCCCACGAGTTCACCAACCCCACACAAACACGCATCATTAAGTCCTGATAAGGTCTTTCCGATCGCTAATTTGGCCTCATATTCAGGCATATCAAGCGGGTTCATTGACGTTAAGTCATCAAAAAGAGGGTGAAACGACCCTTGATCTAAGATGAGATCCATACGGCTTTTTGCTTGAATTCGAAAATGAAAATCGCAAAAAGGACAAACATGGTGATTAGCCATCAGTTGTTTTTCATAAAGCGCATGGCCACATTGATCGCATTTGATAAAGAGTCCATCTGGAATATCTAAAGGCGCATGGGTCATGGTCTTTTTTCGTACGGTTTTTTTGAACGTCTCAAGACGATCTTTTCGTTTTTGGATGAAGTCACTCATTTTTGCTAGCCTCAACAAGAAGATTGAACCGCGCGATAAATCCGGTATCGTAGTGACCTTTGATGAAATCTGGATTATGCATAATTAAATAGTGATACTCAATGTTGGTATGAATGCCTTCAATAAAAAACTGTTCTAAGGCTACACGCATTCGCCTAATGGCTTCCAATCGAGTTGGCGCATGAACAATCAGTTTGGCCAACATCGAATCGTAATAAGGCGTCACTTCATAACCATGCACAAGATGCGTATCTAATCGAACGCCTAAACCACCTGGAAAAATCAAATGGTTGATGGTGCCTGTCGAAGGCATGAAGCCGTTCATGGCATCCTCAGCATTGATGCGGCATTCGATTGAATGCCCATAAATAACCAGATCTCTTTGCTTAAAAGATAACTCATGTCCATAAGCCACACGAATTTGTTCTTTCACTAAATCCACGTGGGTGATCATTTCGGTAATCGGGTGTTCTACTTGGATCCGTGTGTTCATCTCAATGAAATAAAACTGCCCATTAGCATCCACAATAAATTCCAAAGTGCCCGCATTGACATAGCCAATGGCTTTCGCAATTTTGACTGCAGCAGCGGTCATCTTTCGTCTCAAAATGTCACTCATGAATGGGGATGGCGCTTCTTCGAGTACCTTTTGATTTCTTCTTTGCAACGAGCAATCCCGCTCAAAAAGATGAACGGTGTTTCCTTTTTGATCCGCAATGATTTGAATTTCGATATGACGCGGCGATTCAATGAACTTCTCAATGTAAAGCGATGGATCGCCAAAACTGGCGGTCGCTTCCATTTGGGTACGCTGAAAAGCGCTCTTAAACTCATCTTCAGAGCGCGCAATGCTGATGCCACGACCTCCGCCACCACTCGAGGCTTTGATCATGACGGGATATCCGATGGATTTGGCAATCTGGAGCCCCTCATCTAAACCTGTAATAATGCCATCTGATCCAATAACGATGGGGACATTCAGTTGTTTGGCTATTTTTCGTGCTGATGCCTTGTCACCAATCTTTGCGATAGTTTCGGACCGAGGTCCGACAAAATGAAGGTGACATCGTTCAACCATTTCAGCAAAATCGCTGTTTTCAGACAAAAATCCGTAGCCAGGATGAATCGCGTTGCATCCGGTTGCTATCGCAGCAGACAAAATGCTATTTTTGTTCAAATAGCTGTCTTTGCTTGCTGCAGGACCGATACAAATGGCTTCATCTGCGAGTTTTACATGGAGACTTTCTTGATCGGCATCTGAGTAAACCGCTACGGTTTCGATGCCTAACTCTTTTGCGGCGCGAATAATGCGAACAGCAATCTCTCCCCGGTTGGCAACGAGGAGCTTATTTTTCATGGCCATCACCCATCACAAACATTGTCTGATCGTAACCTACGGCATGTCCGTTTTCAATCAAGATATCAAGAAGGATGCCTTCATAAGGCGACTTGATTTCATTCATGATTTTCATGGCTTCGATAATGCAGACAACTTGGCCTTTTTTAACGGGCTCTCCAATTTCAACAAACGGTTTGCTGTTTGGGGTAGGAGCGAGGTAAAAAGTGCCGACGAGTGGTGATTTAATGGTTTTAGGGGGTTCTTTTAAATCGTTATTGGTGGGTAATTTAGACTCCTTTTCGGTTGAAACGATTTTTTCTTCAGCCTTGTTTTTTGAGAGTTTGATCTTGAATCCTTCCATTTCTAGTTCCATTGTCATCAAAGAAGAACGTTCAAAATCTTTGATGATATCTTGTACATCTTTTATTTTCATCGTTTTCGATTCACTTTCTTTGTTTTTGACATCAAGGATCTTATCCGAGATGGTAAAGCCAATGACTTTTCATCTATTTTGGTGTTTCAATTAGGATAAAGGTGGATTTAAAATAAATGGTCCATCATTTCATGATGTTATGGCATACCTCCTTACTTTTTTTTGAACTTCCATTATTTTGAAATTCAAATCATACTGCTCATATTCTATCACAAAACAGGGATTAGTCAACCCATTTTATCGTATTTTATCATCAAAGAAAAAGGACAAGCGGTTGCTTATCCTTGGGTGTCAATTTGATTATCTAAAGGTTCGTGGGTTAAATAGCGATTCAATGAATCCATCACTTCTTCAACCACTCGGGTCATAAGGTATTGGGATGCACTGGCGTTATGAGGCGTCAACAGGAGGTTTTTTTGATGCCAAAGTGGAGAGTCCTTTGGCAGAGGCTCTGGCGATGTAACATCGATTCCAGCCGCCCGAATGGTTTGCTCTTCTAACGCATGAATAAGGGCTTGCTGATCAATGATATCGCCACGCGCCACATTAATGAGACACGCCGAAGGTTTCATCATCTCAAGTTCTCTTTTTCCAATCAAGTGATGGGTATCTTTTGATAGGGGGATAGCAATAATGATGATATCGGATGTTTGAATGAGCAAATCCAATTCTTTTGGGGTTGTGATGATGTGATCAAAGTAAGGCAAGTTTTCATGATTCCGTTTATACCCTGTGACATGGGCTCCAAACGCTTTCATTCGCTTCGCGATTTCTGTTCCTATCGAACCAGCACCAATAATGCCCACTTGAGATCCATAAATATCATGAAAGAGATCATGATAGATCCATGAAGCATTTTTTTGCTGATCATAAAAAAGATCCAGCCGTCGGTTTAAGAAAAGAATTTTTGAAAAGACATCTTCTGCAATCTGAATCGAAAAAACATCTTTGGCGTAACTGATGGCTATCTTACGACGAGCCAAGTTGTTTAAATCAATTTTATCGTATCCAGCTGTCAAGAGTTGAACCCATTTCAACTGTGTCATCCGATTGAGTATCTCTGGTCGGATTTTATTGGGCATGCTGATCATGATGGTTGCATCCAAAGCCTGTTCCAAATCGTTTTCGAAGTCAATATCGGGAAATCGATGGATAAGCCTGTTCATTTCTTCGTGATTGAAGAGGTAACTATCAACCCAAATTTTCATGTCTTTCCTCCACTATTTTATCGAAAGCAAGGCGATGTGGATCGCCTTCTGGGTCATCCAAGATAATCGTTCCTCTTAAGATATACCCGTGTTTTTGAAACAAACGGATCGCGTTTTGATTGTTTCGATGGGTGTCGATTCGCATGTAATGAATATCGTTTTTTAATGCATAGCAATCGGCAAATGAAATGAGTTCATCGGCAATGCCTTTCCCTAAATGGTTGGCTTTAACGGCTAAACGATGAATCGTCAAGTACGGGTCATTCCGTCGCCATGACCCGTCATAGATATTTCGATAGGTCGGTTCGTCTCCGGGCTTAATGGCCATCATGCCGATGACTTCATGATGCCCTTCATAGACAAAAAAATGACCCAATCGGATATCTTCATGAAACCGTTCTAAGGATGGATTCTGGTGTTGCCATTGATTGATTTGACGCGATTTTAATAATTGAGTTGTCTCTAATCGAAGTTGCCATATCGCCTCAATATCCTGAAAAGTTGCTTTTCGAATCACGTCAAACCTCCATTAAGATGACCCTTAGGGGGAGTGCTTCAACGCCATCAATTTTGAGCGGCAAAGCAATCATCTGATAATGACCCATAGCAACATCCTTTAATCTCAATCCTTCGATGATGATGATATCCGATTCTAAGAGATGATGGTGGGTGGGATGTCCCTTTTGATCCCGTTCAATCCCTAGCGCATCGATACCCACACCGGTGATGCCCTGATTCTTAAGATAAAAAGCGGCTTCTGCTTCTAGATAAACAAAATTAAAATCGAACGCTTCTTGTGTCGAATTTTGAGTTTTAAACAAGATAAAATCGTTGGCTTTTATCCCTAAGTCTTGAATGTCTTTTAGCTTTATCGATACGTCTAAATGGGTCAGATCAACGACTTTCACCTCTCGAATCAACGTGGTTAAATCCAACGACTCACTGGTTTTCCCGTCTTCAAGCATGTGTTTGGGAAAATCCATGTGGGTTCCCGTATGCAAATTCATCCATAAAGCGGTTTCATAAACGCCATCCGTTTGAAAATTGGCCATCACATCCAATCGGGGGCGTTTGGCTGCCTTGTTTTTATAGACCGTCATCGAGGGAGATACGGTCATGCTCACATCATAAATCTTCATGGTGTGTTCCTTTCTTTGCTTGCAAATCTTGATAATCTTTATAAATCACAAGTTGATGCTCTATCTGTTTAATACGGTCGATAAACTTCCAGGATAGTTCAATTTCATCCCAACGGGTAAAAAGCGATTTATGATATGCCATCATCTCAATAAGAAGTTTCTCATAGGCCTCAGTCATGTTGCCAACCGCTTGACACGCGATGCAATATTCGAGTTCGACCTGTTCGACATCGTTGGTAAGACCCGGCACTTTGCTGTTTAAGACAAGGCTTACGCCATCTAAAGGAGCAATCTTGATATGGAGTCGATTGGATGAAAGCGGCAAATTCCACTTTCTTTGTTCATTTGTTTCTTCAAACTCGATGGTAATATACGATTCTTTACTGTCCATTTTCTTCCCTGTGATAAGAACAAAGGGGACCCCTTTAAACCGAGGGGTATTGACATAAGTCACCATTTCAACATAGGTTTCCGTTTGGGAATGTTTTTGGACATCCTTTTCGTTAAGATACCCTTCATATTGACCCAAAACTAAGCGTGTCGAATCAAACGTCAATTGTTTTAGCACTTTGACTTTTTCGTTTTTGACATCTTCACTTCGGTAACTCATGGGAACTTCCATGGCCACCATTGAAAGCATCTGAAGCAGATGCGATTGGACCATATCCTTTAAGGCCCCTGAATGGTCATAGTAAAGACCTCTTTGCAAGATTCCATCGGTTTCTTTCGCAACAATCGTCACCTTTTTGATCGATCGATTGTCCCAAGCTTCTTCAAAAATGCGGTTAGCAAAACGAACCACCATGATGTTTTGAATCATTTCTTTTCCTAGATAGTGATCAATCCGATAGATTTGCTCTTCATCAAAACACGACCATAACGTTTGATTGATGCGCTTAGCGCTTTCTAGATCATGACCAAAAGGCTTTTCAAATGCAATCGATTGATGAACGTTTCCTTTTTCAATTAACTGTGTTTGGCTTAAAAAAATGGAAACCACAGGGAATAAATCGGGACTGAGTGCCAGATAAAAAATGTGTCGGGTTGTTGAATGACTCTGAGAATGGATAAGGTCTTTTAAACGCCGATAATCTTCAACGTGGTCAATCCCTAAGGGTTGGTAGATGAAGTGGTTTCTTAAGCGATCGATGTTTTGGTGATCGGGCTGGTTTTTTAATACATAATCGAAGTATTCATCGGTGCTAAAAGGTCTTCGACCCACCGCAATAACTAAGGTGTTTTCGGGTAGTTGATGGTGCTCTAAAAGCCTTTTTATTGCGGGCAACAGTTTTCTTAATGCCAAGTCGCCAGTGGCTCCAAAAAGTGTGAAAATCAAATCTTTCATAAGCCTGTCTCCTGTTCTTTTATGGCTTTATTATGCGATGTTTCATCATTCAATTTCGTCCCATGCATGCCATAGGAAATGGGACACTACCGATCGATAGGGTGACCATTTTTGACTGATTGCAAATAGATCCGATGCGGTTAAATCAGGATTGTTGTAAAGCCTTTTAACTGCGTTTCTTAAACCTAAATCACCCAGTGAAAAGACGTCTTCTCTTCCAAGTGAAAAGATCAAAAACATTTCAGCGGTCCAAGGGCCAATGCCTTTCACTTGAGTCAAAAAATCAATCACGGCTTGATCGCTCATCTCCTCCATTTTTTCGAACCTTTCGCGATTCGCGAGGTAAAACTCGGCTAAGGATTTAAGGTATGAGATTTTTTGCTTCGATAAACCCATGGTTTTAAACGCGTCTGGTGTAATCGATAAGATAGAATAAGGATCACATTCATCACCGACACAAAGATAAAAGCGTTTGGTGATAACTTTCGCAACTAAAGTCGATAACTGTTGAGCCAAAATGGCTTCAACGAGTGCCTTAAAATAGGAGGGTGTTGTTTGAAATTCAATCGTCTTATTGCGAATGAAAAGCGGTTTAAGCAAAGGATCTTTCAACAGGAGTTCTTGAATCAACTCACTGGATGTCTCATAACGGATAACTTTCATCAACAACACCTTCTCTCAACGATGATTATATCATAAAGCCTTATCAAGCGATGAAAAAAGAACCCAAAGCGTGTTTGGGTTCAAGTCAGTCTTATCCTTTATAAAACGCGTGCTCGAAGAACGCCAGGAATGGCACTAATCGCTTCAATCTCGATGGGTTGATCAAGGTCCGCTAGGTAAACACCATAGCCCTTCTTTTCTTGTTGCGCTTTGTTCATTACCGTTAACTTATCCAAATGAAGAGCAGCATCAGATTCAAGGTCGTATAAAACGGATAACCGCATCTTACCTATAGGTTCTCCTAAATGAATGGATGGAAAGTTAACTGAATTGGTGATATGTCCTAACTCCATGTAATCCATGACTTGTTGAGCAGCCATCATGGCACAATTGTCTTCGGCTTCTTCTGTCGATGCGCCTAAGTGCGGTATCGCAATTACGCCTTCCATGTTGGCTGAACGTGGATTTGGGAAATCCGTAACATAACGACGTACCTTTTTGCTTTTGAGTGCTTCTTCCATATCATCGTCTTGGACCAAAGCATCTCTCGCAAAGTTCAAAACAATGACTTGGTCTTTCATTTTTTGAATCGAGGATGCGTTAATCATGTGTTTCGTCTCAGGAATTAGGGGAACATTTAAACTGATAAAATCACAATGTGGATACATGGTATCCAAATCGGACATAATCTCAATATCAGCGGGACATGAGGCCAATAAAGAGGGTGTCATGAACTTTTCATACGCTAAAACCTTTAACCCAAGTTTGGAACACATGTGAGCAATGATGCGTCCAATGGCACCAAGTCCCACAATACCAATCGTTTTTTGATAGATTTCGGTTCCACCAAATTGGGCTTTGGCTTTTTCTACTGTTTTCGCAATTTCAGGATCTGTGTGATTTTTTTCAACCCATGAAATTCCGCCATGAATATCGCGTGAGGCTAGAAGCATTCCTGCAAGTGTTAATTCAGCAACCGCATTAGCGTTTGCTCCAGGTGTATTGAACACCACGATACCTTGTTTTGCATAGTTTTCTAAGGGAATGTTATTGACACCAGCACCCGCACGAGCAACAGCCAAAACGGTGTTACCTAATGCTAGCTCATGCATGCTAGCGCTTCTAACTAAAACAGCATCGGCTTGATCCATGTGATCCGTCAATTGATAATCTGGAGTTAACACCGATAATCCAATCGGGGAAATTTTATTTAAACAATGGATTTTATACATGGGATCACCTAATGTTTACTTTCAAATTCGCGCATGAACTCAATCAATGCGAGAATGCCTTCTTTTGGCATAGCGTTATAGATGGATGCACGCATTCCTCCCACAGAACGATGCCCTGCTAAGTTTTCAAAACCTTTTGCTTTGGCCTCTTTTAAGAACAAATCATTTAGTTCTTGGCTATCGGACTTAAAGCAGACGTTCATCAATGAACGGTCTTTTTTCTCAACGGTTCCATAAAACAGTTTAGACTGATCCAAGTAATCATAGAGCAATTGGGCTTTTTCGATGTTCTTCTTTTGCATAACCTCAAGTCCGCCCATGTTTAATAACCATTTAAAGACTTTGCCACATAAATAAATTCCGTAGGTAGGAGGGGTGTTGTACATCGACCCGTTTTCAGCATGAATATCGTAGCGCAGCATGGTGGGTGTTAACGGATGATGGTCTTTGGTAATCAAATCCTCTCGGATAATCACGACAACAGTACCTGCAGGCCCAATGTTTTTTTGAGCACCAGCATAAATAAGTCCATAACGGGAGACATCAATGGGCTCAGATAAGATGCAAGAAGACATGTCAGAGACAATAGGAACACCATGGGTTTCTGGAAGTTCAGTAAACCGAGTACCGAAAATGGTATTGTTTTCACATAAATGAACGTAGTCTGCATCATTTGAAAAGACCATGTGTTTAACATCAGGGATATACGAGAATAGTTTGTCTTTTGAATTGGCTACGATGTTAACATTCACATATTTTTCCGCTTCTTTAGCGGCTCTTTCAGCCCATTGTCCGGTGACAATATAGTCCGCTTTCTTGTTCTTCATTAAATTCATGGGAACCATTGAGAACTGCAAATGAGCGCCACCTTGCAAAAAGAGAACTTTATAGTTGTCTGGGATGTTCATGAGTTGTCTTAAATCCGCTTCTGCTTCGTTAATGATTCGCTCATAGACTTTCGAGCGGTGACTCATTTCCATAACAGACATGCCACTTCCTTGATAATCGAGAAGTTCAGCTTGGGCTTCTTTCAATACATCTTCTGGCAATACAGCAGGTCCTGCAGAAAAGTTATACACCTTTTTCATCATTTCTTTCCTCCTTGGGGATCTTTTATAATCATTCTACTTTCTAAATAATAACGTTTGGATGTCGCTTCTCCCATGGAGAAGGATTTTCGAGGTAAGATTTTCCCCATCTTAATAAAGGGGAACAAGTCTTCTTTTTCCAACATGGGCATGCGGATGCCAATGCTTCCTGGATGCCTGTTAACAACATCCATCAGTTCTTGGTCACCGTGAATATAATCAATGGTAACTTCGGGGTGTAATTCCATATACTGGTCGATAAAACTTTGAATTTGCTCATAAGCCAGTGCTGTTGATTTGGGAATAAAAAAAGGCGTTTTTCCGGTTTCTTGAGTATAGACCCATGTTTCTTCTTCTTTGTCAACGACATGGAACAAATCGTTTAAAAAGGCGTTTTTAACATTAAATAAGACGCGGTGTATGCCTTCAAAATGAAGCCCTTTATCGTAGATGTTCACCACTTCAACCAATGCAAATCGAGCAGGATGTGTCTCTTTTTCTATTTCACTTAACCCTTTTTTGGTGTGTTCCCAATGCGATTTGGCTGTCGCTAGACTGTGATTGCCATCCCCAGCGACAAACATGATGGGATTGTTTGGATCATCAATTAATCGTTCAAACTGATTAAGGATGTTCTCTGAATTTTCGATTAAATACCCTCTAAGGTGGCCACCTAACATGTTGAGTGGAAAATCATAGACTTTTTTTAACGTCTCTTTTTGTTCATAAAGCTTTTCAATGATGCGTTCAACCGAGTCATCCATTAAAAGCATGACATGCGACACTTCAAGTGGGGCATGTGCTCGTATGCGCTCACGGGGTGGAATCCGACTTATGATGGTTTTTTCGGTGGTTCTAATCAACGGCTTCGTTCCTTCTTGATAGTCGTAATCTTCAAGATCTATCGCCAATATTAGGCCCAAACGCTTGTTGGTAAGCGATGTGCTTCGTTCAATCAGCATCATGGAAGGTCCCATATTTTGGAGTAAACCTTCTTGGATATACCGATGCATGTGTTGATTGATGCGATGAATCATGGCATCGTCCATTTCCTCAAGATACACTTCCGGCAAAATCATATGCAGCGTTGAAGGGGAATCGGCCACGTAAGTTTCCAGTTCCTTCCAATACTGGGGGTGGCTAGTGAATTGATCACAGGCAACGACCGCCCATTTGGAATAGTCTATCCCTGGTTTGGGGATGAGCAACTCCGGCAATCTCACAGTGGTTGTTTTTGTTTTAAACGGCATAAAAAAATACTCCTTTTTTTGTTTTAGAGTCCATCAACAATTGGATTCGTTTTCGAAAAGAAAGACGCATCAACGTTTCCTCCAATGGAAGTGCTTGACCATGAAAAAGCTGTGAATGAGTCCATCCTATAAGTCCAAAGTCATTGTAACATGAAAGCGCTTTACTTTCAAGCCTCAATCCAGATAAAAAACAAAAAGAAGTGTTTTGATTGGTTCTTATCCAATTATGCGTTTATCGTAGATAAAACCTTAGCTCGTTTCGTTAGATGGTGATACATCAAAAGGACCATGACCCCCATCATAAACATGATGACAGAAAAGTAAAAAATCCATATGGGATAAAGATCATAAATGAGCCCGCCGATCAATGGACCGATGACCATGCCAAACGACACAAACGACTGTCGAACACCCATTAAAACGCCATAGGTGTTCTTCTTTGAAGTTTTTGCGATATAGCTTTGTTCTAAGGGGGTGAATACGGTTCGAAGCATAACAAACACTAAATAAAGGGTGTACATCATGATCAAAAAATAGGGGGAACGAAACACGATGACAACAATCAGCGAAGATATCAAGTAAAGGGTTGCCATTAAAACACGTTGGTTTTGAAATTTAGAAATGATGGGAACCACTAGCAAGGATGTAATCAAAGCAACCAAGTTAGAAACAAGGCTGAAATTGCCAAGATCTTGTGCTGAGTACCCTAAATCAATAAAATAGACTTCTAAGTATTTGATGATGTTAACATTCCCAATGGAAATAAAAAATAACGCGATAAAAAACAAAAACAAAAGAGGATCCTCTTCTTTAATTTCCTTAAATCTACCTATCAGTGGTGTTTTGATTAGTGATCGTTTAACGATGCCTTTTTCATCAATGATGATTAAAACCAAAACAGCCAATCCGATGTTAAAAACGGCTTGAATAAGAAAGATGGCCTTCATCTGTCCCATCAACAAACGATTAAACAAACCGGTGTCGGTGGTCACAATACCCCCTAACCAATATCCAAGTCCAGCGCCTAATAGGGATAACGCGGTAATGATGCCAAGCGCTTGTGTTTGTTTGGCTTTCTCCGTGGCTTCAATGAGTCTAGCGATTAATAAAACATGAAGCGCAATGACCCCAAACCCACTTAAGAGTCTAAAAAAGACCATCCAATACGCGTTACCGGCATACCCAAACCCAAACTGACCAACAGAATACAGTAAAAGACCGAGGAAAATGCTCACTTTTTTCTTTCCTTGATCACCAATTGCTCCCCAAAAAGGGCCACCAAACATCAGTCCAAGTGACATCATAGAAAAATAAAGACCAAACATGAAGTTTGGAATGTTCAATGCCCTTAAAAAAGCTGGAGTGATGGGATGACCGATGTTGTGAATCAAACCTTGAAGGAAAAAAATGAGAAAGATAGGAGCAAGTTTTTTCATGAAGATACCTCGACTCACCTTATTATACAATGAGAGACCAATCCTTGTATAGAGCAAGCATGCGATAACCATAAAAAGTGGTTTCCAATATCAATATTTTTGATATAATGATGATAAAGGAAGACGATGATATGGACCCAAACAATCAAAAAGATGCATCTTTATTTGAACAACAGACACTGAGTTTGCTCTATGCATCTTTTGGTGTTTCGTTGACCTACATGATTCTTTTTTTTGCTGAACTTGACAAATCGGACTGGTTAAAATGGTTTTATCTCTCCTTATCCGCTTTGTTTGCTCTTTTGTTTGTCGCTGCTATTGAAATCCTTAAAGAACACAAAGAAACTCTTCTTTCAAAATGGTTACTAAACGCATATCCCTTTTTATTGGTGACCCTTGGGGTATTGTCATTTCATGTGGTTCAACTTTCGATCTATGAGCGGGTTGCGTTTTTACTGATGATGCTTATTGTAACCATCAGCACCTTAAAAGGATTCAAATACACGTTGGTTTTGTACCTTTT
This sequence comes from uncultured Acholeplasmataceae bacterium, assembly GCA_964553755.1. Classification (GTDB taxonomy): domain Bacteria; phylum Bacillota_I; class Bacilli_A; order Acholeplasmatales; family Acholeplasmataceae; genus Peloplasma. The sequence continues at coordinate 125,017 of CAZKLM010000003.1, forward strand.
CGCCCTTCTTTCTTACAATCTATCCTATGCGTATAACCACAGTTTTCCAAGCACGTTCTTATTGACCAGTGTGATGGTCATTCTCTTGTTTTTTGGATTAAACCGCGTTTTCAATCGCATCATCACTCGGCTTTACGCGGCTTCAAGAGAATTAAAGTCCGTAAATGCTCAGTTTCACGCTTCATTAAACCAACTTGAGAAAACCAATTATCGGTTGGAACACACTAAAAATATCTCTGACATGATGATGAGTTTAATGACAGAGATCATTCATAGTGAAGACACGGACCGTTTGCTTAACACGATTCTCGAAAAAGCAATTGCTGTTATTCCTAACGCTCAAGCGGGTACATTATTGATCAAGGAAGACGATCATATGGTCTACAAAGCGGCTCATGGGTATGATTTGGATACCTTAAAGAAAATCCATCTCCGAATTGAAGACACCTTTGAGCATAAACTTGGAAACAAACGAAAACCCGCAATAATCCGAAACTCACATGCCTTCAATTTGATGCATGCATCTAAGGCCTTTACCAAACAAATGGAAGATAGCCAAATTCCATCGAGTCAATCCGTTATCACATGCCCAATTTTTTTCAATCATGAGTATTACGGATCCATCAATTTGGACAACCTCACTCAGGAGAATGCTTTTTTCGAAGACGACAAACCCATCATAAAATATTTAGCCAATCAAATCGGTCTTGTGCTCAATCATCGTCAACTTTTGGAAAAAACACTGTACTCGGCCAAACACGATGCTTTAACCGGCGTTTACACCCGTATTTACCATAACGAAAGACTGAATGAAATCTATAAGCATGCGATGAAGCATCAACAATCGTTTTGTATCGCTCTCATCGATTTAAACGATCTTAAAAAAACCAATGACCAATGGGGTCATCAGACAGGAGATCAGTTTTTACAGTATTTTGTCAAGCATGCGCGGCATTTCATCGATCCTCAAGACATCTTTTCACGCACCGGAGGCGATGAGTTCACCCTAATCTTTAAAACTCAACCTTATTATAAAGCCATGAAAACCATCACCGACATGAAAGCGTGGTTTGATGAAAATCCGATGCAAGTCGGAAACAAACGTTTGACGGTAACATTTGGAGCAGGTATCGCCTGTTATCCAGAAGATGGAAAACTCTTGACCAGTTTGAGTGAAGTGGCTGATAAACGGATGTATGAAGACAAACGCATATCAAAAAAATAAAAAAGCCAATATTGGCTTTTTTAGTAATTGCTTGCTTTAATTTCGAAGAATGCTTGATCCACTAAACACGTTGGACACAAACCGGGTGCCTTTTCACCGATGTGAATGTGACCGCATTCGCGACAGACCCAAACAACCTGTTCATCTTTCTTAAAAACCATAGCACGCTTGACGTTATCCGCCAATTTTAAGTATCTTTTTTCGTGTTCTTCTTCGATTTTAGCAATCAATCGGAACTGATTGGCAATTTTAGGAAAGCCTTCGTTTTTGGCTATTTCAGCAAACATTGGATAGAGTTCAACAAACTCTTCATGTTCACCTTTGGCGGCATCTAATAAATTCTCATAGGTGTTTTTGACTGCTCCAGCAGGATAAGAAGCGGTAATTTCGACCATATCTCCTTCTAGGAAAGAAAAGAACGTTTGTGCATGCAGATGCTCATTGTGGGCTGTTTCTTCAAAAATTGCAGCAATCTGTTCATACCCTTCCACGCGCGCTTGTTCAGCAAAAATCACATACCGTTGATACGCTTGGGATTCTCCAGCGAACGCTTTGAGAAGGTTCTTTTCGGTTTCAGTTCCGCGTAGCGTTTTTTCTCCGCCGTAAGTCTTAAATTTATCTCTTATTTCTTTTTTCATAGGTAACCTCTTTCATAAGATTTCACTTCCCATTATAGCGATTAATCACGATTTGTCTACCTGTTTGTGATAATTAGTTCGTTATTTGATTCTAAATAAGAATAAGAATAATTAATCCCGCTTAATCCAAAAATGCTTGGTTAGACCGTGTTCTTTTGAACATACAGTGTTTTCATAAACGCCATTTTGTGAAAGGATGGTTTTTTCTGATGCACGATTGTTTACGTTACATGTGACTAAGACATTGGCAACATGGTGAGTATCTTTTAGATAATCTAGGGAGAGTCTTAGCATCTGTTTGGCATACCCTTTTTGTCGCTCACTGGGTCTGACCATATACCCAATATGACCTGAATCAAACAGCAGGGAATCGTTTAAGTGGTGTCTAACGTTGCACATGCCCACTAAATGGTTCTCAGCAAATGCTAAAAATACGGTAAAAGGCACACGGTTTGGTATTTGACCTTGATGCCCTTGTTCAATTTTATCAAGCCATTCAATAAAAGGCATTCGATCAACCCCACTGGCTCCAATGCACGTTTCATGGTGAGCCTGGACTTCATTAACAAATGCTATGATAGACTCTTCATCTTCTTTTGTGGGTCTTTTCAAAACAATCATGTTATCACCTCAACCCACATCATACCATAAAAAAACACTCCTTGAGAAAACTCTAGGAATGTTTATGGTCGTTAATACATCGGTGGCATGGATGGGGCTTCTTTTTCTTTGATTTCAACAACAGCGGTTTCACTGGTAATCATTAACGCTGAAATTGATGCAGCATTTAAAATAGCGTTTCGAGCAACTTTTGTCGGATCGATGATACCTTTTTCAATCATATTGACCCATACGCCTTCTTTGGCGTCAAATCCGATATCCTTGGGTTGTTTCTTTTGCATTTCAACGATGGCATTTCCATCGAACCCAGCATTTTCAGCAATCTGGTAAAGTGGGGTCGATAAGGAATCTAAAACCGCAAGAATCCCTCGATTAATGTCAGTATTTGAGTCGCTTAACGTTGCTTTTAGCTCATTTTGAATTTCCACTAATACGGCTCCACCTCCAATAATAATGCCTTCGGTGACTGCAGCTTTGGTCGCATTAAGCGCATCCTCGATTCTCAATTTCTTTTCTTTAAGTTCTGATTCGGTGGCTGCTCCAACTTTGATAATCGCAACCCCACCAGCAAGTTTCGCTAAGCGATCTTGATAACGTTTTTTGTCATAATCTGAGTTGGAGTGCATCATGTGGGCTTCAATTTCTGCCATGCGATTGTCTAACGCTTTTCTGTCGCCATGGCCACCAATCAGTGTGGTGGTGTCTTTTTTTATCACGACTTTTCCAACGCGTCCGAGATCCTCTAACTTCATCTCCGAGAGTTTCATTTGAAGCTCTTTCGAATAGAATGTAGCTCCCGTTAGGATCGCGATATCATGAAGCATCTCTTTTTGGAAATCTCCAAATCCTGGAGCTTTGGTGGCTACCACGTTGAATGTTCCTCTAAGTTTGTTCACAATCAATGTGCTAGTAACTTCATTTTCAATGTCATCTGCGATGATTAAAAGCGGTTTATTCTCTTTAACGATTTGTTCTAAAATGGGTAAAACATCTTGAATCGTTGAAATCTTATGGTCAGTGACCAACACAAAGGGATTGTCCAACTGAACGCTCATGGTTTCGCGATCAGTAACAAAATAATGTGAGATATAGCCTTTGTCATACTGCAAACCTTCTACAACATCAAGTTCGGTATCGAATCCTTTAGATTCATCCACACTGATGACACCATTTTTGGATACGCGCTCCATGGCTTTTGCAATCATGCTGCCAATCTCTCGTGACCCAGATGAGATCGTTGCTACGTTTTCGATGTCTTCTGACGTTTCAACCGATCTGGATTTTTCAAGGAGCAAGCGTGCCACTTCTTTCCCTGCTTTTTCTATGCCTTCTCTGACTAAAACTGGATTCGAACCATTATCAACAGCTTTGAACCCTTTTTTAATCATGGACTGAGCCAAAACGGTCGCTGTAGTGGTCCCGTCACCTGCGGTGTCGTTGGTTTTTGAAGCCACTTCATAAAGCAGCTTAGCTCCCATGTTTTGATAAGGATCTTTTAGTTCAATTTCTTTGGCGATGGTAACACCATCGTTTGTGATTAAAGGGGATCCATACCCTTTATCAAGCACAACATTTCGTCCTTTGGGTCCCAAGGTGATCTTAACCGCATCGGCCAAAAGATCCACACCTTGCATCAAGGATGTTTTTGCGTCTTTTCCATAACGGATCTCTTTACTCATCGTTTGATCTCTCCTTCTTTATTTTTCGATGACAGCAAAAATGTTTTTAGCCTGGACAATAACATAGTCCTGACCCTCTAGTTTGACCTTAGTTCCTGAATAGGTCTGATAAATCACTTCATCTCCCACGTGGATGTTTTCCACTTTGGGTCCCATCGCAAGCACATGAGCCATGGCCGGTTTATCTTTCTCATCCGCTGACAATAGAATGCCGCTTTGCGTGGTTCGCTCTTCTTTGCTGATGGAAAGAACAACAAAATCTTCTAAAGGTCTTAACATGATTTTCCTCCCTTCTGGCACTCATTATATATTAGTGCCAATTCAATTTCTATTATATTCAACGGCGATTGGTTGTCAAGAGAAAACATAAAAAAAATGTCACACTGCGTGACATTTGTTCATTTCTTATCCCAATAATCGGATGATGTCTTGTTCCATTCGAAGTGGATCAATCTGTGGGGCGTACCGTTTGATGGGTGTTCCGTTTTTGTCAATTAAAAATTTGGTGAAATTCCATTTGATGGATTTTCCAGCAAAAGATGTTGTATGTTGTTTTAAAAATGCAAAAACGGGGTGAGTATTTTCACCATTGACATCGATTTTATCGAACATAGGAAACGTTACACCATAATTCAACTGGCAAAAACTTAAAATTTCTTCTTTCGATCCAGGGTCTTGGTTTCCAAACTGATTGCATGGAAAACCTAGTATGACAAGCCCTTTGTCTTGATAGGTTTGATAGAGTTTCTCAAGGTTTTCAAACTGAGGCGTCAATCCACATTTGCTTGCTGTGTTCACGACCACAATCACTTTCCCTTGATAACGATCCAACCTAACCTCTTGACCTTGCATGTCTTTTGCTTTTAAATCGTAAAAATTCATGTGATATCCCTCCTTGGATGGCTAACTTCAGTATATCAAATCCGAATGACTTTGACAAAATATTGACTTTTTTAAAGCCCGCACCCCTGACAGATGTGGATTATTCATTGCCTTCATGATACAATACCCATGAGGTGAAGAAAAAGTGAACATTGACAAACGATATATTTTAGAATTTGCGAAAGAAATTTTACTCATCCCAAGTCCAAGCGGATATACCCAAGAGATCATCGAACGGATAAAAAAAGAAGCGGACTTATACCATCTTCCTTACGAACCAACCAAAAAGGGAAACCTTATCATTACGGTTAAAGGACAAACCGATGTCACGTTAGGCTTAAGTGTCCATGTGGACACATTAGGGGCTATGGTGCGCAGCATTACGCCACAAGGCAATCTACGGTTTACGTCAATAGGTGGTCCAATTTGGCCCACTTTAGATGGAGAATATTGCACCATTCGTACACGTAGTGGAAAAGATTATAGCGGAACCTTTCTTTCTACCAGTCCTGCTAGTCATGTCTACAAAGACGCTTCTAGCAAAGAAAGAAGTCCAGAAACGATGCACATTCGCCTAGATGAGCAAGTCACAAGCAAAAAGGACGTTGAAGCCCTTGGAATCGAAGTGGGTAATTTCGTCTTTTTTGACCCCAAAACCACATTAACCGAAAGTGGTTTTATCAAATCCCGGTTTTTGGATGATAAAATCAATGTGGCTAGCCTCTTTGGGTTATTTCGCTATTATCGAGACGCTGGTGTTACACCAAAACAAACACTTAAGGTCATTATTTCTACCTACGAGGAAGTCGGTCATGGAGCGGCTTATATCCCTGAAATGGATGAGATGATTGCGATTGACATGGGGTGTATCGGAGAGGATCTAAGCTGCACCGAGTACGATGTCTCTATTTGTGCCAAGGATTCAAGTGGTCCTTATGACTACGGCATGACCGATCGATTGGTCCATTTAGCCAAATCAAACGGGTTAAAGCATGCGGTTGACATTTATCCCTATTATGGTTCAGATGTGAGTGCAGCCCTAAGGGGAGGAAACGACATTCGAGGAGCCCTTTTGGGTCCAGGTGTTCATGCGAGCCACGGCATGGAAAGAACGCATTACTCTGCCATTGAAAACACCATTAAATTGCTTATCTTATACACTACTTAGAAGTAAAAGCCAATTTTGGCTTTTTTTATTGGCTGAACTTGATGTCATACTGATCCCTTACAATGACGAACCCTATCTTTTCATAGACGCGATTCGAGATTGGATTTTTTTGGTCAACAAACAACGTCACATACTGATACCCTTGATCGAGAGCTTGCTTTGATAAATGATACGTTACGGCAAGTCCATACCCTTGGTTTCGCTTGTTTAAGTCGGTGTAAATGAGACTTAATGAGACCCCATTGGGATAGATACCTGAATATTGTCCCATAGAAACCATTTGACCTTCATCGTTTTCAAACACATAAAGTCTTTGATCTTGGATTCTTTTTTGGTTCGCTTGATCCATTTCATGAAGGTCTGCATCTTGATGAACCGCTTCCTTTTGAAAGCACATGGCCCAGTCGTTGACGCGAGGTAGATCACTAAGGGTTGCCAAACGAAAGGTTCCTTTTGGAACCGAGATGGGATTCAATTGTTTTAAAACCATCACATCCATGGTTAAACGAATCTGGTATGCAATCGGATACAAGGATTGATAAATTTTTAAAAAGCTTATTGCAAAGCGACTGGAGGCGTTGATTCCTGGTACAGGTAAAGGATGGGAATGAACAAACTGAGCAAATACGGTCATTTCCTCATGATTGAGATCAACGATATCGTAGACCAAAAGATTGTATGGCGCCATAAAAAGAAAGATTAACGCCACGTCCTTGTTACGCAAAAGTGACCCACAAAAATGATCGATGGTTATCTTGGGGTCTCTCAAGCGATAAGCATTTCTCAAGATCAACTGATTAATGGCTTCTTCTTTCAACAGTTTTGGTTCCAAATCATCAAGAAAGTCGCGGGTGTTTAGATAACGCTTTATGGTTACTGGGTTCATCTTTATCCCTCCATTCTCATTATACCCCCTGATGATGTTCTCGTGTATAATAGAATCAAAGAATGAGAAAAAGGACGTGTTTTATATGAAGTCTAACTTTCATATCCGGTTTGCACAAGAAAATGATGTTCCTATCATCCTATCCATGATTCGCGCTTTGGCTTGCTATGAGAAAATGAGTCCTCTTGTCACCGCAACAGAATCGCTATTGCATGAGTCATTGTTTATGAAAAAACAAGCGGAAGTGTTATTGGGGTTCGAAGATGATGTGCCGGTAGGTTTCGCTTTATACTTTTATAACTTTTCGACGTTTTTAGGTCATGCCAACCTTTATCTAGAGGATCTATACGTGGATGAATCGTATCGCAAAAAAGGTTATGGAAAAGCTCTTCTTATCCGGTTGGCTGAGATCGCTATAGAAAACGGGTGTCAAAGACTCGATTGGTCATGTTTAAAATGGAATCAACCTTCCATCGATTTTTATCATTCCTTAAATGCCATTAATATGTCAGAATGGATGCTTTTTAGATTAAAGGATCAGGATTTAGTTCGTCTTGCTCAAACGAACAAAAAAGACGAGTAAACGTCTCGTCCAATCATTAAATGGTGGAGCTGACGAGTCTCGAACTCGCGACCTCTAACATGCCATGCTAGCGCTCTCCCAGCTGAGCTACAGCCCCACTTCTTATATTGTATCAAAATCGATGAAATAATCAAGACATTTGTGAGGGATTGGTATGCGTCTTTTTGTCGGTATCCGATTTGATGAACCAGTTAATCGTTATTTGAAAACGGTGAGTGAGTACGCAATTACGCATGCTTCATCAGGCAAAACAACGGCTTATGAGCATTTTCATTTGACGTTAACCTTTATCGGAGAGTTGCCTGGATATCGACTGGATGAACTCATACAAGCGTTGGATGATCACTTGGAAAACACGCGAGCTTTTCGTGTTCGATTCCATGACATGGGATCCTTTATTAGAAACCAGGAACACACGGTGTGGATTGGAGTTATAGATAAAGATAAAACGTTGCTTACCCTTAACAAACGCGTCTGTGAAGCCTTAGATGATGTGAATGTAGATTACGATAAAAAACGGTTTTTCCCACACATCACATTGGCTAGACGGGTGATATTTGGTGAGATTTCTATTCCCCTTACAATTCCTTATTACTCAAAAGATGTATGGATTAGAAACATCACCTTATTTAAGAGCCATCGACACTTAGATCAGCTGATCTACACCCCGATTCACAACATTACGTTATTGGATGGCTGAGGGCTTGCTGTTTTCCTGTAGACCGATCCGATTTCCGTTAGGGTCAACGATCACAGCATAGCTTCCATAGGCATCTGAAATAAAGGTTTTTTCTTTTAGAACGGCACAGGTTGGGAAATTAGCCTGCATCACATCAAGTGTGTTTTGAATATCTTCGGTTTCTAAATAAACCAATGCCCCTTCTAAACTGGGCTTTTGGTTTGCATCAAACGCTCCAATGATGCCCTGATCAGGCGTCTTAAACATGATGTACCTTTGTTTTGATAAATAGCTGTTTTCAAACCGAAACCCGAAAAGAAGCGAGTAAAAATCAAGGGTTTCTTTTTCATGAATAAGTGCAAACTCAATATAAACGATGTTTCCGTGCATGATTCGTCCTTTCGCCGTCCATCTTAGGCTTTAATGGTTTTTTTAAACACAATCTCAGTTCCCTCTTTTTCAATAAGCAAAGAACCACAATCCTCAAACCCTTGTTTTCTAAAGAAATGCTGTCCCGATTCAGATGCTAATGAAGATGTCATGATGTTCCGATGATTTTCATGTTTCATGTGCTCTTCAAACCACGTGAGCATTTGAGTTCCACATCGTTGATTTCTCATCGAGGGTTCAATCCATAACAAATTGATAAAAGGAATTTGATCCCAAAAATAAGAAAATCTAAGCATTCCGATGATTTGATGGGCCTGTCTCATGATGATGATTTCTTGTAAGCGGATTTTAGTTGTGGCTTTCTCATGATCCAACCAATTGTCTATTGTAAGTATATCCTCAAGGTCATTTTCTTGGGCAAAACCGATATCAATCATGAGGGCTTCCTTTCTTGGTTTCAATTAATGACTTGATGCATGTGTAAATCCAAATCAAAACCAGTAAAATTGGGATAAGATAGACCAAAAGGAGTCCATAATCTGCTTCTTGTATCTGTTTCATAATGGGGTTTGCGGTCAACATGATCAAACCCGTTAAAAGCAAAAATGCAAAAATAAGTTGAGCATAGTTGAGGTCAAATCGTATGTTCTTTTTCATGTTTCCCCCAGTTTTTTTCTAATCCATTAGCGAACAAGTCATGCGTTTATGTCACCCTTGATTATATCAAGGATCCACCGGTTCATCAATCTTTTTTTCAAAAACGGAGAGAAACCATACAAATGATGGGTTGTTGAGTCTTGAGCGTGGCTGTTTGATGAAAAATAAGGTAAAATAAACAGAGAAAGGTTGTGATTAGATTGATTCCCTCCACGCTCATTATTTTGAAGCCCGATGCCATGAAGCGTCATTTAGATGACCTCATTATCAACCGTTTTCTAAAAGAAGGGTATGTCATTTTAAGACAAAAAAAGATTCGTGTAAAAAAGGAACTGGTGCTTGAACATTATCAAGATGTCATTATTCGAGTCAATCTTCCTCATTTGGAACCGGCACTCATCCATACGTGGGAAAACCAAGAGGTTTTGATTGTTGAAATGACGAAAACAGGGGGCGATCTCATCATGGATTCACGGCATCTGATTGGTGCAACCGACCCTAAAAAAGCTGAACCGTCTTCGATTCGAGGCACTTATGGAATCGATTCAATGGAAAAAGCGATTTTGGAAAAACGTGTGGTTGATAATCTGGTTCACGCTTCGGATTCTCTTGAAACTGCAAAAAAGGAAATCAAGCTTTGGTTTGATGAAAGGTGGTCTTTATGATTAATCATCTTGATAAGATTGAACCCTTACTTTTTAAAGGGGATCACGTCCGATTGGCTTCCATGAAAACATTGATCAACGAAAGCGATGGGTTTGCTAACCATGTCATGCGTGTGGTTGATGTGAGCCCTGGTGGGTTTACACCAAAACATTCACACCCTTGGTACCATGTCAATTATTTTATCGAAGGAAACGGGGAACTTGAAATCGATGGAATCATCACACAGGTGAGTCCAGGATCGTTTTCTTTCGTGAAAGAAAATACACTCCATCAGTTTCGAAATACAGGGACTTCTCTTCTTAGATTCATTTGCATTGTTCCAAAGGAAGGTCACAAAGTTTAGACGCTTAAGTGCGTCTTTTTTTTAAGCAAATGATTTGCAAAATGATACCCCGTGGGGTATTATGAATGTGACATTTAATGACCAAGGAGGTTCCAATTATGGTTTGTGAAGCGTCTTTAAAAAATAGAATCAAGCGTGTGCATGGACAAATCAATGGGGTTTTATTGATGATGGATCAAGAATCCAGTTGCTTAGACATTTTGATCCAACTTAAAGCTGTCCGTTCGAGTATTGAAAAAGCCATTGGTGTACTGACCACCAATAATCTCATTCAAACCATTGAAAAAAACAACGCCATCAAACTTGAAAACATCGATGATGCCATCGATCTGATTGTTAAGGGGATTTGAAATGTTCGCCTTTACACTTGAAAAACCAACATCAACCGAAGCCTTTAAGGAAGGCCTATTGTGGGATCTTATCATCATTGGAGGAGGACCTGCTGGTTTAAATGCCGCCTTATACGCTAAACGTAAGGGATTATCTGTAGGCATACTATCCAAGGATTTAGGAGGGCAACTTCACAACACGTCGTTTGTTGATAACTACTTAGGGTTCACCATGATTGAAGGAAAAAACCTATCCGATGCTTTTATCAACCACGTCACAGCTTTAGAAGTGCCTATCTATAAAGATGTTGATGTCATGGCCATTGAACCTAAAAACCCAAACTTTGAGATTCACTTAGCCAATGGACAAAAGATTCTTGCTAAAACAGTTTTACTTGCCACCGGTGGTTCTCCGAAAAAATTGGATATCCCTGGAGAGAAAATCTATAGCAATCGGGGTGTATCCTACTGTACAACCTGTGATGCTCCCTTTTTCAAAGACAAACATGTCGTCGTAGCAGGAGGTGGAAATAGCGCCGCTGAAGCCGTTTTAGATTTATCAGCGTGGGCTAAAAAAATCACGGTGGTTCATCGAAGTCAATGGCGAGCCGATGCCATCTTGCTCGAAAAACTTGCCGCGATTCCTCATTTAGATGTTCGACTTGAAACGCGCATTTTAGAAGTTATTGGCGATGACAAAATGACAGGATTAATGACCTATAACAACCAAACCAAACACCAAGAGATGATTGAAGCTGATGGCTTATTTGTTGAAATCGGTACAACCCCAAAAAGTCATTTGTTTCAACACCTCGTTCGTTTAAATGATCGATATGAAGTCATGGTCGATCCTAATCAAATGACCTCTTACCCTGGATTGTTCGCCGCTGGCGATGTCACGGATCAACCTTATAAGCAAATCATTATTTCCGCTGCGGAGGGAGCCAAAGCCGCTTTATCCATCAGCCACTATCTCAATCACACATACAAAGGAGCTTTATCATGAACCCATTATTTGATGCAACGCTACAACAACAAATATCCAACTACTTATCCCCTATGAAAAACCCTGTTCAACTTGTTTTGTTCACGCAAAAAGAACCCTGCATGACGTGTCCTGAAACCACTCAACTGCTTCGTGAAGTGAGTGAGTTATCCTCAAAAATCACCTTAATTGAAAAAGACATTCATGAAGATCAAGCATTAGCTGAAACCTATGGCATTTCCCTAGTCCCTAGTTTCGTTCTCCTCGATCATCAAGGACGCTATCACGGTGTTAAGTTCAACGGAATTCCCGCTGGTCATGAAATCAACTCGTTTTTATCCGCGATCATGGATATGTCTGGCTTGGATTACGGCTTTAGCGATGCCATCAAGTCCAGAATCCAAAAGATCAATAAACCGGTAAACATCAAAGTGTTTGTCACCCTGAGCTGTCCACATTGCCCAGGTGCTGTTCAAAACGCGCATCGCCTCGCGATGTTAAGTTCGCATATTGAAGGTGAAATGGTCGAGGCTCAAACGTTTCATGAGATGTCTAATCGTTATCATGTATCGGGTGTTCCAAAGATTGTTATCAATGAAAAACATGAATTATTGGGCAACCAACCCATTGAACAGTTTCTGACCATCCTTGAGTCGTTATAAAAAAAGTCCGCTTGGACTTTTTTTTATGACTTTTTTAAGATGGATTGAATGAACTCCGTTTTCCCTTCGGTGTATTGATTTCGTTCAAAACGATAGATTGATGCCAACTTTCTTTTGAGTTCGCCATACGCTTTGACTAAATCTTTATCTGCTCTTAGAGCCTCTCTTAATGCAAGGTGTTTATGAAGTTCGATGGCGTCTTTTCTCATGACATAAAGGTGGTGAGCCATGTAGGTTTCATCTGGTTGTGTCCAAGGCACCGTTGGGTCTTTTCTTCGAAAAGCTTCCCTGCCTGAAATCCCTTTATTGCCTTCATATTCATACCCTATTTCATGCAAACGATGAATGACTGTTTCTAATAGTACGTCATCATGAATGATGAGGTCAATATCCAAGATCGGTTTGGCTATTAACCCTTTAACCGCTGTACTGCCGATGTGCTCAATCGTTATGATTTGATCGTTTAAATGGGTTTCAAGAACGGTCTTTATTCGTTCAAACTCCGATGACCATGACGTTTGATAGTCGCTTAAGATGATGGGATTAAGCGAAAGCGGTCGAATAAACCAGGTTGGAACCGTTTGGGTAAAATTTTGATAATACCCCATCACCTCATGGTATACATCTTGTGCAATACGCGTTTCTTCTTGGCCAAACGATAAAGCCCATGGATAATGGCTCGTCAAAAACTCAGCTGCATAGATGGATAAAGTGAAAAAGAAGTCCTCTGGTATCGAAAAATCAAAATAACCTTCAACAAGCCCTGTTTGAAAGAATGGACTGATCCGAGCATTCCAGCAAAACGGTTTGAACTCATCGATGGAGTCCATCATTTGCATTCTATCAAAATCAATGATTCCGAGTGTCTCCTCATGAATCAACATATTGCCGATATGATAATCGCCATGTGTTAATGTCCACTTCGGTTCACCTAATGATGGTAACTGATTTTTAAGGTATTTAGTCACTCTCTCTTTTTTTGGCAAAAGGATGTCTGGACGCTCAAATCGTTCGATTCTTTTCGCTATTTTTTCTTGATAGGCTTGTCGCCATGAAGAAGGGGGTGGTGTCTGGGTGTGATGGATTTGCTTTAAGATTTGCCCGGCTTGGATTCCCAAAAAATACTGCTTCTCATCGCTAAAGGTTTGAATGCATTCTATCAAAGGAGATCCTTGAACATAACTCAAAAGAACATAAACGTAAGAGGAAGTTACCCCTGCATCGATGGCTTTTGGAATGTTTAAATTGAGTGCGTTGAGCGACTTAAGTTGTTGAAATTGCTGTAATCGATAAGACGCTAAAGAAAGATCCGAGATGCGCAATAGAAAGCGCTGATTTTGATCATCTGTTACATCAAATTTTTGGTCATGCGACCATCCCTCGACAATGGGGGTAATGGTTTTGAACCGCTTAAACTGTGGAAGGTGTTCCAGAGAAAATGAAGGAGACATCGTTTCTTCCCTTTCTAGTCAAAGACCAAATAAAAATGCATGAAAGCTCATGCATCAATAACGAACTCCCACGGCTTCAATCGCATCTTGATCCGTATTGGAACATGGGGTAACCCCATAGACCATATGGCAGGATGGGCACATGGCTTCATGGGTTTTCATCACCCAATGATGACCGCATCGACACGCGATATTAAAGGGGTTAGGAAGGGGTTCATTGGAATAACCTTTGCGTCTGATTTTATCGACTGCATTCATGGTGGTGTGGTTGCATCCACAGGTGTCTGACATCGTGTTGTTCTCCTTATAATGTGTATTTTAATACTTGTTCGCCATCTTCGACTTTTTGGGTATCGATGAAGCCATAGCCGATATAGAACCGATAGGGTTGCTCACCGGATGTTTCACACGAGGTGTAAAGGGTTTTGATGCCATCCTTGCGGCATTTGTCAATGATTTGATCCAAAACGTTTTTGCCATAACCCTTTTTTTGGTGGTCTAATGCCATCATGAATCGCCATAAATAATACCCGGGTTGGTCTTCCTTTGGAAGATGGTCATTTTTCAATGAAAGCATGACGAACCCAATGGGTGTTTCATCGTTGTAAATGGCTCTTGGCCAGGCGACATCATAATTGACGTAAGCCTGCGCTAAAGAAACCATGTTGGGTGCGACACACTTTTTTTGATAATCTGTCAATGTGTCAGAGAGTTTTACTACCTCATCAAAATTGTCATCGGTAACCGGTCTTAATGTGATTGTTGCCATATGAATGTGTCCTTTCAACGTTTCATTTTCATTGTATCATGTTATCTTGCTTTGCTGCACAAAAAAAAGAACGCTCCGTTCTTTTTAAACGCGAAGGTATCCGCGAAAACCTCTTGAAGCATAATAGGAATCTGCACCGTTATGATAGATAAAGACATGTCCATACCGATAATCTCCAAAAAGAGCTCCACCTAATTGACGAATCTGATCCGGTGTTTCGATCCAACTGGAGGTCTTTTGATCCACCGTCTTTTTTGCTTGGAGGTGTTTGTACATCATCTCTGACATGACGTTTATTCCCATTTCTTTTGCACGATCGATGACACTGCTTTCAGGCGGATAGTTTTTACGTGAACGAAGCGCTTCTCCATCATAACATAAACTTCTTCGACCCATCGGCGATTCCTTCGAACAGTCCATAAAAAGGAAAGTATCGGTCTTCGTGTCTTCTTCAACTACATCCGGTTCACCACCAGTGAGTTCCATATGGTATAAAGCAACTAAGGCATTCGGGGATTGCTCCAAACGGGTTTGAATGGGGTCCCAAATAAGCGTTGGATGCAACACTTTGTTCGAGTGAAACCGCGCTTTAAGCGTCGCTAAAAGCGTTTCTTTTTGCTCTTGAGATAACGGGCTTTTAAGAGATAGCATGTAATCCTCCTTTAATCATCCTTTATTATATCAAAACAAAGGGTTCAATTGGATGATTTCGCTTAATCATTTGGCAGGATTTCTTCGATAATCACCAACAGGTGTGATTCATTTCTTAAAATCGCCTTCATAAAATGGTCCCACTCGATGTAGCGATTCATCCCTAAAGGTGTTTGATTTGAATAGGTCTTGTTATTGCTATCGGGATCATAGACCTCTATAAAGATGCCTTTATCGGTTTCCAATAAGCCTTTTACAACAACCGCATGCAATCCTGGCTGCAACGAATAGCGATTGACTCTGGATTCTGAATCAAATGCTCCGAAGGGAACCACACGCATATCGACAAAAGCAATTGCGACATACCCTCTTTCAAGAAACCCTATAAGATCAGACAATGCTTCCATGAGTTTAGACTCATACCGGATATTGGCCTTTTCCAGCAAGGCTCTGGCCTCTCGATAGGAATAACCTGTTGCTTCCTCTGGTTTGGTGTTTAATCTTGCTTCGTTAACCGAAAACGGATGATCGGGGTTTAAATACTTGGCCACCATGTAGATGGATGTTAAGACACAGTTATGGATGCCAAAGGGTTCGGTTGAATGTTGATCGCGATACCAATTATAGTCGCGATTAAGGGATAGATAACGAAGGATGGTGTTTCCTAACCCCCACTTGGATAGATTAATCCTTAAATCCAGTTCATGCCCACTATAAAGGGATAAATCCGTGGGTTCATTCGGACGAGTTGCATCCGTTTCAAACGGTTCACTTGGTCTATCCGTCGCAAACGTTTCAAAGGGTGTTAAATCAACGCTTTGTGTGGGAGATAAACCAAAAGAACACCCGTAAAGGAAAATCAATAGAAGTGTTAATACAATAACAATCCCTAATCGTTTCATACGTTCTCCTTTTAAATCAAACTTATTATTTTCGGCCTACTCTTCTCGATTCATCAGGGCTTGTACCTGTTTTCCATGACGCTTCCACCTTTTAGCCAAGGGTTCAGCATAGTCATCTGAAGCGACCAACTCGATAAAATCATGGGGTTTTAGAAGTTTAAAATCAACCGTTTCACCGGGTTGAAGCGTGATTGAGTGATGATCAAATGGTTTTTGATACACAAAAGCATGGGTGCAAACAGGATGTTTTCGGTGGATGTAGGCGAGTGTTAAATCCGATTCATTGGCCACGAGACCTGTTTCTTCAAACAACTCCCGTATCGCTCCCTCTAGGATCGATTCGCCTTTTAAAACAGACCCTCCAGTAATTTCCCATTTTAACCCAAATGGCTTTCTTTTGTCTCGTTGGGTCACTAATATCTGATTGAAATGATTGATGGCATAAATCTCGACAACCGCATGATAAAGACCTTTAGGAATGGGTTGACCTCTTTTAAGATCAGGTCCTATGATCTCTCCTTTTCGATTTCTTCCATCAAACCATTCGGGTTTATCAATCAACTGAAATAACCCAATAAATCCTTTTAGACAAGACTCACAGAGACAAGACGAATGGAAAGCGTGTTTTTTTAGTTCGTCCAACTGGGTTTGAGTAAGAGAAATGGTGTGACACCAGCACGAATTCCCTTCGATTCCTTGCACGATGGCACATCGATTGGGATTCCCACACTTCGGGCATATTCCCATTTTATCCATGGTTCTCTTGACTTAAAAGGGTCATGTAGTAGGTGTTATTCTTTTTCATGTTCTCAAGATCGTGTTCAGTTAATGTCCGCATGACTTTCATCGGATTTCCCATGACAAGTGTTCTCGATTTAACCACTTTATTTGGAGGAACCACGGTACCAGCAGCAACCATCGCTTCGGATTCAATCACTGAACCATCGAGTAAAATACTGCCCATACCAATCAAAGCTCGATCATGGATGATGGCAGCATGGATGATGCAACGATGACCAATGGTCACATTTTTTCCAATTAGAGTCGGTAGATTGGTGTTGGTGTGAATGATGGTTCCATCTTGGATATTGGTTCCTTCTTCTATTACAATTGGTGCCATATCGCCTCTAATAACAGAATTGTACCAAATGCCAACTTTTTCTTTGATAGTGACATCACCAATCACGATAGATCCTTCAAAAAGAATGGAAGAGGGATGAATCTTCGGTAAAATCGTTTGATAGCTTTTGATCATGATGTTCTAATGTCTCCTTGATATGATGTCTTTTGACGAACATGTTATCTTACTTGTCCGTCTACTGAATCTTCGTTTACCTGTAGTTTGCATACAATGTGATGTGTTCCATGATCGGCTTAGATGGGTCAAATGTGACATCTAAACCGGTGTCAGGATTATAGTAGGTCCAATGGGTAAACGTAAAGGTTCCCATGGTAGGATTAGGCGGCAACACCACCCAATCTCCTTTAGAAATAAGCTGACTTGATAAGTAGGTCCCCCCAGAAGTAACAAAACTCACGATAACAACCGTTTGATCGTTTGGATCGAGCCATCGTGCATAAAGGATCAGTTGCTTGTTGTTTAAAAGATCTTCTGGAGAATAGGGGAGAGTAAGGGCTTCATCCACACAATAATGAACAAACAAATAACCCTCCTTTTGGGGGATGGTTGGGTTCCACTGTGGGGAGTTCGAATGAATTTGAGTTTGTGGAATGTCATTACCCCCGTTGGTTTGATATGTCACTAACACGGTGTGCGTTCGACTGCACGCCGACAAAAGAAGTAAAAAACAAAAACAAAGGTAAACGCCTATGGATTTCACTTATATCTATTCCCAGTGGTAAGTCAAATCTGGGAGACTCCTTTCTATTCTCTTTTTTATAATGAAGCAATGGCCTTACTTTGATGTTAATTAAGGTCTTCTTTCCCAACGGGAATGATCCACATAAATCATGATGACCAATTGAACATCGGTGGTTGGGTTTTCTTGATTTTGGGTTCTTCGATCGTATACAAACACGCGATCAGCAAACGATGTTTTGAGTAAAAATTCGATGGTGCGAATAAAAGCCTCCGTATTTTCCTTGTTGTTAATGAGATCAAATTGACCATTTAACTGATTGTTGTTTTCCCCAAAACGGATTTGGATAAACTCACCCGTCACTGCTTCGGTTGGCAAAAAGTAGGTTTCTCTGAGTTGTCGCCCGATTTTCAACTCACCTTGGCTTGATATGATAGGGGCTCTCAATCGTCTGGAGTGATTCCAACTTCCGGTATTGAAGCCTTCGCTTTCTGTGTAAAAACGATAGGAAAAAATCCCACCGTATGGCGGTTCTGGCATCGCTCCTTGAATGTAAGGCCCCAATAAAAGTTCTCCATAGCGTTTCCAATGCTGATTGTTTGTTGAACTGGGATTCGTGATTCCATCTTCAAGCAACACCGTTTCAAAATTAGGTGGATTTTCAGGAAACTCATAACGTCTTAGCCGTGTGGCTTGTTCAACATTCATTAAGGTAGACTCAAAGGCACGATACTGAGTTCGTCTTGATAAAGACGTCATGATCGGAACAAAAATAAGGGCTAAAATCGATAAGACGACGATAATACCCAATAATTCTAGCAAAGTGACTCCCTGATGGTGTTTCATACCCTATGACCCCCTTTTTTCAAAGCGCGATAAGCATGAAGCGACGTGATGGACACATATTCCAGTAAACGAAAAGGAAAAGGAGGCATCGTTATCGATTCTGCAACTAACGCTCCTTATGAGCTTGAATAATGTCATCAATCAAAGTAGAAATCTCTTGAATCACTTCGGTTAATGGTTGATCAGTCGATAAATCGACGCCTACCATCTTCGCCAGCTCCAGTGGTGTTTTTGTTCCTCCTGCTTTTAATACGGCGATCCATTCTTCTGGAGCAATGGTCTTGTCCTCAATCATTTTGGACACTTTGGTTCCAAGCGTGAGTCCAGCGGAATAGGTATAGGGATAAAGTCCCATGAAATAATGAGGCTGTCTCATCCATGTCAACCCTGCCCAATCCGGTATGTCGACCGCATCGCCCCAAAACGTTCTAAGAACGTTCAGTTTGAGGGTGTTAAGAATATTGGCAGAAAGCGGTTGTTTAGTGTTGATTCGATCATATACCTCACGTTGAAATGCTGCTTCTAAAAGATGGGTCACAAAATTATGATAATACGTTCGAGAGATCATCACCGATTTGATCCATGTTTTTTCGCGTGCAGTTTGGACCTTTTTAATCAGGTGATTGGCCATCAGCAACTCATTGGTTGTGGACGGCGCTTCCACAAAATACATCGATGGTCGGGTGTTCATCAGGCTTTGGTGCCCATTTGCATATTGGAAATGTCCAGCATGTCCAATCTCATGGGCTAAGACCATAACCTCATCCATTTGGCCGTTCCAGTTAATCAAGATGTATGAGTTAGCACCATAAGGCGATGAACAAAACCCACCAGTGGATTTGCCTTGGTTTTGTGGAAAGTCAATCCATCGTTCGTCGAACGCACGTTTGACTAACTGATTGTACTCTTCGCCTAAGACCGACAACCCTTCAATGAGCAATGCTTTTGACTCTTCGATGGTCACACGGGGTTCAAAACTTGGATCAACAGCGATTTTTAAATCCGCATAGGTCATACGATCCAGCCCATGAACGTCTTTTAACAACGTGGCATAACGCCGCATGGCTGGTGCCAGTTGATTCATGATTAAATCAATTTGACGATCCATGAAATCTTTGGTCACTTTTTGATCATAAAGCAAGTAATCATAAATCGTTTGATATCCTCTTAGTTCAGATAAAATCTTTTCTTTTTGAAGGTGTGCTTGGTAATTGCTGGCAAACCCATGTTGATACTCCGCTAATGTTTGATAAAACGTTTCATAAGCGCGTCTTCTAACGGCTGTGTTTTCTTCATGTTCATATTCGTTTTCAAAGAGGGTAAATGAATTAGGATACTGGATTCCATCCACCTCAAAATCATCAAATTTCATGTCGGCTAATTTGAAACGATTATAGTTGATGTAAGATGCATTGAGAACGGGAGATAAGGCCACCAATGTTTTTTCAACCTCAGGGATTAATGTGTATTTTTTATCCTGAATGATGTCCAAAAGAAACAGGCGATGATCGTCGTTCAGTTTTGCCGTTTCTAAGAGCAACTCATCGCTTGTTTGTTTTAACTCATTCATAAAAAATGCCATTTTTCGTGATAGGCTCTGGAAGCGTAA
The DNA here is from genome assembly GCA_964553755.1 of uncultured Acholeplasmataceae bacterium. Classification (GTDB taxonomy): domain Bacteria; phylum Bacillota_I; class Bacilli_A; order Acholeplasmatales; family Acholeplasmataceae; genus Peloplasma. The sequence goes on from CAZKLM010000003.1 coordinate 145,458, forward strand.
CATTGCTTTTCCTTGTCGCATTTGGTTTTCTTCCGAAATGGAGTCAGTGGAGGATTGTAGCGAACTATAGGCATTGATCCGCAAGAGCCGTGCTTGGAGATCTTGATAGGTGATGAGTGCATCATGAATCATTTGGGATGACTTTAGTTTATTCTCATACCTTAAGCAAAATGACTCGACATCTTTTTCGACTTCATCAAATGATGCTAAATACAGGTCTTCAGTTTTGAACAAATGGGACACATCCCAGGTGTGGTTAACGTCAAGCTCATGACGCTTGGGTAAGGGTTTTTTCATTTTCATCACTCCTTTAGAAAATTATAACATAGCTTGGGCTCTTGATTCCACCTTTCCTTTTGATTCATACAAAAATAATGGAGTTAAAAACCTTTTAACCTCAAAAAGCAAAAAAACCTTCTTAAGACCATCGACAATCAAAGATTGTAGACTCATTTTAAAAAGGGTGGGATCATCAAATCGATGATGTTTTAGAAGCGAGTTGGTTTGTCTAATCTAATTTTTCGAATGTTCTAAATGATCAAACCTTCGACTGGTTTCTTCCACTTTGTTTGGCAATATACAGATTTTCATCCGCTTTAGCGATGATGGCCATAGCCGTATCTGTTGGAATCGCTAGTGTTCCTCCAATGGAAACGGTGACTTGAATCACTGATCCATCTTTAAGCGTGTAACTTGATGTTTCAACCACATGGCGTAATCGTTCAGCGATTTTTAAGAGATCTTCACGGTTTGATACATCGACGATGGCAATAAACTCTTCGCCTCCCCATCGACTTAACACATCTGTTTTTTCAATGTTCGCTGAAAGCGACTGTGCGACAACCTTGAGGATCTCGTCTCCCACTAAATGGCCGTATGTGTCATTCACTCTCTTGAAGTGATCAATGTCAATCATGAGGATCCCAAAGGGAGCTTTGAAAATGTTGGCTTCTTCCAAACGTTTAGACATTTGAAAATCAAAGAAGTGGCGGTTGGCGACTTGTGTTAAGGGGTCTGTGCGAAGTTTATCTTTTAACTCGATGTTTTCACGATAGATTTGTTTTTGAAATCGTTCATCGGTAAACACTTCAATCGCTGCGACAATGTTTTGATCCGAATCGTAAATGGGGAGGGTTTTGACCATGACAGGAATGCGATAACCGTCTTTGTGTTTTAAGAAAACTCGGGCTTCATTAATAATGCCATCCTCGAGTGTTTTTTGAAGGGGACACCCATCAAGGCATAAGGATTTTCCGCTCTCATCGACGTGTTGCAAAATGTTATGGTAACAATAACTCTGGATGACTTCAGCTTGAGTATAACCTGTGATACGCTCACTGCCCTCATTCCAAAAAATGATTTTCCGCTTTCGGTCTACCACATAAACGCCCTCATAAAGATACGGAATGATGGTTTCATTGTACTTTATGTCCATGGGGTTCTCCTTCCTACTCTTCTTCAATTAAAACTTCATGGATAAACAACTCAACCAGTTTTGGATCAAATTGTGTTCCAGCACACCGCTTGAGTTCAGCAATAGCAACTTCTTTGCTGAGTGCTTTTCGATAAGGACGATCAGCCGTCATCGCTTCGTAGGCATCACAAATGCTAATGATTCGAGAAAAAAGCGGAATCTCATGCCCGAGCAATCCTTGTGGATACCCTTTCCCATCCATGCGTTCGTGATGGGTGAGTGCGTATTCAGCTAATTTTGAATACTGATCAGCGGATCGAAGGATTTGATACCCGTTGGTTGTGTGTGTTTTCATGGTGACCCATTCGTCTTCGGTTAAAATCCCTGGTTTTTTTAAGATATGATCGGGTATAGCAATCTTACCGATATCATGCATCCGACCTGCAAAGGCCAACTCCATTTTGTCACTTTCCGATAAATGAAGTTTTTCTCCAATCCGTTTACAATAGTGACTAACTCGATCAGAATGAATTTTCTCTTCTTCGTGCTTTTCTTTTAGCGCATCAAAGAGTGCGACAATGACTTGATTTCTTGAACTTTGTCCATGAAGAACCTTATTCGCATACATATTGTTTTCTGCAAACATAATCATATCATCGATATCGTCAGATGGATTATTTTTGACAGCAGCCCCAAAGGAAAGGGATAACTGAATATCTTTGATTTTAATGGCTGAGGTCTTCTTGAGCAAATCGTTACGTTTCATTTTAAACGTGTCGATAGACGTTTTCGGTGAAAGAATGAGAAACTCATCTCCACCTACTCGCGCAATAAATGATGGAGCGCCACAGCATTCAGAAAGCAACATTGAGACGTGTTTTATGGCTTGATCACCTACTTTATGACCGTAGGTATCGTTCATCATTTTCAATCCATCAATGTCTATCATCGCAATCAGTAGCGGATAGTTCTCAGGTCGATCGAGTTCTTTAATCTTCTCATCAAAATAACGTCGATTGGGTAATCCCGTTAAAAAATCATGCTTGCTGGCATAAATAACCTGGTCTTCATGGTTTTTTCGTTCCGAAATATCCATTAAGAACCCTTCAATATACCACTGTTCATCTTGGCGATAGACATGGCCTTTTTCCCAAATCCAAATGCGAGTCCCATCTTTTTTTGAGATTTCATATTCGATATTACAGGGGCGGTTATATTTTTTAGCCTCTTCCCACTGATGGGTTACATACACGCGGTACTCAGGGACAATTAAATCATTAAATGAAATCGCTTTGTTTTCAATGAGTTCTAAAGGATGGTATCCCGTTAAGGCTTCGCATCCATCTGACATGAACACCATGGTCCATGATGGATCAAACCGACACTTATAGGAGACACCAGGTAGGTTCGCGATAATCCGACTTTTTTCAGCTTCATTCATGATTAATTGTTCTTCTTGCTTTTTGCGCTCGGTGATGTCTTCTGCAACAACGATAAATTGGTTGTCTTTATACGGATAACTCACGACTCGAAAGTACTTATCTAAAGCTCTTGAATAATCTTCAATCGCCAGTGTTTTCTTCTCAAGCACAATTTGGGCATAACTCTTAATCCATGACGTTTCAATATTGGGCATAACTTCGGTTGCTCGTTTGCCGATGATATCTTGCCTTTTAAGTCCTGTTATTCGCTCATAGTTGTCATTAACGCTAATAAAAACGTAATCAATTGGATATCCGGTTTCATCAAAAATCAGTTCTCTTATATTAAAACCAAGCGGCATCTCTTGAATTAGTTTTCCCCACTGATTTTCTAAAGATTGCTTAATTTCATCTTGTTTTTTTTGCTCTGTTATATCACGAAACTCAACAACGCGGACTTTCTTGCCACGATAAGGAAGGTTTCTTGCTTCCAGTTTAAGGGGGTAAATTTCGCCATTTTTTCGAATTCCAAATGCTTCATAGGGCTTTTCATAGCCCTCTTTGATTTTTTGCATCACCATTTCTCTAAATGCAGGAGCGATTAGATTAAGCCCATTTGAGTTTAATAACTCCTCCATCGAAAAACCAGTAATGTCAGAAAGCGCTTGATTGCAATCGAGAATGATGCCTTGATCGTGAATGGCTAATCCCCCAAAGGAAGCATCGTGTAAAATCTTGAATCTCTGTTCGCTTTCATGAAGTTTTTCGTTGATCTCTGTTAATCTTCTTTTTTGTTTGGATATCTTAATCGCAAGATAAGAGGTTGTTATGGTCGCTATAACAAGGACGGTAATGCCTAAAATGGTGAGTAATCTATTTCTATCCTGGGCAATCACAAACGCCGTTTGATCAATGATGATGGAATAAAGATATGTTTCACCATGAATCACAACGGGATAGGAGTACACATAAACGGTACGTATATCACCATTTGATAGTCGGTGTTTAAAAATAAAGAAATTTCTTTCTTCTTCTAACGCTTTAAGGCGTTCTGCGGCCACCTCATCCGGTGATAACATGTTGATGTCGTTAATGTTCATCTGCAGCAACGTTTCAAGAGGGTAACCATAAAAATCTGCTGCAGCTTGATTGGCATAATAAATGGCACCGGTTATCGGGTGAATAATCAGCATAACAGACTGATGATTAGCAAACAAATCTTCATAATCAATGTCTGAAGCGGCATGCGTTTTTGGAGTTAAGCCAATTAGAGAAAGCAGCAAAACCCAAAAGATTACCATTTTTTTCATACGTTCACCTTATATTGATGTTATTTAAATCAAATTGGTTTTTCGCCTATTGTATAGAATCATTATATCATTAATCTTAAGTCTCTATTCTATTTTGGGATATTTTATGGGCTGTGCAAAGGCCTGATACGAATTGTATCAAACCTATGCTTCTTTTATGGGTTGTGTAACCTATTTTAATACAATTACGCACCCTTCATAGGATTTTGCGCACCCCTAGCCTATTTTTACGCACCCTTCATGGGATTTTACGCACCCCTATAAAAACAGCTTTACTAAGAGATATTCAAATATGACTGTTGTATTTACTTATAAAGTTCAAACTTTTTATGGTCTAAATTTGTCCTCTTAACTCTTTTTTTATTTGATAAAATCCAATGGGTATTAAAACAAGCATGAGATAACTGATGATTGTAAACCACTGCGACTCTATTAATCCTTCAGGTAAGTATCCTGCAGTAAATGCGTAAAGGTTATTTGCAGCATGCATGACTATAGGTACCCACAAGGATCTTGTCATTAAGAACCCTAACGCATAAATCATACCAACCACCGTAGTAAAAACACCTTGAATGAGGTTTAAGTGGAAGATGCCAAAAAACAATCCACTTACTATAATGAGCACCCAAGGTTTAATATTGGTTTTTTCAAACCATTTAAATACCATACCACGCATCATGATTTCTTCAACGAGTGGTGCTAAAATGACGACTGCGATTAAACTAAATAGAAAACTTGCCCCACCAATACTTCCTTCAATTGCTTCAATATAACTTGCCACTTGCTCAGGGATTAGAAAATTCATGACAGTGATTAGAAGTGCACTAATATTGATACCGGCGATTCCAATGATAAAAGACCATAGAATTATCTTGGGGGATACTCTTTTCAATCGAACAAATGTCGTAAACTGTTTTTTGTAAATGAGCAAAATGATGAACAATACCAAAATTTGTGTTGCAATCAGCATCGTAGTTATTGCATTTGGAGACATATTTTGAATATCTTCTATACCTGCTACAATTGAATATGCAAGAACTATGATTGTATTGATTATTGTATAAAGTGCAATAAAACCAAGTGATTTTAAAACTGGTTTAATTAACTGTTTCATGTTAGAACTCCTTATCATTTTAAGTATTAGTATCGATTTTACCAAATCGTTATCATTTTTTCTTGAGGTAAATACATTTCGTCTTTCTCATTGATTTGATAAAACTCTTGAAACTCTTGTAAATTTCGTAATTGCATATTGACTCTTAAAATTGCAGGTCCATGCACATCAACTTTAAGCAATAATTGATGATATTCAATGGATGATTTCTCTCGCCAAACACGTGCCCAGTTTTTAAAGAAGTCGTCATAGTTATGAGCTTCATTTTTCTTGCTAGCTTCAAGTGCACATCTTAATCCGCCACTATCGGCAATATTTTCTGAAACAGTGAGTTCACCATTACAAGGACCATATCCTGTTTCAACACCTTCAAATAAATCAATCATGTCTTTCGCTTTTCTACTAAATGCTTCGATATCAGCATCTGTCCACCAGTTGTTTAGAGAGCCTGTTTCATCAAACTTAGCACCATTATTATCAAATGCATGTGAAATTTCATGCGCAATAACAGCGCCGATACCACCGAAATTTTCAGACGGGCTTTGATGAATACTATAATATGGCGCTTGTAAAATAGCTGCAGGAAAGACGATTTGATTGTTAAACGGGTTATAGTATGCATTCACATCGCTTGCAGACATTTCCCAAACATTTTTATTTGGAACCTTGTTATATTTACTAAACTGGTAGGTGTTGAAAATCCGAGAAATCGATAATCTTTCATTAACTAGGTTAGAACCTTCATCATAGCCCTTAATGACATACTGATCATAATATGTTGGCAGCTCGTCTGGATATCCAACATGCACAGTAAGTGTCGATAGTTTTTTCAGCGCTTTTTCTTTGGTTTGTTCTTCTAGCCATGTGTTTTTTGTGAGTTGTTCTTGATATATATCAATCATCTCGTGAACCATCGTTTTCACATCTTTTTTTGCAGCTGGACCGAAATAGGTTTCACCATAATGTAATCCAACAACTTGATCAAATCGATGATAGGCTTGATAAAAAGCGAATTTATCTTTACTTCGTGCTTCTTGTGTCCCCGTGAGTGCACGACCAAATGCACCGCCAGCAATTCGAATTTCATTGGTTAATAATGATGAAAAACTGAGTACATTTGATACAATCATCCATGATTTAATAAGGTTGAAGTTATCCTCCTTAATGACGCTATCAAAATGGTTCATATAATCTTTATTAGTGACAATGAGTTGGTCTACATTTTCTTTAACCAGTGCTTCAGCAACACTGATAAGATCAAAGTTTTTTGATAACACCTTTACTTCTTCTTTAGAAAATGGGTTATACTCTTTGACATAGTCTGCTTTTTCTACACTTGATTTAGTGATAGGCACTAATCGTTCGTCAAACGCTAGCGCTTCTTGAATTAACTTATTTGATTCTTCTTGTGAAAATCCATACAGACTTAGCAATTGATTTGTCGTCATTGTAAATAAACCGATGAGCTGTTTTTTTGTTTCCTCATCTTGGTAATAACTTGTATCTGGTAAGAATAAATCAGTTAAAGCAAAATATAGCACTTGATTATTACTGTTCATAAAATCTTGGGTAATTGAAAAATCAAATGGTGTATTAATTGATTCCAAAGTGAAATCAACACATGCCTTTTCTAAATCTTTTAAATTTTTTAAGTCTTTTAACCGACTTAAAATGGTTTCAAATGGTTTCACACCTAATGCATCACGCTTATCAAAATCTTTGGTCATTTGATAGAGTTTAATAAACTTCTTCAAGTTTTCGTTTAATCCTTGACTATCCTTCTCCCACTTAGAAGCAAGATCCATAAGCGTTTTTTCAATAACTAAATGGAGTTCTAAGAATGCTGACATTGTCGGTTGATCACCTGGGATGACAGCTTTATCAATCCATTCATTGTTTACAGCCTCATAATAATTACTTTTTAACTGTTTATTCATACGTTTACTGTTTCCTTTCATAATAAATGTCTATTATTTTCATAAAGCCTTAAGTCTATCACTAATTGAGGGGTGGTTATAATACACAAAGGTATATAAAGGATGCGGTGTAAGATTTGAAAAACTCTCTTTAGTAAGCTGTATTAACGCACTACGTATGGCTTCTTTAGAAGCGTTTTTAGCCGCAAATGCATCTGCTCGATATTCAAATCGACGACTAAACGCGTTCATGTATATCCCGAAAACAATATTAATAGGTTCTAAAACAAGCATCATTAAAACAAACGCGAAGCCCATTTGAATCCCTTCTAAACCAAAACTTGTAAAAAATGCATCATTAGTTAAAATTAAGCCTAAAGCTAAAGCATAAGCTGCGACTATCACTAAGTTACGTGCTAGCAGTTTTGGTGCATCTTTGTGTACGGCATGTCCTAGTTCATGAGCCATGACCGCCACTACTTCATCTTCAGTTAATTGGTTAAGAAGTGTATCAAATAAAACAATTTCTTTAGTTTTACCTAGCCCAGTAAAAAAGGCGTTCGCATGGGAAGACCTTTTAGAACCATCCATCACAAAAATACGATCAACTTTAAATCCTAAGCGTGTCGCAAGTTCATCAATTCGTGTTCTAAGCGCACCTTCTTCAAGAGGTTTGAGATCATTAAACTTTCTAATAACCCATCCCTGTGAAATTAATGCACCATACATGAAGCTTGCAATAAGTGCGAACATTATGCCTATAAATAAGCTAATCATGTCGATAAAGACGATGTATACCATTGTGACAGCTGTAATCATAATTCCACCTATGATGACTGTTAAGATAAAAGACTTAATCGTGTCAACAATGAAAATCTTCTTAGTCTTTTTATTAAAACCAAAACGCTCTTCTATGACAAAGTCATGGTAATAATTAAGAGGAATTGAGATGACTAAATTAATGAGATAAAACCCAAATAAAAAAAACAGTGTTTGTACTACTACAAGTTCACTTAGTTCTTTAGAAAGCGCTTCTAGCCAAGGGAAGAAACCACTCACTAAAAGTGTTAATATCAATAACGTTCTAACCCCTGATGAAACAAAACTAAATTTCGCATTTTCCATACTGTAATCCAGCGATTTTTGATACTCTTTAGGATCAAAAATATCTTTGACATTTTCAGGTAAAGGTGTGTTTCTGTGCCGGTAGTTTAAAACATTTACTATAACTTCAAAAAGACTCACAACTAATACAATACTAATAACAATCACATTCATAATTTAATTTATCCTTTCTTTAAAGGGACCCATGAAGCAGCGATTGAGAAATTTTTCGCGTTTTCTTTTTTTGGGTATGCCTTGTACTTTTCTATCAACTTGTAAAACTCTCTATAGAAAGCGATGAGGTCGTCATCGGTAAGATGAAGAATTTCTTTACCCATACCAAGTCTAATTGGGTCATCGGTCTTCAACCAATCATTTAAATAATCTTGAATTTCTTTGGTGACCGTACTCATCCATACATTGACTCCAACTGAGAGTTTATCGCAATCAACTTGCGTGAGTTTATCATGAAGTTCTTCTGATAAATTGTAATTTAACTTAAAATATCTTTCTAAGACGCTATGAACTTTTTCTTCTTTTTCAATGATAATGATATTCGCTTCTAAAAGTTCATGGATTGCCCGGTAGATGGATGCTTGTGAGAATGTCTGATTATCTTCGATAATAACTTTTGAGGTGGCTGTCTCATGTTTTTCTAAATATTCGATTATCATCATATTGATCGGTTTTAAAGATAGTCTAAACTTCTTTTTATCAAGTTGTTTTTCCATTTTTTTGTCTCCTAATTTTTCGGTACTGTAAATAGAGAATTCCACCAATTAATAAAATCAACATCACTGTTTCGAAGATGCTGCCATCAGCTCCCAGTGGTCCTCCGGTAAGAATTGGATTTCCTTCACGTTTTAGCCCAAAAATACTAATAGCCTGTTCATCTTCAAACATCGTTGCACCAAAGAGTTGTCCAAATGACCAATTCCAAGCAAAATGGTATGCTGCAATGCCATAAATGCTCTTTTCGTATAGCATATATAATGCTGCAAAAACTCCATATAATGCTAAGTTTATAAATACTAAAACACCCATGTTAGGGTTCGTAATATGAATTAATGCAAAGACGATTGCTGAAAATATAATCGCAATTATGACGCCATTTCTTTTGGTTAAATGAGGGACTAACCAACCTTGGAACACCACTTCTTCCGCTGTAGCTTGCACCGCCCATGGAATCATAAATAATAAAACGACAGGTATCGCAGCCACGCCAGCGACAAGATGTCCTTCCGTAGATAATGTCGATGGAGTGAAAATTAATACCAATAAAAACACTAAGCCTGATGATCCTAATCCGAAAATAAAACCACGTAGCATTTTAATACCTTTTTTCCTGCCAACAAAACCAAGTGTTCTAAAGGGTCTTTTTTCAATGTACCTTGTAAACATTGCCATAACAAGATAAATGCCACCGAACCCAATGACGAGTTGTAATCCATAAATCAAAAACTCTGCCCAGACTGGATTTGCATCCCGCCATGTTTCCATGAAATCAGTCCTTAGAAGAAAATTGATCGGAAAGCTTAAAGGAATGAATAAAATAAAAGAACCAATAATAACTGTAGCAACAATAAACAAAAATAAACCAAGACAATACGTTTTGTTTTTCCATTGTTTTTTAAACTTAAACTCTCGTGAATCCTCAACCATTGGATGATCTGTAACAAAAGACTGAAAAAGCTTTTTCATTTTTTAACCTCATTATCATTCTTGATAATTAATTTTAACATGTGATATTTGTCAAGTCAATAGATAAGCATCAGTGTATATAAAGTTAATTGGAGTGCCTTCGAAATTGTATCCAACTTTAAATAGAGTTTAGTCATTAAATGTTTAAACAATAAAGCATGAAATTGCAGATTGGGAAAAGCTTTTCTTTCGGTACAAAAAAAGGCCTGATACGAATTGTATCAAACCTATGCTTGTTATATGGGTTGTGTAACCTATTTTAATACAATTACGCACCCTTAGTGAGAATTTACGCACCCCTAATCGTTTTTTACGCACCCCTAGTGAGAATTTACAGCACCCCTGCTAGATTTTACGCACCCCTATAAAAATAGCTTAACAAAGGGAAGTGTTTTTAACGACAGTTGAATTTTCATGATAATGTCCAAGAAACAATCGTGGACTTATCTTTTATGTTTTAGATTAAATAATTATCAAACACTAGCGTTGTGACTAATGCCATGCATGGGCGCCACAGACATACTGACTTTAATCCCTAACAGATTATGTATTTTAACGTGAACCAATAGGCCATCTATTTGAAAAATTCTGACGGGGTTGATATGAAAAAGCCCATGAATACTTTCTACCAATATGTCATCTATATAAATAGCACATATTGTTGTGGCGTTTGATACTTTGATTGTGCGACCTTCGTACTGACCTTCAAAAACAGACTTAGTCCATATAAGCGCGTTTGGCAGTAAAAGAAGAAAAAAGATCAATAAGCTCGGCCAAATCATTAAATCAAGTACAATAGCACCAATAAGAAAGAGAAAAGGTACGATAATAAATAATCTAAGAACAAGTGGTGGTTGTTCGATCTTTTTAACAGTAAGCTTGTTGACAGCGCTTCTAGGTGTTCTGGAATGATGAACATGATGATTGACGATGCTGTCAATGGTCACGTTGTAAAAAACAGCTAAAGTTTTGAGCGCTTCTATGTCCGGATAGGACTCGCCTCTTTCCCACTTGCTGATAACTTTATCAGAATAATGAATCCTCTCGGAAAGTTGTTTTTGGGTAAGGTTCTGCTCTTTTCGTAGTGCTATGAGTTTATCTTGTATGTTCATATAATACACTCCTCATAATAGTTTACCTAGATTATATCTTAAATAAAACTTGAAATCTATATTCTTTCACAAGAATGCCTCTCATATTTATTGATAAGTACTCTACATAATGTAGAATATAAGCATTTCAAAGAACAAACTAATACATGTTTTGATTTTAGATGTTTACTTTCTGCTTAATGTTATTTTCAAATAAAAAAACTTCCTTCATCATAGTGGTATATTAATCATACCATATCTCCAACTTCTGGAAGCCACTTCAGGTAAGTTTGGTGGAGTTGAGAGTCCATGAAACTTATACGCGTCCCCCAATCGTTTAGTTAATAACTCGTAGCAATAATAATTCTGAATCAATCAAAAAATCTGATATTAACTGGACAACTTTGGAAGAAAGTTCAAGTAAGTTTATCTTGTCTTTATGAACTTTACTATAAATGATGCTATAAGTTCATATTTTTAATAACACAAACAACCCTGAAACTTCATTAATTTTGGTATAAAACATCTTATAAAAATTCTTTAATTCACTTTTTTGATAAATATCTAATATAGGATAATATTCTTCATTATCCCAAATAGAATCATATTTTTCTTTTAGTTTATTCATATCTAGTGCATTTACTGTTGATACATCACCTATAATAATCCTTCCTTGACTACTAAGGTTTTCATGAATTTTTAGAAGTAAATCTATTTGACTTTGATATCCAAGATGATGAATCGAATAATTGAATATGATGAAATCATACTGATCATTCAGTTTTGTTAAAGAATTTTGAAAAGTATCACATATGAATATTGCATTAGGCATTTTCTTTTTGGCTAAATCTAGCATCTTTTCTGATAAATCCACACCTGTTATTTTATATCCTAAATCATATAAAGGACTCGTAATTTCGCCAGTACCCATACCCATATCAAGAATATTGGCGAATGGCTTTTTGGTAACAATATCAACAATTTGATATTTAACTTTAGAGTAACCAGCAAAGGGATATGTTTCTTCTTGTTCTGATCTAATGACACTTTTATTATAATTACTCGCCCAGTGATCGAACAATTCTTTTCTTATTTGATCTGTAACATTTAGGACAAATTTAGAATCTACATCATCTTTAGTTTCTTTGCTAAATCCGTTTTTATAATGAAAGTTTAATGACTTATCGTTATGATTTCTAACAATGGAATAGATGGTTTCAATATTGTCTCGCTTTAACTCATACAAAACTTTGTTTAATAACTTACATGCAAAACCTTTATGATAATAGTCTCGATGTGTTTCCAATCCTTCTAGATAATATAGCCCATCAACAATCACTATTCTACAAACAGATATAATTGTTCCATCATCATCTCGCAATATGTAATAAGCATAAAAGTTTTGATTGGTTGTGCAGCTTTTTAAATAATCAATGTAATCTTTTTTAATACGTGCTCTAATATCCTCTATGTTCGGATTTGAAATATTATACCCTCTATCTTCTTCAAGGCCATGATTAAGAACATCGAACCACTGTTCGATATCTATTTGAGATAGATTATTAATTTTGGGTTTATTCCAAGTTTCAAACATAAAGCCACCTCTTCTTATGTATTATACCATTTTCCCTATACTACCTCTATATTTTTTATATAGTGAAGGTATTATAAAATAATTACTCCCAACACAGAAAACCCTTATTGCAATAGGGTTTACGGCTTTTACTTTCACTACGTTATAAAAAATTTCTAACATAAATCCAAATAAAAACCCGAGAATTACCAAACAAATATGTTTGATCTATATCCTCGGAATGCGGGTAAATTTGGGTTGTATGACCTATTTTGCTACAATTTTACACCCCTAGCGGATTTTTTTACACCCCCACCCCAAAAAATTACACCCCTAAATTATGGCTTAGTTCATGGGTTTTATTTTTCAACTTTTTCTAGTGATAATTTCTTTGTGTCAAAATAGGTTATTCAACTAATTAATTATTGTTCGGTATCAAACCCATGTTATCTAAAAAAATCGATTCAATAAATTTGAAGACCAGGTTCTCCTCACCATTTTCTATGATTTCCTCTACAAAAATACCGCCATTATTTAATATTACTTTTCTACTAGCTTCATTGTCTTTTAGACAAGTAATAATGATGGGCTTTATATCTAGTTCAGTGGCAATTACCAAAGCTTCTTTTAATGCTGCAGTTGCATATCCTTTCCTTCTTTCTGAAGGTCTTATAGAATAGCCAATATGCCCAGCACTATACCATTCTATTGGTAATTGAAGTCGTAAATCCAACATACCCACTACTTTTTCATCAACCATGCATAGGTATGTATACGATTGAATTCGTCTATCTGATTTTCCAACTACTATTTTGTCTATCTCTTTAAACCATTCATCAATATTGCTGTAATGATGAAGACCACATCCACCGTTAATTTTATTATGACTTAATAAATACTCAGTTTTATAGTCTATAATGGCCTCTTTATACTTACGATTCACTTGTACTAATTTCAATTCTAAAACCTTCTTTCGCTAAATCGTTAATGACAGGATTTGAACTACTGCTTTAAACATCCAAGCGGAACGACATAAATTCCATCTTCTCTCTGATATCCAAGTTCAGTATTTGTGAGTATCATTAAGAATGAAGGTTTTTTAGATTTATGAATTTTCGCTAACTTTAGTAAATTTGATGTTGCTTTATCTACTTCGTTTTCCCCTAATTTCACTTCAATTCCAGCCCACCTACCATCCCTTAACTCTATGATTAAATCTACTTCTAATCCAGATGAGTCATTGTAATGATAAACTTCACCATCCAAAGCTTGTGCGTACACTCTAACATCTCTAGAACAAATAGATTCAAAAAAGAATCCGAATGTTTCAAAATCTTGCTTCAACTTCTCAACTGATAAACCTAGAGCGGCAACTGCAATACTAGGATCTACAAACTGCTTTTTATCAGATGTTCTTATGGTACTGGCACTTCTAATAGCTGGCGACCAAGCTTTGATGTTTTCTATAATGTATAACCTTTGCAGGGCATTAGTATAAGATTCATAAGTCTTGTAATCAATGGAAATTCCTTCGTTTTCTTGATCTTTATAAATCGTTTTACTGGTCGCTAATGTCGAAATATTTCTTGCATAACTTCGTATCAGCTTTCTTATTTTTTCTTTATCTTTCTTTGTACCATCTACTTCATCTACATCTTTTGATATAATACTTTCAAGCAAATCTTTTGGTACAGCAAGTTGTTCTTTTAATGGCAATTCTAAAATACCTGGCCATCCACCTCGGCAAATGTAGTGTGCTATATCGTTGATACTTGTTTGAGATTTTGTCACATTAATTTTTTTGCCTTCAAATAAATCAAATAATGATACAGTACCTTTAGATTCTCCACTTTCATATAAACTCATAGGACGCATATAAATGGAATTAATTCTTCCAGTTCCAGTGTGTGATATATTAATGTTTTGTTTTTTTGTAGACCCCGTTAATAAATAGGCACCCTTATATTTATTATCATCAATATCTAGTCTAATAAAATCCCAAATTTCAGGCACCTCTTGCCATTCATCAAATAGAATCGGTTTTTCACCAGAAAGTACTTCATCTTTTGATATAGTAGCTAATGTTTGGTATTGTCTCTTTATTATTGGATTTTGTAATTTAATAATTGTTTTTGAATATAGTTCTG